>CAZQPV010000077.1:0-11403 GCA_964595265.1 uncultured Fimbriimonadales bacterium
CTGCCCACAACGGATCCCACCACGCAACAATCCGAAGGGACAGGAGGGGAACAGGAATGAGCCTCACACGGCTCTGGGCGCGGCTGGTGTTGGATTCTGCCTGGCTCGCACGGGTTCGCAAAGGCGCTGTGGGGATCGGTCTTCTGGCAGGGATCGTATGGGGCTCGGGGGTTTACACGCTCCAGCGCATCAGTCAGGAAACCGCAAGTCTGCGGGCGCAGGTACTGACACCACAGCAGGAGCAGAGTCTGTCCCCAGAAGAGGAGGCGCTCTATCAAGAAATTGCAACAATTGCTGAAAAAGTTCAACAAGCGCCCAATCCGCAATCCTACGCAATCGGGCTGCTAAGCCAATCTGCACAGCAGCAAGGGCTGAGCGTTATGAGCGTGGAAAGTAGCGAGGTAATGGACGCGCCTCCTGTGGAGGGGGGATGGAAGCCGCGCCTGTTGCGATTTCAGTTACAGGGTAGCACTGCGCAGACGATGGGCTGGCTGATGCAGCTGGAGCGTATCCCGCTCGTTGTCAAACTGCGCGGCGTGCAGATGAGCAGTGCAGGCTCACAGAACGGGCGCTTGCAGGTGGTAGTGGAGATGGAGGTGCTTCTGCCAGACCCGAACGCTCAGCAAGGAGCCGCAACCTCATGAAAAAGCTGAATCGCCAGTCGGTGATGGTTTTGGGAGCGGGGGTTTGCCTGCTGATAGCAGGCTACAGCCTTTTCACAGGGAACGAACCGCCGTCTGCTCCCGTGGACGCGCCCGCACCTCCTGCAGAGGCGTCTTCGGGAACTTCCAGCGCTGCCCCTGCCTCCTCGCTGGCGCCGGAGGTTTATCAGCAGATTCGCGCCCAACTGCTCCAGTTTCGCGCGGAACATACAGAGCCGTTTGTGTCCGAAGCGGCGACGGCAGGGCTGGTCGCCACGACAGCCACTCCTTCTGAATCGTCTCCCAGAGGCAAGTGGGAGCCGCCGAAAGAACTTACCGTGCCCCCTGTGTTCGTGACGCCCCCTGAAGTAGGGGGCGAGAGAGGTAAATCTGAACGGGCAGAGTCAGAACCCTCGTCTACCAGCGGCGCACCGCAAGACAAGGCGACGGTCTCCTCTCCACCACGCCTGAGAGGGCAGATTCGAAATCGCGAGGACGGACAGATTACTGCCATCCTCGAATGGAATGGGCGCTTTGTTCGCGCCACAAACGCGCCCGACGCCGAATGGCGCATCCTCAAAATAACCCCTCACGCCATCATCGTGCGGTATGGCGAGCAGACCTTTACTGTGGAGGTATCCCATGCGAAATAGCGGGTTTGTTCTGGTGCTGATGGCTCTTCTGCTGGGCATCGCTTACCCCCAGAAGACCTTTGACCTGGAGCTGGAGGGCGTGCCGCTGGGCATGGCGCTCCAGACCCTGGCGAAGCAAGCAGAGGTCAATATTGTGCTGGCAGGGGGCGAAGACCTGAAAGTGAACGCCATCCTGAAAAATGTGCGTGTGGAGCAGGCGCTGGAGATTCTGCTCAAGCCTCTGGGACTGGAATATCGCTTGATTGAAGGCTGCTATGTGGTCGGCAAAAAGGAGCAGTTGGCAGCGTGGGATACCCCTGCGCCCCAGACGACCGCGCCGCCACAGCCGCCCGTTGTGGAGGTCTACACTGTGCGCTTTGTGAACACCGCCAGCTTGCTGACCACCCTCCAGCAGGTGCATCCTGATGTGAAGGTTTTGCCAGGCGTGCCGTCGTACTCGCCGCAGTTGACCACTACTGGCGGTAGCATCGGTGGGATAGGCTCTTCTGGCACGATGCAGTCTAACACGCAAGGCTCCACCCCAGAAACTGCGGAATCGGTACGCACACTCTTGCTGTACGGTCATGCAGACCGAGTGGCGCAGGCGCTCGAAACCGCGAAACGCCTCGACCAGCCTCCAATGCAGATTCGGATTGAAGTGACGGTTTCGGACATGTCGCGCAACGCCCTCAAAGAGCTGGGGCTGGACTACACATGGAGCAAATTGGTGCTTCAAGAAATCGTGCGCACCAGCGAGAAAGACCAGATTGCCAACGAAACCCT
Organism: uncultured Fimbriimonadales bacterium; assembly: GCA_964595265.1. GTDB lineage: Bacteria > Armatimonadota > Fimbriimonadia > Fimbriimonadales > GBS-DC > LDYB01. Next base: position 2,057 of record CAZQPV010000077.1, read on the forward strand.
GCTCAAGCCGTTTGATACCAGCACGGTGTGGCGCGCACCGCTGGGGTTTGAAGCGACTCTGAAGGCGCTGGAGCAGCGTGGCGCCGCGAAACTGCTCGCGAACCCCAGCATCTCGGTGCTCAACGGCGAAACCGCGCAGATTCTGATTGGCGACCGGGTACTGTATCCCGTTGTGTCGGGTACAACCACGGCAGGCACGCCCCTGTTCGATGTGCGCGAACAGCAGGTGGGGATTGTGTTGGTAGTGCGTGCCTATGCCGAACCCGAAGGTACGATTACGCTGGACATCTATCCGCAGGTGAGTGTGATTACGGGGTTCCTGCGTGTGGGGGACAGCAGCTTCCCTCAGATTGCCACCCGTGAGCTGCGCACCAAAATCCGCGTCAAAGACGGCACAACGATTGCATTAGGCGGGCTGATTCGGGAAGAAGAGGTGCGCACGCTTTCGCAAGTGCCGATACTGGGTCAGCTGCCCGTGCTGGGCGAGCTGTTCAAGAGCCGACGCAAATCTACGATGCAGAACGAGCTGGTCATCTTTCTGAAACCCGAAATCCTGCGCGAATAGGAGGTCGCCATGCTACGACGCTTCACCGATGTACTGATAGAAGAGGGGATTATAGATGCCCAGCGTCTGGGCGAGTTGATTGCGGCACGAACTGACCTGCAGGAGCCTGTGGACGAGTACCTCGTGCGCATCGGCGCGATTGACGAGCGCACGCGCGCCCGCGTGTTGAGCATTATGTACGGCGTGCCCCTGCTGGACTTCCAAACTGTCACGGTACAGCCTGAAGCGCTGGCACTGGTACCCCGCGAGGTTGCTCTTCGCTGTAAAGCAGTCCCGATTGGCGTGCAAGGGTCGCAACTCGTGGTGGCGATGGCGGACCCCGCCGATATTGTGGCGCTGGACGATTTGCGCACGGCGTCAGGGCGCGAAATTGCAATTGCGGTCGCGCCGCGCCCCCAGATTCAGGACGCCCTGATGCGTTATTACGGGCTGGACGAGGATGTCAAAACCGTCGTCCGGCGGATGCGCACGGCGGAGGAGGAAGATAGCTCCGTTATTCGACTCGTAGAGGCAGTGCTGAACCGCGCGATTGCCGACCGCGCCAGCGACCTGCATATTGAGCCGATGGAAGGCAACACCCGCGTGCGAGAGCGCATCGACGGCGTGCTACGCCCGACCGCTGAAATCCCGCGCGAACTGCATGAGGCGGTGGTGGCGCGAATCAAGATTATGTCCAACCTCGATATCGCCGAGAAACGCGCCCCGCAGGATGGGCGAATTGCCTACCGCATCGGCGGTCAGGATTATGATTTGCGCGTCTCCACCTATCCTTGCGTGCATGGCGAGAAGGTCGTGTTGCGTATTCTGGAAAAGTCCACCGAGCGGTTTGACCTGCAGAAGCTGGGGCTGGACGAAGCGGTGTTGACGCAGCTGAAACGCATTATTGAGCGCCCCTACGGGATGCTGATTGTGTGCGGTCCGACGGGTTCGGGGAAGACCACCACGCTCTATGCCTCGCTCAGCCACCTGAACACTCCGGAGCGCAACATTATCACGATTGAAGACCCTGTGGAGTACCAGTTGCCAGGCATTACACAGGCAAATGTGAACCCCCGTGCAGGGCTGACCTTCGCCACGGGCTTGCGGGCGATTTTGCGCCAAGACCCCGATGTGGTGCTGGTGGGCGAAATTCGTGACCGCGAGACCGCCGTGATTGCAGTGGAGGCGGCACTCACGGGGCACATGGTGTTCTCCACGCTCCATGCAAACGAGGCGGCGGGCGCGCCCGGACGCCTGATAGAGATGGGGGTAGAGCCGTTTCTGCTGGCTTCTGCGCTGGTGGGGGTTCTCTCCCAGCGGCTGGTGCGCCTGTTATGCCGCGAATGTCGCGAGCCGACAACGCCGGACCCTGAGTTGCTGACACGCCTCCGCCTGACACCACAAATGGTAGAGGGGCGCACACTCTATGCAGGTCGCGGCTGCCATCGCTGTCAATTCACGGGTTATCGCGGGCGCCGCGCGATTGTGGAACTGATGGAAGTCAACGACGCCATTCGCCACCACATCACGCATCACCAGCCAACCACTGTGATTCGGGAGAGCGCGATTCAGAACGGCATGGTGCCGCTCTATCGCGACGCCCTGCGACTGGTGCTAAGGGGCGAGACCAGTCTGGAAGAGGTGCTGCGCGTTGTGGCAAACGATATAGACGACACCCCCGAATCGCCTTCCTATCCAGCGGAGGTTGCCTGATAGGTTATGCCGTACTACGAATGTCGTGTCCGCTCGGCACAGAGCGAGCCGAAAACGCTTCAGGTTGAGGCGCCCAGCCTGCAAGCCGCGCTGGAGCAACTCCATCGCGAGGGCTACTTCGTGGTGCAGGTGCGCGAAAAGCGGGCACGCGCTCGCGCTGACGCACCCAGCTGGCTCCAGCGGTTCCAGCAGGTCAGGCTGGAAGACCTGGTTGCCTTCAGCCGCGAGTTCGCCGTGATGATTCGGGCGGGCGTGCCGATAATGGAATCGCTCCAGAGTATTATCCAGCATATGCGTCCCGGAATCCTGCGCACGGCGTTAGAGCAGGTTCAGCACGATGTGGAAGGGGGTACTTCGCTCTCGGAGGCGATGGGCAAGCATCCGCTGGTGTTTCCTGATCTGTATGTGAGTCTGATTCGCGCGGCGGAAGCCAGCGGCAGCCTTGACACCGTGCTGAAACGCGCGGCAGATTACCTCAACGAATCGCTGGGGCTGGCGCGACGGGTCAAGTCGACGCTCATGTACCCTGCAGTGGTGCTGGTCGCCACGCTGTTCGTGATGGCGTATATGGTGGCGTTTATTGTGCCCAAGTTCGCCGAGATGTTTCAACAGATGGCGGTGGACCTACCGCTGACAACGAAGTTACTGGTGGCGCTGGGAATGCTGGGTGCAAAAAATAAGGTGCTGGTGATGCTCTCGCCGATTCTAATCCTGGGCGCGCTGTGGGGGCTGTGGCGTGTGCGCCGAATTCGGGAAAGGCTCAGCTATTGGGTGGTGCGCCTGCCGCTTGTGGGCGACCTCACGCTGAAGGTGATCCTGACGCGCGTGCTTTCTGCGCTTCAAACGCTCATCAGCACGGGGGTCAGCCTGCCGCGGGCACTGGAGTTGGCTGCCGCAACCACAGGCGACCATCGCATGGAAACTGCTCTACATCAGGTACGGGCACAGGTAGAAACAGGTATCCCGCTGGCGCAGGCGCTTAAAGATACGGGTATTTTCCCCTCCCTGGTGATTCAGCTGGTGGCTGCAGGCGAGAAGACGGGCGCGCTCCCCGAAATGCTGGGCGAAATCACCGCTTTTTACGAAGACGAGGTGCAACAGAAGCTCAAGGGGCTGACCTCCACCCTCGAGCCGATGATGATGCTCTTTCTGGGGCTGGTGATAGGCGTGTTCGCATTCTCGGTCATCTCGCCGATTTACGATTTGATGGATAAGATGAAGTAGTCAGTAGGGGAGTGTCTATGATTCGTGCTTGAACCCAGAAGGGTGAACCTGCTCTGTCGCAAAGATACCTTCTGGAACCCACGATGCCACCTGAAACAGTGACGGCTGAAGCCGTTCCTAATAAACAAAGCCAGCCTGCGCTGGCTCTTTTAGCCGACGGAGGTCGGCTTCGTCTCATAGGAACGGCTTCAGCCGTCAGCACATACGCCCGACAACCCCGTTGCTTGCTTATTTTCCTGAGCAGCCTCTAATCTCCAAGACACTCTTTATGAGGGCGATAGCCCTCGCGTTCAGCCGCCTCGCGCGTGGGGAAGTAGACGCGGTTGCTGGGCTGCGGCAGGCGTGCGCAATCGGGCGCATGGTAAACTTTACTTCGGGGGTTGCCGATAAAGCGCGTGCGTTCATGCGGGGAGCGCCCATCCACAACGGGGCTCGTGCGCTCAGTAGAAACCTGCAGGCTCTTACCCACAAGGCGGAGGGTGATGTCCCCATGCAGGTCGGTTCGGTAGACCCGCACGCCGAACGCCTGAAGCACTTGCAGCGCCTCTTTGTGGGGATGCCCGTAAGGGTTGCCCAGCGCACAGGAAATCACAGCAATTCGGGGACGCACGCGGCGGAGCAGAGCCATATCCGTGCCGTCATGAGAGCCGTGATGGGCGACTTTCAGCACCTCTGCGCGCAGGTTCGCTCCCTGCTGATAGAGCCGACGGCGCAGTGCCCCCTCCATATCGCCCGTGAAGAGAAAACGCGCGCCTCCAGCGTCTATGCGCAACACGATGCTATTGTTATTCGGGTCAGACTGCGTGCCCGTGAGGTACGGCTTGCTGGGCGCCAGCACCTCCACCGTGATGTTGGGAGCAGGCTGAACTTTTGTGCCTTTGAGCGCAACGCGAAACGGGGGACGCTTGCCCGCCTGATTTTTCGCCGCGCGCGCCGCCAGCAGGTAATCACGATAGACGGGCGACTCGTACACAAAGCCGCTATCCCATATCTCCTCAACGGGGAATGCCTTGAGAACCGCGATCAGCCCACCAATATGATCGCTATGCGGGTGCGTGCCGACCACCCAATCCAGCCGCTGGATTCCACGCTGGCGCAGTTTTGCCACGAGGCGTGCGCCCGCCGAAGTCGGTCCGCCGTCAATCAGCATGGTCTTGCCGTTGGGAAACAGAATCAGCGCGCTGTCGCCCTGCCCAACATCAAAGAAGACCACCTGAAGCGTTTCTGCTGAGACGCGCTGGGGCGGTTGTGTTGCTCTTTGAGGAGCTTGACAGCCTGCAACAAACAGAACCAGCGTTAGCAGCCAGAACAGGAGTCGCCACGCTCTCACGCTGGAAGTATACCTGAAGCTGGCTCAGCGTTTTGCCTTCTCCCGCAGGGCACGCGCCGTCGCTGTATCGCCCTGTTGCTCGGCGCACGCCGCAAGTAGTTCGTAGAGGCGGGGGTCGTTGTAGCCTTCCTGCAAGAGCGCCTGCGCTCGGACTTCCGCCTCACGGATGTGCCCCTGACGCAACAGAAGCATCCCCTCCACGAAGGCGAGGCTGAGCTTGTCGGGGTCGCGCCGCTTGCCTTCTTCCAGCAAGCGCTGCGCTAAGGGCAGGTCGCCGTTCAGCATTGCGCGGTAGGCGCTCGCCAGCCAGGTTTCGGCGGAGCGAAGTCTGTCTGCCAGCTCCGCCGCCAGCGAACCCTCTACATGAAAAGCGTGCCGGAGCGCCTGTTGCACATACGGCTCCGCCAAGTCGGGGCGCGCCTTCAATAGCTGGATGTACGCCATCGCTTGATAGCCCAGCATCAGCGGTACTTTGCCCAGCACATGTTTTTTCACAATCTGTTCCGCCTCGTCTAACTGACCCTGCTCGGCGAGCATAATCGCGAGGTTATTCCAGCCAATCACATTTTGGGGGTCTACTTGGGTGGCTTTGCGGAACATCTCTATCGCGCCCTGTGGGTTGCCCAGTCGCAGCAGCGCAACGCCTTTGTTGACCCAGCCCATGCCGCTCTCAGGCGCAATCTGGATGGCGCGCTCGGCGTACTCCAGCCCGCGTTGGAAGTCGCCCCGCTTGTTGTAGTAATCTGACAGATTGCTGTAGCCGACGGGGGAGTTAGGCGCGGCGCGAGTCACCCACTCCCAGAAGACGCCCGACTCGCGCCAGTTAGGCAGCACAAGCGCCGAGGCAATCAGTGCGCCCGTCGCCCATAGCCCCACGCCCGCCCACCAGAGGCGCGAGACCCCACGCTGCAACAGTCCAGCCCCCCACGCGCTGACGCCCAGCACGAAAAACGCCAGCGGCGCGGTCAGGAAACGCTCCGCTGTGAACACGCCGAAAGCGAACTCCAGCGGGCGCAGGTTCAGCACAGGCAACAGCAGGATTACCCCTGCCCAGAACATGCCGCCCAGCACAGGCGCGCGCCTGACCGCCAGCCCCATCACGACAATCACCCCCACGGAGAAAGCCAGTTGAACCCACGCAAGCCAATCGTTCAGAGGTATGGGCAGGGGTGAGTGATGCACTGGAGAGACGCTGAAAAATGGGAAGATCACCAACCCCATCAGCGTGGCAAAGGTGCGCCCCACAAGCAACAGGTGCTGGAGTGGCGTGCCCGCCTCGACCTGCGCTCCCTCGGCAGGCGCAGTGAGCAAGTAGCCCAACGCCAGCCAGCGAAGCACAAGGTAAAGTGCAAGAATCACGCCAAAACCTATATAAAGCGTGCGATCAGGGCGAGGCGCGTTAGCCGAAGCTTTGTGTATTGCCCAGTACGCCACAGGAAATGCAAGGAGCGCCATAACCGCCATCTCCTTGCAGAGCATCGCGCACAACAGGGCAGCCCCTGTGCCCACCACACGCTTCCAGCCGTTCAAGACGAGGCTCAGCCAGAACGCAAGCAGCAGGAAAGTGGTCATCAGCAGGTCATAGCGCGACGAAACGAAGGCGACACTTTCCACAAGCGCGGGGTGTAAGCCGTAGAGCAAGCCTGAGGCGGCGCTCAGCGTTTCGTTGCGCAAAAGACGCCACGCAATCGCCATCACCAGCAGCGTGTTCACGAGGTGAATCAGCGCATTCGCAAGATGGAACGGCGCAGGGGTGTCGCCCCAGAGCCATATCTGTACCAGAAGACTGCTCAGCGCCAGCGGGCGGAAGTAGTTCGGCGAAAAGTCCAGCGGTTTCCGAGCCGCCTGCAGCCATTGGGCAGGGTCGCGGTAGTCAGGGCGCCCATAGATAATCTGCTCATCGTCCCACACGAACCCAAAGTTCGCTGTCTGCCCGTAGAGCAGGGCAATAATCAGCAGCACACCGCCCCACAGCCACCATCGGGTATTGCGCATGGGTTCCCATCAGCGGCGCGCCACGGCGCCGTGTCGTGTTTCCAGCGCATGGAAAATCTGCTCCACGCGCTGATTGACCTCCTCGTCAGTGAGAGTGCGCTCCCGACTGCGAAACACCAGCGAGAACGCAAGGCTATGGAGTCCTTCCGGGATGTGGCTGCCTGTGTAGCGGTCAAACAGCTGCACCGATTCAAGCCAGTCGCCGCCCACCTCGCGAATCGTGTCAAAGAGTTGCCCCACGGGCACTGCCTGAGGTACGAGAATGGCAATATCGCGAAGCACGGGCGGAAAGATGGGTAGGGGGTGATAGGCAACTGTATGCGCCGCGGCGTGTCGGAGGGCGTTCAGGCTGAACTCCCCCACATACACACGCTGACGAAACTCGTATTCGCGAGCGATGCTGGGATGGATTTCGCCTATCACGCCCAGGCGCTGGTCGTCTTTGTCATGCACATAGGCGGAGCGTCCGGGGTGGAAACGGAGGTCATGGTCGCCGACAGGCACGAACCGAGCCTCGATTCCCAGCGCCTGCAACATATGTTCCACCACGCCTTTGAAATGATAGAAGTCCACGGGTTTGGGTTTTTCCGCCCAGTGGGGGCTGTGGTGGTTGCCCGTCATCAGGATGCCGAGATGGAGCCACTCGTGATAGCCCTTTTCGCCAAGTGCGAACACGCGCCCAATTTCAAACAGGTGCAGGTCGCGAATGCCGCGCCGACGGTTGTAATCCGCCGTGCGCACGAGGCTGGAGAGCAGCGAGAAGCGCAGGAAGCTCAGCTCCTCGCTCATCGGGTTGCGGAGCATTATCGGATGGTAGAGTTGTTCGCTTAGCCCTCCGCCAGCGGTCTGGAAGGGGTTTTTGGGTTCCAGAGTATGGCTGACACTCTCCTGCAGTCCTGCGCTCAGCAGGATGGTGCGCAGGCGCTCGGCGAAGGCGCCTTCGGGGCTATCTTTGCCTTGTGTGGTCGTGCCTGCGGGTGGGGTTTCGGGGATGCGTTCGTAGCCGAGAATGCGCCCCAGCTCCTCGATCAAGTCAATCTCGCGCTGAAGGTCGGGGCGATAGAGCGGAACATGCGTCTCAAACCCTTCTGCAGTACGGCTGGGCTTGAGGTTGAGCCGTGTGAGGGTCTGTTCCGCCTCGTTGGGGTTTATGGGGAACCCCAGCATCTGCTCAGCGCGAGACAGACGCACACTAAGTGTGCGCGCAGGGTAGGGGGTCGGATACACATCCAGCATGCCCGGCACAGGCGCCACGCCTGTCCATTCCTCAATCAACTCGCACACGCGGAACTGTGCCACTACCACGAGATTCGGGTCCACGAAGCGCTCGAAGCGATAGGAAGACTCGGTGCGCAGGTCTAACGCACGCGAGGTGCGCCGAATGGAGAGGGGGTTGAAATGCGCCGACTCCATCAGGATGTTGCGGGTATTGTCCGTCACTTCAGTTTCGGCACCGCCCATGATGCCGGCGACAGCGACGGGGCGTTCGGCGTCGCAAATCATCAGCATGTCGGGCTGGAGAGTGTGTTCGCTTCCGTCCAGCGTGGTGATGCGCTCCCCGGGACGCGCCCGTCGCACGATAATGGTCTGCTGGCGAAGGGTGTCCATATCAAAGGCGTGCAGGGGTTGTCCCAGCTCCAGCATCACATAGTTGGTTGCGTCCACGATGTTGGAGATGGGGCGCATGCCAGCAGCGAGCAGGCGGCTTTGCACTTTCGCAGGCGAGGGGGCAATTTTCACGCCTCGAATCACGCGTGCGCCGTAGCGAGGGCACAGGTCGGGGTCCAACACCTCCACGCGCGCCTGCTGAGCGGTTTCGCCTGGCTCTACGGGAGGCGGCTGGAGAATCCACTCATTCAAGCGCCAGAAGAGGGGGGTTGGCTTGCAGGCGTCTCCCAGCAGGGCATACACCTCGCGAGCAATCCCGAAGATGCTCAGGCAGTCGCCGCGATTGGGCGTGATGTAAAGTGACAGCACCGTGCCCTGTGGGGTCTCCAGCACCTCTTCCACTTCCAGCCCTGCCATCGTGAGTTTCTCGGCGAGGGCGTCGGCGCTGAGGTCAAACTGCACGAAGTCCTTCAACCAGTCTATTGGCACTCGCATGGCTTATAACAGAGGGAACTGCGCCAGAAAGCGCATATCGTTTTCCAGAAAGAGTCGCAGGTCGTCTATGCCGTACTGGAGCATCGGGATACGCTCGATGCCCAGCCCGAAAGCGAACCCGGAGTAGCGTTCCGAATCGATTCCGTAGTGTTCCAGAATGTTGGGGTGAATCAGCCCCGCGCCGCCGAGCTCCAGCCAGCCGCCCTTCCACGAGATGGCGAAGTCCACTCCCGGCTCGACGAAGGGGAAGAAGTCGGGGCGGAAGCGCACGCGCACCTCTTCGCCGAACATGATGCGGGCGAACTGGGTGAGCGTGCCCTTGAGATGCGCCATGCTGACCCCCTCGTCCACCATAAAGGCGTCCACCTGATGGAAGGTGTGGGAGTGGGTTGCGTCCACATTCTCGTAGCGGAAGCACCGTCCGATGATGGCGATTCT
>CAZQPV010000078.1:0-4531 GCA_964595265.1 uncultured Fimbriimonadales bacterium
GGCGCAAACCCCCAGCGCAATGTGAACTACTATCTGTATGTGAATCGACTTTCAGACGGCTGGATCAGCTCGGCGATTGTGAGCCGTTATCCACTCGTTTCGGCAACGGATGTCTCCATCGGCTCGCCCAATCGCGGGCTGACAATCGGGTTTGTGGATGTGCCGGGCACGAACGGCGTCGGCTTTTTCGGAGCGCACTTCAAGGCAGGCGGCTATACCACCGACGCCGAGAAACGCCAGACAAATGCGGAGCAGGCACGCGCCCATGTGAACCGCTGGCGCTATCAGAACCGACGCTCCGCTTACCTGTTTGGGGGCGACCTGAACGAAAACGAAGACCCCGACCTGAACTCACTCTATGATATTGGCGCTCTCTTGCCCGATGGACGCGTCTATAACCCCATCAGCACGGTGCAGTCCGCCCGATTGCGTGACCATGTGCCGACCGATGGGATGGGCGGCAAGCGCACTTACAAAATTTCCAGCCGCAACTCCGATCTGGATCAACGCTTCGATTACCTCTTCACTTCCGCAGATGAGCCGGGGCGCGACCGAATCCGCGTGCTCGAAGCGCGCATCTTCAACACGCGCCGGATGAGCGAACTCCCCGAAGGGTTTGAGATAACCGACAGTCAGAACGCCTCGGACCACGCGCCCGTGTTTTTGCGCATCCAGATAGACCGCTGGCACACGCGCCCTGACGGTTCAGGCTACTGGGTGCCCGAACCCAGCAGCTGGCTGATTCTGGCGGGGCTGTCGGGGGCGCTGCTCATCAGGCGGCGCCACTCAATTAGACGCTTGTGCCAAAATTGAACAGCACGGTCAGCAGGTCAGCATCGTCCACCGTGCCATCGTCGTTGGTGTCGCTGGTTTCGTCGCTGGAGCCGAAGCTGAACAGCACCTGCAGTAGGTCAGCGTCGTCAATCTGGCAATCGCCGTTTACATTCCCCAGCGAGCGCGGCAAGCCGCCCCCGTACGCCTGCCAGTCCATATTGAAGATGCGTGCGTTGGCGAGGGCAAACGGTTGCTGCACACAAAACAAATAGCCCCGCGCACGCAGGAAGTTATTCGTGTCGCCGCCGTTATCCGTTAGGCTCAGGTGTATACGGTGCGGTGTCACACCCAGCGGGTCGTCCTGACACGCGATGCGCTCCACCAGACCCTGCAACCGACCCTCCAGCTCCGTAATCAGAACCTGCGCCTGAGTGCCCTCGATATTGACCGTGATGCACTCGTTGGGGAAATCCGTGCCTGTCCAGCGGATGATTGCTGTGCTGCCGTTGTCCTGAACTACCTGAGCTATCAAAGGGATGGTGCGATCAATCCCCAAATCGGGAATTAACTGCTGGAGGTTCAGCACCACATCCAGCGCCAACCCGTCGTTATTGACATCAGTGAATGGGAACAGCACCGAGTCGCTGGCGCTTATCGTGCCACTTTGCGAGATAGAGCCGGTGATTTCATAGTTTCCCGACAGGAACCGCCATGACAGAACTGCACCGCGTTCCAGTTCATCCACCACGCTCTGGGCGTAAGCCCCACTCAACGCCAGTAACCCACTCAGCGCGATTGCGCTCACCAGTGAACCGTTTCGCATCGTTGTGTACCTCCTTTCCTGCCGCCTTCGGCGTGCAAGAGTATTATACACTAAACCGTCACGCGAGCGTAGTCCAGCACTTTGGGGCACGGGCAGTTCCGCTCGGCGGGGATTTTCTCAATCAGCCCGAAAATTACCTTGCGGATACGTTCGGCGTTCTTATGGAACACATGCATTACTTCCTCCGCCGTAACGGGCGACACCTCGCCTTCCGCCACCAGCCCGCTGTCGTAGTCCGTAATCAGCGAGATGTTGACCACGCACATCGCCAGCTCGCGCGCTAAGTATGCTTCAGGATACTGGGTCATATTAATCACTTCCCAGCCCATGGAGGTGAACCATCTGCTCTCGGCTTTGGTGGAGAAGCGGGGACCGTTAATCACCACGATTGTGCCTCTCTCGTGAACGGGGATGCCGTGCGCACGGATTTCCTCAATCGCGAGCTGACGCAGCACGGGGCAGTAGGGGTCTGCGGGCGAAACATGGTGAACGGTGGGACCCTCATAGAAGGTGTCGGCGCGCCCGTGCGTGCGATCCACATATTGATCGGCAACGACGAAATCGCCCGGTTTGACATGGCGCTGTAGGCTGCCTGCGGCGCACGGGCTGATGACGCGGGTAACGCCCAGCTCCTTCATCGCCCACAGGTTCGCGCGATAGTTAATCTTGTGCGGTGGGATGCTATGCTTGCGCCCATGCCGGGGCAGGAAAGCCACTCGGCGCCCTGCGATTTCGCCAATCGCAATCAGGTCGCTGGGCGGACCGTAGGGCGTGTCAATTTTCACTTCTTCCACCTTCTCCAGAAAGGAGTAGAATCCCGAACCTCCGAAAACGCCGATTTCAGCATAGGGTTTCATCGATGAGCCTCCTGTTTTGTTGTGTGTATTGAAGCGCCTCTTCGGCGGCTTTTTGCTCCGCCTGCTTTTTGCTGGGTCCGCTGCCACGCCCCACCACGAGGTCTTTGAGGCGCACCTGCACCACGAATGTGCGCTGATGCGGGCTGCCGTGTTCCTCCACGACCTCATAGACGGGCGTGACGCGCCACCAGGCTTGCGTGCGTTCCTGAAGCATGGATTTGTAGTCTTGAATCGGCATCCGCCCCTCATCGAGTGCTTGCAGCTCAGGCTGAAGGTGGGTCAGGATATATTCCTGCGCCGCCTTGTAGCCCTGATCCAGATAAATTGCGCCGACCACCGCTTCAAAGGTATCGCTCAGGATGGAGGCGCGCTCGCGTCCGCCGGCTTGCTCTTCGGCGGGGCTGAGTTTAATCAACGGCGGCAAGCCTGCGCGTTTGGCAGCCTCGCACAGCACGCTGGCACGCACAAGGCTCGCCCGCGCTTTAGAAAGCTGCCCCTGATCCCAGTCGGGGTGGCGGTGAAAAAGGTACTCGGCAATCACCAGCCCGATTACGGCGTCGCCGAGCAGCTCCAGGCGCTCGTTGCTGGCTTGCAGGTCGCCCTCGGTGTACGAGCGATGGGTCAGGGCTTGCTCGGCTAACGCCTTGTTGCGAATGGGCAGAGCCGTCTCTGCTTTGCGCGACCACCAGAAACGCACGGATATAAGTATACCCGCCTAAAACAAACTCGGCTGGTTCGCCGACTGAATCAGCGTCTGAGGCTTGGGGAACGCCTCGTCGAAATTGGGAAAGAGCGGCTCCAGACGCTGGGCGAACTTGTAGAGTTTTTCCACATAATGCTCCAGGTCGGCATCGTTGGCGTATTCTTCCAGCAGCCCCAGCGTGCCATCGCGCTTGCGGTAGACCATAATGTAGTCGCCAATCTGGAAACGGGGAGCAAGGTGGTGGAGCGGATGGTGGGGCAGGCGGCTCTTTTCGGTGATGCGCTCGCGGCGGCAGAGGTCTTCAATCGGAACCTCGCCGTTCAGAATCGCGAATGCCAGCCGCCGATACTCCTGCGCCACCGCTTCGGGCTTGCCTTCCAGCAGCCACTCTATCGCGCGGGCGATGAACTCGCGCCCGAATCGCTCATCGGCGCGCGAGCGGAGCGAAGCGCCTTTGAAGATGCGCTTGCCATCATAGCCCAGCAGCACATAGTTTTTCGTCTTCAGCGAGAGCATCACCGCGTAGCGCCCATCGTGAACGAGGCGGATGCCGTCAGGCAGGGTGGAACCCACCTTCTCCACCAAGGCGCGCTCCTGCTCTTCGGTTTGCACCTCAGGGGGCGGCTGGAAGTAAACGCCGTCGGTGTCAATCTCTATCACGCGCCCGCCGAGCGCCTCAATTTGCTGAGCAATCTGTTTCACTATATCCTGCCCAGTGATTGTAACTTGCTCGGCGGCGTCGTAATCGTTGAAGTGGAACGGAGCGGCTAAGTAACCATACATTGAGTTTATGAGAATTTTGAATGAGCCTTGCAACCCATCCCAATAAGCCGCTTCTACGCCCTGTGTCTGGCGGGCGCGGTTTTTGGCGTCCAGTCGGCGCTGGCGCAGCTCCGCCAGCATCGGCAGGAACACATCGAGGGCGTCCACCTTCGGCTTGATGCCATAGTGGAGCATCACGCTGGGGTACAGGCTCTCCACATCCGCCTTGACAACGCGCTCAATACGCCCCACAAGGCGCACCTCCGTGTAGCCGCCGGGGTAGTCGCGGGCAGGTTCGGGGGTAGGAATCGCGTGCCCATGCATCAGATAGGCGCGCACGAACAGCAGGTTCGCCTTCTCGCCCGTGCCAATGGTCGCCAGATTTTGCAGGGTGTCGGGAATCATCTGGCACTGATAGAACTCGGTAGGCAACACCAGCTCGGCGAGCCGACGAGTCTCGCGCACATCCTGCAGGCAATACTGGCGCACGGTGTCGGGGTCGGTACGCCAGAGATGGGGGATTTGCTCCCGCTCCAGATAGATACGCTCTTCTAACGCGATTCCGAGCTGCTGGGCAGCCTCTTTGAGACCGTAGCTTTCCAGGTCGCCGCG
>CAZQPV010000078.1:4631-11350 GCA_964595265.1 uncultured Fimbriimonadales bacterium
CGATTCCGAGCTGCTGGGCAGCCTCTTTGAGACCGTAGCTTTCCAGGTCGCCGCGCCCGATGTCAAAGCGTTGCACAGCGAGGTAGGTATCCAGCAGGTGGCGTCCGTGAACGAAGGCGGGGGTGAAGGTACGGTTGTTCGCGCCGATGACGCACGCGCGCGGACTGCCGAAGCGCAGTTCCGAGCCGTCGCGCCCCCATCGGAGCGTCACGCCCAGCGCCTGCGCCCGCTGGTGCAAATAGGGCAGGTCAAAGCCAAACAGGTTGTGCCCCTCGATCACATCGGGGTCTAACTCCTGAATGCGTTCTGTGAGCCGCTGGAGCATGCTCTTCTCGTCGCCTTCCAGCAGTTCTTCGTAGCCCCGATTGTCGCTGAGCGCCACCATCAGAATCTGCGCGTCCGACTGCTCGTTCGTGAGCGTGCTGGTTTCGATATCAAGCTGCAGGCGGTGCAGTTCTTCAAACGCCATGCCCTTGAAGAGGGTTTTGCCGGAGAGGATGAGGTACTGGCGCGGCAGGCTGCCGAAGGCTAAGATTTCGTGGTGGGCGTCGCGCAGGGCGCGTCGGAGGTTGTCGAACGCTTCGCGGTGGGCGCAGCGTGCCAGATAGCGCAGGGCAGGGCGTTCGCCAAAATCGCCCTCCAGCTCCTGCCAGCGTACATCAGGCATCTCCAGCGGTGTATCGCTCAGAAGCCACGGCTCGAAGGGTTCCTCTTCCACAATCAGGCGCTCGTCTTCGCGCCGATAAATCCGAATCAGCCCGTTCGCCGACTCCACGGCGATAATGCGTGGGGTCGGGTCGCGCCCGAACAGCAGCGCTTCCAGCAGGGCGCGCCCCTCTGCCTGAGAGCGCTCCGCAGGCTCTGCAGGCACATCCAGCGGCAAACTGGGTTGTTGCATGCCTCACTCACCTCCGATTTGCCATGCGCCCAGCGTGTGCCAGGGGTCCGCAACGGGCGCGCCATCTTGGGCAGGACGCGCCTGAGTTCGGGGGCGCAGGAGCGTCTCTGCCAATCCCAGCGCCGTCAGCACAGGGAGAGGCAGCTCTTCTGGCTCGCCCGTGATGGGATGCTCCTCCAGAAAACCCGTGTGCAGTTTGCCTTCCTGAAAGGCAGGATGGCGCAACAGGTCTATCAGGAACCCCAGATTGGTGCGCACGCCCAGCACGACGGTGCGCTCCAGCGCGTGAATCAGGCGCCGAATGGCTTGCTCGCGATTCTCGCCCCACGCGATGATTTTCGCAATCATCGGGTCGTAGTGATGGGTAATCGTGTTGCCAGCGACAATCCCGCTATCGATGCGCACATAAGGCAGGTGGGGTGCCTCCCAGACCTGAACCGTTCCCAGCGAGGGGGCAAAAGCGTTCGCAGGGTCTTCGGCGTAGAGGCGCGCCTCAATTGCGTGCCCGCGCTGGCGAATGGCATCCTGCAACAACCCAATCGGCTCGCCCGAAGCCACCCGCAACTGCAGATGCACTAAGTCCACGCCCGTAACCATCTCCGTGACGGGATGCTCCACCTGCAGGCGCGTGTTGACCTCCAGAAAGTAGAAGCGCAAGCCTTCTGGCGTCTCTTCCACGAGAAACTCCACCGTGCCCGCGTTGGTGTAGCCGACGGCGCGCGCCAGTTTGACTGCGGCGTCTGTGAGCGCGGCGCGTGTAGCGTCGTCCAGCACGGGGGAAGGGCTTTCCTCAATAATCTTCTGGTGGCGACGCTGGATGCTACACTCGCGTTCAAAGAAGTGGAGAACCGTGCCGTGCGTATCGGCGAGAATCTGCACCTCCACATGGCGTGGACGGAGAATGTAGCGCTCGATCATCAGGCGCGGGTCGCCGAAGGCAGCTTCTGCCTCGCGCTGGGCGCTCTCGGCGGCGTGCAGAAACTCCGACTCTTCCCACACTGTACGCATACCCTTACCGCCGCCTCCTGCCACCGCCTTGAGCAACACGGGGAAGCCAATCTGCCGCGCGTGTTCCAGCAAAGTGCGCGCGTCCACATATTCCGCTGGATTGAAGCCTGGCACCGTCGGGATGCCGTTCTGCTCGGCGATTCGTTTCGCCGCGCCTTTATCGCCCAGCAGGCGAATCACTTCAGGCGAGGGACCGATAAAGCAAATGCCCGCCTGCTGACACGCCTGCGCGAACTCCGCATTCTCGGCAAGAAACCCGTAGCCGGGATGGATGGCGTCGGCGCCGCAGGCGCGAGCAACCTCAATAATCTTCGGGATGGCGAGGTAGCTCTCGCGGGCAGGCGCCTCACCGAGCCGATACGCCTCGTCTGCCTCATACACAAAAGGCGCGTCGCGGTCGGCGTCCGAATAGACCGCGACGGTGTCCAGTCCCAGTTCACGGCAGGCAATAATGATGCGTCGGGCTATCTCCCCACGATTCGCAATCAGAACCTTGCGCACATGGATATTGTACCGCAGGAGGGCTGGATGTTCAACTTTTATCGGTTCATGGATTCCGCGTTCCATATTCCCGTGAACCTACACCAGCACGGGCGGGAACCAATCTGCCCACTCAGACCTTCTAACAGATTTGCCATGTCCCTATGGCTGTCAATAACAACGGGAGGTGAAATAAAATGCAACGGACACAGAGAGTATATCGCTGGATGAGTGCTGGCGTTCTGCTTGGATGCCTGACGGTTGCCAACGCCCAAGATGGGGCGCGTGCGACCCAGCAAGCGACTTTCACTTCGCAGGCGCTTCGTTTCGCTCAACAGGTGGACGAACTGAACCCGAACGAAGTTCACGACCTCTACAAGGTCTTTTTGGTCTTGCGGTGTAAACAGGCGAGGGGGCTGGGTTTGTGGTTTTGCGAACCGCGCAAAGGAGTGGATTGAGCAGGGGCATGTGTTTGGGTTCAATAATGCCTTTTAGCAGGTTGGCTTCTACGAAGGGAGTACCTACCCCTGCAGCGGATACGCCCCCACGAGGTAAAAAGACCCCGTAATCAGCACGAGGTCGTCAGGGGCTGCCAGATCCAGCGCGCGCTGAAACGCAAGCGCTGGGGTTTCCGCCGCTTCCATGCGCACGGGGAGTTTACCCTGCGTTTCCTGAAGCCAGCGCTGGGCGCATTCCAGCAGATGCTCAGGCAGATAAGCCCGTTCGCTGAGGGCGCGTGTGAAAATCGCAATCTCCGCCAGCGGCAACAGGTGGCGCAACACTTCGGAGGGTTCGTGAGGGCGGAGCATGCCGAACACCATTATCATCCGCTGGTACTTGAACACGCGGGGCAAGCTGAACGCGAGCGCGCGCGCCGCGTCGGGATTGTGCGCACCGTCCAGCACCACTTTCGGCATGTCGCCCACCACCTGCATGCGCCCTGGCAACTGCGCGAGCTGAACCCCTGCCTGAATTGCGCTGTCGGAGATGGCGTAGCCCTGCTGGCGCAACAGGAGCGCCGCCCCAACCGCGCACGCCACATTATGGCGCTGATAGTCGCCAATCAGCTGGGGATGGGCGTCCAGTTCCCACGAATCGAACCGCAACCGCACCGAGGAATCGCGCGGTGAGGGCAGGGGAATGTAGTGGAGCGTTGGCAGTTCGCCAGTATCGCCTTCGGGCGCGACTTCCAGCAGTGGAACCCCCTGCGCCTGCGCCACCCGACGCGCCATCGCCCACGCGTCCGGGTGGAGCGCGCCGCTCACTGCAGGGCGCCCCGGCTTGAAAATTTTGCTCTTCTCGTAGGCAATATCGGCGTGTGTGGGTCCGAGGCGGTCGGTGTGATCCAGCCCCACGCTCACCAGCACGCTCACGAGGGGGGTTATCACATTCGTCGCATCCAGACGCCCCCCAAGCCCGACTTCCATCACCGCAATCTCCACCCCCGATTGGGCATACGCCCAGAACGCCAGCGCGGTTTTCAGCTCAAATTCCGTAACCTGCCCGTACTCGGTGTCAGCGAGGCGCTCAATCAGCGGCTTTGCTTGTGCCACGCCTTCGGTGAGCAGCTCTCTAGAGATGGGTTCGCCGTCTATCAGGATGCGCTCACGGAAGTCAAATACATAGGGCGAAAAATACGCGCCCACGCGATAGCCCGCTTGCCTCAGAATGCTGGCGACGAGTGCGGTGGTGGAGCCTTTGCCGTTCGTGCCCGTGATGTGAACGACGGGCACGCGCAGGTGGGGGCTGCCCAGACGCTCCAGCAACGCCTCCATGCGGGCGTTACCCAGCCGCCAGCCATACAGGTTGAGGCTCTCTATGTATGCAACCGCCTGTTCGTAAGTCATCGGCGAGAATTATACTTGCCCACACTATCGGGACGCTGGCACACGCACCGAGACCGCCCCACGCAGGTCGCCCAGCCGATAGCCTGTCGCCTTGTCGTTGGGGTACTTCTCACGAATCAGGCGGCGCTCTTCGGGCTTGATGTTTTGCCCATGACATTCCAGACAGAGGGGCATCGCCACCATAATCGGACGCATATAGCGATAGACTTTTTTGCCCCGCTCGGTGGTTTTCACAATCACGGGGGAGAGGGGCTTTTTCTGCTGGAATTCGCGCTCCCAGCGTTGCAAAATCTGGCGCTCCCAGCTGTCGGGCGCATTGCGTGGGTTGCGGTTTTTGAGGGAGACGCGCCGAATCTGCACACCGTACTCTTTGCCAATCTGTTGCGTGAGCTTCTGGGCGATCTCAGAGCAGACTTTGACCCCGCGTTCCGCTCCACCTGCCTGATATTCCTGATTGAGGCGTGCCAGCAGGCGGGCAATCAGCGCATCAGACGCCTCGCTCGCTTTCCGAAATGCCTCCATCTGCGCCTCGTCTTGAGGTTGCCGATCTTGCCCCAGACTCACCGCCATTAGCAGTGCCAGAACCCCCACAAAGAGAGCCAGCCGTTTCATGGGTATGAGTATACCCTTTGGGGTTTTCAATAAATCGTTTCCCATGCGCAACGGCTGGAGCCGTTCCGTCGCAAGGGTGCGCATTCCACCTCGTGGCACGATTGATTTCGCTGCGTGGGGCGCGGCGACCGCGCCCCTACCGGGACCCGTACGGACACGGTTCCCGCGTCCTGTTCAGCGAAACCTCCGTGTAGCCTTCCTTCTGGACATTACGGTTTATCAGCAGTTGCTGGAAGCCATAAAAGCCTACGACGAAGCGAAAGCCTCTGGAGAACAGCCGATTCCGCTGGAGGATGCACTGCGTTCTATTGAGGAGTCGCGTTCGTGAATAGTAGAAATCACGAAGTGTCAGGAACCCGTCCGAATATCCCGCAGCCAGCGAATGTGCCCATCCAAAAAGAGCCGATTCCTGCCCCCGCGATGGACGGCAAGCCCCCTCAATTCAGGCGCAACGGTGGGAATAGTGCGCGGAAAATAGGGGTCTACTGTGAGTTCCACATCGCTGACACCCTCGGGAGGGGCATAGAACGGGCTGGGGTTCGCCTGCAGGTCGGAGACTGCCTGCTCGGGCGTTTTGCCCCAGAAGTTATCGGGAGGCACCGCGTTGTCCACGCGGTCAAAACGCCACATCCAGTAGCGCGTGCGCCGTGAGGGGTCTACAGTTTGCACCACCGAAACAACCTCGCTCAGCCGACTGCCCGCCACACTGGGGCATGACCAGAGCGCCCAATCGCGCATATAGGGTTCCAGCACAATCCCCGCCCAGCCGCAGCGCGGGTCCGAGCTGGGCCAGCTGCTCCAAGGGCGGTAGCCCAGAGCCAGCTTCAAATCGCGGCGGTCGGGCATGCGCTCGTCATAGTCCTGCAAATAGAGCCAGAACGCCTGCCCAATCTGGCGCAGGTTCTGGCTACAGACACTCTGGCGCGCGCTCTCCCGCGCCTGCGCCAGCACAGGAAACAGCAGCGCGGCCAGAATCGCCATTATCGCAATCACCACGAGCAACTCAATCAGCGTGAAACCCCACCATCGCATCGCATGTAGGATACCTCCGCGTGGGTATACTTGCTTTGTGAGTCGGCAAATCCTGCTGGGCGTTACGGGAAGTATCGCGGCGTATCGGGCGTGCGATGTGGCACGCGAGCTGATGCATCGGGGCTACACCGTGCGTGTGGTGATGACCCACGCGGCGACGCGACTGATTGCGCCCGCAACTTTCGAGGCGCTTACAGGGTACCCAGCAGTGGCGGATGTGTTCGACGAACCCGAACGCGGTCAGATTGCCCATATCCGCCTGGCGCAGGATTCGGATCTGGTGCTGATCGCTCCCGCCACGGCGCATACGATTGCGAGGCTTGCGCTGGGGCTGGCGGATGATATGCTCACCACTATCTGCCTTGCGACTCGCGCGCCGATTTTGATTGCGCCCGCCATGAACCCTGCGATGTGGACGCATCCCGCCACCCAGAGCCATGTGCGCACGCTCATGGAGCGTGGCGTGCAGTTGATTGACCCCACCTACGGCATCATGGCGTGCGGCGACGCGGGCTGGGGCAAGATTGCCGACACCCCCACCATTGTGGAGGCGGTCATCGCGCGGTTGAGCCAGAGCGAGTCGCTCAAAGGGGTTCGCGTGCTAATTACGGCGGGGCCCACCTATGAGCCGATAGACCCCGTGCGCTTTATCGGCAACCGCTCCAGCGGCAAAATGGGCTACGCGGTGGCGGAAGCGGCGCGTCAGCGCGGCGCTGAAGTAACGCTTATTTCAGGACCGACCGCGCTCCCCGACCCCTACGGCGTGCGAGTGATCCGGGTGCAAACTGCCCAGCAGATGTACGAGGCAGTGCTGGAACATTTTGACTCATGCGAAATCTTTA
>CAZQPV010000079.1:0-11025 GCA_964595265.1 uncultured Fimbriimonadales bacterium
GCGAGCCATCTGGGCGTCTCTCGCAAAATTGAAGACCGCGCCGAGCGCGAACGGCTCCGTCAGATCGGGCAGAAACTGCATCCTCCTGGCTTCGGGCTGATTCTGCGCACCGAATCGGAAGGCAAGACCGAGAAAGAGATTCGTCAGGATATCGAGTACCTCACCCAGCTCTGGAGCCAGATTCGGGAGCAGATTGGTCAGGTGCAGGCGCCGGCGCTGGTGCATCGCGACGCCAGCCTGCTCTATCGGGTCATTCGCGATGTGTTCTCCTCGGAAGTAGACCGATTCTGGATTGACGACCCCGAAGAGTACGAGAAGGTGCATGAGGTTCTCAAGGTGGTGGCGCCCAGCCTGCGCAACCGCGTGATTCTCTACGACAAACCCACCCCGATGTTCGAACACTTCGGAATCGAAAAAGAGATGGAGCGCCTGATGCGCCGCAAAGTCTGGCTCAAATCAGGCGGCTACCTCACCATCGACGAGACCGAAGCCTTCACCGCAATCGATGTGAACACGGGCAAGTTCACGGGCAAGACCTCGCTGGCGGAAACGATCCTCAAAACGAATCTGGAGGCGGTGGAAGAGATCTGTCGCCAGCTGCGCCTGCGCGATATTGGCGGCATTATCGTGATTGACTTTATCGATATGGCGCGCAAGAGCGACCACCGTCAGGTGTTGCAGGCGCTCCAGCGCACGCTCAAGCGCGACCGGGCGCGCTTCCGAATCGGGCGCATCAGCTCGCTGGGTCTGGTGGAGCTCACACGCAAGCGCACGGGCGAATCGGTCACGGAAGGATTGACCCGCCCTTGCCCCGTGTGCCATGGGCGTGGGCGCATCCCCTCCCCCGACACCGTGAGCCTCTGGATTGAGCGCGAGCTGGCACAGCGCGTGCTGAAAGACCACGCACAAGCCTACCTGGTAGAGGCAGATCCCGCCGTGGTGGAGCATCTCGTGGGCGAGGACGGGATCAACATCGAGATGCTGGAGCATTCGCTGGAGTGTGCGCTTTTCACCCGCGCCCGCCCCGACCTGGGGATTGAAGAGTACCGCATCACCCCCAGCACGCTGGAACAGCTCAAGCAAAAGTACCTCCCTTATCGCCAGCTGCAGGTGGTGGAATGCCGCGTCGTGCCCTCTTCTGTGGACGAAGAATCGAAGGTGGGCTGGACAGAAGATGGGTATCTGATTCTGTGGGAGGATCAGCCTCCCACTCAGCCGCACAGCAAAGTGATGTTGAACGAGGTGCGCCGTTCGTTCGCATTTGCCGAACCCGTCGGTGCGGGCAAACTGAAAAAGTCGGAGGTTGTGTAAGACATGGAACTACGCCAGATTCAGATTACTTTGAACGCCGCGGTGGGTCCGCTGAACGAGGTGCGTCGCCAGCGGATCATGGAGGCGGTCGGGCTGGATTTTAGCATTCAGCCGGTGCCGTTTCAGGGGGCGCTAGCGCTGGTAAACCCGCTCCGTCGGGAAGCGCTGTTCTTGACCGATTCGCAAATTCAGTTCACATGCGAGGGTCAGCCGGCAGAATTATCCCCGTCCCGAGTGGAGCATCTGCTCAGCGCGATTCGCGACACCCTGCTGCTGGATGACCGTTTCCCGATGCTGCTGCAGGTGATAGCACACAAAGACGCGAACGGCTCGGCGTTTGAGCATACGGTGGAGGCGTTCACCCCACTGCCGCCCCATCTGATGCGCCAGTATTTCCCGGGCTTGCGGGGGCTGGGGTTGCGAATCACTTTTGAGGAGCATCCCTATGTGTGCGACCTGCGCATCGAGCCGCTGTTCAGCGACCCTGCATATTACTTCATTCAGTTCAATGCGGGGTCTCAGGGCGCGGCGCAGTCGGTGGCGCGCGTGGTGGAAGACGTCGAGCAGTGGGTACAGCGTCTGCAGAATGAGTTTAACGCTGTGATTGAGGAGATGCTGGGGCGCTGAGCCAGCGCCCCGACGCCTATCGGCTCGCTGCCGCCACCTCGCCCTTCGCGACGGCAAGTAACTCCTCTATGGTCGTTTCCGCCACCGCGACGGCGCGGTCTGCCACCCCGTAGTAGAGCATCCAGCGCCCGTCGGACATGGGTACCAGCCCCGTGGGAAACACCACGCGCTCGAAGAAGCCGCTCACTTCGTAGTCTTCGGTAGGCGCAATCAGCGGCTCATGGGAACGATGAAGCACCCGATGCGGCGCCTCCAGGTCCAGCAGAGCGACGCCTGCACAGTAGCCGTCTTTCGCGTTCACGCCGTGATACACAACCAGCCAGCCTTCGGGCGTCTCTACGGGGGGCGCGCCTGCCCCAATGCGGCGCGAGTCCCACTGATGCACGCGCGGCGCCATCAACACCTGATGCCCCCCCCAGTGCCACAGGTCGGGCGAGTATGCCAGCCACATGTGGGGTCCGTTGAAGCTCGAGGGCGCGGTGCGGTGCATCGCCACATAGCGCCCGCCGATTTTTCGCGGGAACAGCACCACATTTTTGTTTTCGTGGTGTAGGATCAAGCCATGCCGCTGGAACTGCTTGAAATCGCGCGTGCTGGCTAACCCCACGCAAATTCCATAGCGCGAGACCGCCGTATAGCTGATGTAGTAAGTGTCGTCAATCTGGGTGATACGGCAGTCCTCAATCCCGTACTCTTCGTAGGGCGTTTCGGGGAACAGGGTCGGTTCGGGGTCTATGGTGAAATGGATGCCGTCACGGCTGCGCGCCATGCGCAGATGCGAGATGGAGCTGAGGTACACACGCCCCTCGTATGTCACGGCGCGTGGGTCGCTGAGGTCCGTCAGTGGCGAATATTTGGGCACTGGTAGAATCTCGAGGCGACGGCTCCCATGACGATGGTTCAGGTTGAGCATCGGCACGCCCACATAGTCGGGGTCGTCCATAATGGGGCGCTCCGCCACTCGCAAAAGCAGAATCACCTCGTCGCCGAACCGTGTCGCGCCCGGATTGAACGCGCCTATCACTTCCATGTTCGGCTCAGAAGGCGGCACTGCCTCTGGCACGATAATCGGATTTTCCGCCACACGCTTCGCCAATTTTCAGTTCCTCCCTATCCGGTCGCCTGCAGGGTGGTGCCCACCCCTGTGGTGAGCTTGATAATGAGTCTTTCCATAATTTCGGCTGGATTCACACCGGGTAATAAACCTTTGAGCGCCATATCGGCGTCTTTGAGCGCGTCGCTGGCGCTCTGGAGCTGACGCCAGTTGAGGCGCAGCGCCTGGTCGCGGAACTTGTTTGCCAGGTAGGGTTGGCGCTCCAGCACATTCAGCACATTTGGCTCCTGCATGAGCATCGCAGCGACTTCGGGGGACACTTTTTTAGGCTCCTTGAGCGGCTGCCGATGTTCCAACAGTATCTTGACTCCCCACAGCAGTCGGTAGTGTCGGGCAATCAGCGCCAGGGTTTTGAGCGCGGTTTCGGTCGCGGGCGTGCCCGTGGTGAAGAGCAGCTTCATCTGGCGCAGGGCGCTCGCAGTGTTGCCCTCCACAACCGCATCGACGAGGGCGAACACCTGCGCCTGCTGGGAGGGGCTGACCACTGCGTGGATATCGTGCGCCGTAACGGTTGGACGCGCCCCTACATAGAAGCACACCTTCTCCAGTTCGTGGAACGCCGTTTCGGCGACGCCGTCCACCAGCGTCAGCAGCAGCTCGGCTTCGGCGATTCCCAGCTCTTTGCCCTGCTCACGGGCATAATCTATCAACTGCTTCGCGAGGTCTCTGCCCCGCAGGGGCTTGCATACCACCACCACGCCGTGCGCTTTGACGGCATCGGTGAGCGCCTTCCAGCCTGCTTTGCTGGCGTCGCTCTCTTCCGCTCCATGATGCGGCAACAACACCAGCACGGTAAACGGCGGTATTCGGGGTACCAGATCCGCCAGTTGCTTTAAATCGTTCGCTGAGTAGCGGTTGACAGCATGGACAATAATAAGGCGTCTTTCGGCTTCCATCGGGATGGTTTGCGCCTGCAGGGCGATTTGCGCTGGGGGCGTTTCACGCGCGTCCAGCACGCTCTCATCGGTGCTGCCGTGCGGCATGTCGAGCGCGCGGCGCAAGCGCTCGACAAAAGTCCGATGATACACAGGCTCCTCTCCCGTCAACAGATAGACGGAAGCCGGAGTGCGCAACGCCTCATCCCTGAGTTGCAGGTAAGGGATTTCCATATACCCTTCGCCATCCGATCTGTGCGATTCTGGTGATTAGGCGCAGAGCGCCCATTTCCTGCCACAGGGTACGGCGCAATTCGCGAATCAGCGTCTGCATCCGGGCAACGCGCTCTGCACTCTGTTCTTCAGGACCGTACAGAAAGTAAGGAAGCACTTCGTGCGACGATTCCAATAACTCAGCAAGTCGCGGCAGCTGGGGACGAATCTGGGGGAGAATCTCTTCAAGGTATGCGCTCAGGGTCTGCCCTGTGCGCAGAGGCGGCGCGCCCGCCGCCTGCAGGTAAAACAGGAGCGCATTAACCGCTCGGCGCATGCGGGTTGCCTGCGGCGACAGCTTCTGCTCCCGATGCGTGCGCCGCGGTACCAGCAGATAGAACAGATACAGCGCCACTGCGGCGATGGCGCTATCCAGGAGCATGCGCTCCAGCGTGCGCCCGCGTCGTCCCTGGGCTTCCTCGGTAGCGGCTTGTGGGTCGTTCTGCTGACCTACCACCTGAGCGCCTTCTGTCGCGTCGAAAGGCACCCAGCCCACCCCTTCAAAGAAGACCTCGGTCCAGAGGTGGCGATGCGCTTCGCGCACCAGGTATTCCCCCGTCTGAAGGTCCTGCTCCTGTAGCATGAAGCCTGAGACCACGCGCGCGGGGATATCGGCGTACAAGCACATCACCGCCAGCGCGGTCGCGAACTCGATGCAGTAGCCCTCGCGCGCCCCAAAGAGAAAATGCTCCACCACATCCACCTCGCCGGGGTACGCCTCCACATTCAGGTTATATTTACAGTTGCGTGCGATATACGCTTTGAACGCCATGACCTTATCGTAGTCGGTGAGGCGCCCCTCTGATAACTGTTCCACAAGGTGCCGCACGGCAGGACTTCGGGTCTGCGACTCTTCGAACGCTGACCAGAGATCCGCAATGGAAGCCCTGGTGCGGCGCAGGATGGCAGGATCGGTCGGCGGGGCATAGGCGACGATTGTATACTCGTCGCCTGCCTTGAGAGGCTCCCGCACCACATCGATAATTCCCACCCGCGGGCGATAGCGTACCTCGCTTGTAGGGGCTTCCAGCAGAAACGGTGTGCCAGGCGCATAGAAAGTGTCATGCCAGCCACTCAGGATTTGCACACGAGCGCGTGCAAGGGTCTTCTCGGGCGGGTTACCCCGAAAATGGAACTCAATCTGTCCCTTTTCGTTGGGGCGATAAGTGTAGCGGAACGAGCCAGCGCGCTCCCAACCGCGCCCTGTATAGCGGTTATACACCTCCGCACGCAAGTAGGGATACGAGTGAGAGCCTTCGAGGCGCACCCGCATCACGGGCATCCGACTCAGGGCAGTCGGTCCAGCGCCAACCAGCAGGTCTGGCGTTTGGGAGGACTCCGATGTGCTGTTTTTGACCCTTAGCGGCCAGCCAATTACGATTCCAGAAACCAGTCGCCCAGCGGTCAACCAGAGCAGAGGCGCCATGAGGAAGGCAAACACCAGCGACAAAACTCCAAAGCCCAGCACGGTTCGCAGCAGCAGTTTCACATGGAACGCAGGGCGCAGCAGGCGTGTTTCGTAAAAATGCGCCACCGCCGTTACAAACAGCATCGTGAGCAGAAAAATCGCAAACAGCCAGACGATTTCGTTTGCCAGAATGTAGGTCGCAATCAGCCCGAAAAGCGCCAGCGCGGGCACACTCTGAAATGTCGCGGCAGGCAGAGTCACCATAAGCCCACTGCGTAGCACCATATACCACAAGAACGCCATGCTGAGGTAGATTTCCACAGCGGGGTCGGTGGCAATCCCCAACAAGTTGTTGAGAAACGCCTGCCCCGTTAATGCGAAGAACGCCAGCAAGCCATCCAGTGTGCCCAGCACGAGGCGCGTTGCTTCAGAAAGCGGGCGACGGCTCAACCACACGCTCACACAGACCCCCACAGTGACAAACCCGACCAGCGGCAAGATGGGAAAGACGGAGACCTGTGCCATCCGCACCACCAGCACACTGGCGACGGTCATCAGCCACACAGCCCCATAAACCACCAGCGGCGGCGTGGGAGGGCGTTCCAGAACCACCGAGTCGTTGTGTGAGGCCATCTCCTGTTAATACGATTATACCTCTCGGCAAGTTCACAGAAACGGGTTTGTCTGGCGCTCGTTGCCGACAGTGGTGGCAGGTCCGTGTCCGGGCATCAGGCGTGTTTCGTCGGGGAGGGTCAGCACGCGCGTGTGGAGATGATGGCGCAGGGTCTCGAAATCGGCGTAAGGGATGTCGGTGCGTCCCACACTGCCCGCGAAGATAGCGTCCCCGCAGAAGAGATAGGGCGGCTCCGTGCGTACCAGAAAGCCGATATGGTCGGGCGCGTGTCCCTTGAGCGCCAGCACTTCGAAGCGCAGTTCGCCCACCTCAAATGTGTCGCCCTCTTTCAGAAAGCGGTCAGGCGGCGTGAGCGGTTCCGTTGGGGGAAGCCCCAGGTAGACAGGGTGTTCGTGAGCGTACTGTGCCCAGAGTTCCCACTCGCCCTGCGACATCCATACGGGAGCGCCCGTGGCGCGTTTCACCACAGGAATGCCGACCACATGGTCAAAATGCCCATGGGTTGCCAGAATCGCCACAATCGGGGGCGCGCCCAGCGCCTGCCAGCGCTCCACCACTCGCTCCGCCTCCATGCCGGGGTCTATCACCACCGTCTGGCGCGTGCGGGGACACATCACAAGGTAGGCGTTGGTTTGCAGGGGACCCAGCGTCAGCGTTTCGATGTGAATCATCGGGCGCTCCCCGTGTCAGAGAATGCCTTCCTGGGGCAGCAGGATGAGTTCGTCCACATGGGCATCGGGCGGGAGCGTGAGCAGGTTCACCACAACTTGCGCCACACTTTCGGGACGAATCATTTTGGAACGATCGGGCACATGCTCGCCCTCGCCCCAGATGGCGGTATCCACTGCGCCGGGTAGCACCGCGGAAACCCGAATCCCGCGCTTCCGCACTTCTTTGGCTAAGATTCGGGTGAGCATCAGCCCTCCTGCCTTGGCGCAGCTATAGGCGCTTAAGCCTGCAAACGCGCGCGCCCCTGCGATAGAGAGAATGTTCACAATCTGTCCGCGCCCCTGTTCCAGCATGGCGGGCAGCACCAGGCGCGTCGTCAGGTACATCCCCTTCAAGTTGCCCTCTACTGTCTGCCACCATTCTTCGGGATCGGTCTGCTCAATCAGCCCGACCGCGCGGATAAAGCCCGCATTATTGACGAGAATATCGATTCTGCCCGTAAGCGCCAGCGATTCCTGCACTGCCTCTCGCATAGCGGTTTCGTCGGTGACATCCGCCGCGTACCAGTGGGCGCGCCCTCCTGACCGGTTAATCGCGTCGGCAGTGCTTCGCAGCTGCGCCTGCGTTCGGGCGATCAGAAACACAATTGCGCCCTCTTTTGCCAGTTGATGGGCAATCGCCGCGCCAATCCCGCGGCCGCCCCCAGTGATAATTGCAACCTGTTCCTTTAGTGCGCTCATTTGCGCATAAGGATACCCGAACAACGCCCTCGAATCAAAACGGGTATACTCCCCCGCAGGAGGTTGGAAACGATGCTGAAAGAGCACCTGATTGAGGGGTTAAACACCGACCTGGCGAACGAATATCAGGCGATTATCACCTATATCGCCTACGCCTCGACCGTTACTGGGATTTACCGCGAGGAGATGAAGGAATTCTTCATGCGCGAAGTACCCGATGAGCTGCGCCATGCGGAGTTTCTGGCAAACAAAATCGCCACGCTGGGGGGTCAGCCGACCACCGTGCCTGCGCCGGTGCCCCCTGCCCAGGACCTCAAGGAGATGCTTCGGAATGTGCTTCGTGCCGAAGAGGAGACTATCGAGCGCTATAAGCAGCGCCGCGAGCAGGCAGAGCAGCTGGGCGACTTCGGACTGGTGAACGACCTGGAAGAGATTATCTCCGACGAAACGAAGCACAAAGAAGCGCTGGAGATGATTCTGCGCGGGCTGTAAAATCAGGGGGAAGCCTCATAAAGGCTATCCCCCTTCGGTCTCAGTCAAACACATAGAGCAGGTACTGTGCCAGCCCGATATCGCCTTCCACAGTGAGTTCTCCGAGGTTGTAGGCATCCAGGGCGTTGCGCTTGCCTGTCAGCACATCGAGCAGCACCTGCGCATTCGCTTTGATGGTTACTTGTGCTTCGTCAGGCGAGCCTTCGCGGCTGATAGTGGCTTTGCCGTCCGCTATGCGCAAATAGAAGTCGCCCGCATCGTTCAGCGCAAGGCGATAGGTTACCTTGAGCTGCCCTGCACGCTCCGGGCGGAACCGCTTGAGATACTCCTGAAGTTGCTTTTCCACCACTGCGACCATGCTCCCACCGCTCCCTTTGGCTAAGGGTGTCAAGCGCGTCATCAGCTCGCGCGCCGACTGCACCATCGCAGAACCAATCTGCGAGCCAACCGACATGCTCCGCTCATAATCGTAAAGCTCCAGATAGTAGTCCTCCAGACTCAGGATATAGCCCAGCTCATCATTCGCCAGACCAATCAAAAACACAGGGTCTCCATAAGGCGCCAGCAGCTTCTTGAGCAGGATGCCGATGTTAGGCAGCACCTCCCCGGGCATCGTGAACATCACCGCGGAGCCGATTCGAATCAGGTGCGACTCGGTGGTGAGTTTGTCATTGTCCAAGGAGGGACCTTTGGGGATAATGCCCGCGGCGAGCGCCATTTTGAACTGCTCATTCTCCAGCAGCACGGTGTAGGTCGTGCTGAAATGCTCCAGCGTTACGGAGTCGGTGAACTGGGCGTTTGCGAGGGCTTCCAGCGTTTTATTGGCGATTGTGGTGCCGTAGCGTTCGGCGCGCGCCCAGTCGCGCCCCTTCGGCGCGGTGGAGTTCGGGGCTGCCGCAGGCGACACCATGCCCCCCAGCGCCCCGTTCGCAAAGATAGCCACGCCACCCCCGCGCGACTCCACCACCTGATAGAACCAGTGCGGAAAATCTGCTGTGAGCTGGTCATTATTCAGCACTTCGGGATGGCACGCGAAGTTGGTAAGCGTGGCGATGGGTTTGCCGTCTGCTTTGCTACGCACCTGTAAGATGCTCGCTTCCGTGTCTAAAATTTTCTCCACACGGTAGTTATAGGAAACACCCTCGATTTTTGTTTTCGCAAAACCGATGGTGGCAGGTTGCAGTTTGTTGGTAGCCTCGTCGATCGTTTTCGCGACCGTCTCGATCACGAAGTTGACATACTCTTCATCGCGTCCAGAGCGCCCGGGCGGACCCCACAGTCCGATCATGTCGGGCGCGGAATGCACATGAGTACAGGCGACAATCACGCGGTTCGCGGGCACGGATTGCACCTTCTGGCGGATTTTCTGCACATCGTCGCGCAGAAGCCCCAGCAGGTCGCAGACCGCAATCGCGACTCGTTCGTTGCCGACCTGCAGCACCAGAGCGCGCACCCAGATATCGTCATGCACGCCGCCCGTGTTGGGGCGATTGGGTGAGTAGCCTGCCAGGTAGACCTGCTTGCTGGGCGTAATCTTGTTCGCTGCGGCGCCCGCCTGCAGGCTCTGGCTCCATCCATTCAGTAAAATCAGCACACTCAGGCAAAGCATCAACGCTCGCATAGGGGTTCACCTCCACTTGCTGAACGGTTGTTCGAGAAGAGTCTTCCGATTCCTGCTTAATCTTCCAGCGATTCAGAAGATGCCATGCGCAAAAACGCCTGCACTTTGGGATGTTCCGATTGGCGAATGGCGTCGGGTGCGCCCTCTTCGATAATCTGCCCGGCGTCGATCACCACGATGCGGTCGGTCGTGCGGAAAAGGCTCGTGACATCATGCGAGACCACAACGGCGGTCAGCCCCAGCTCGCGGTTGAGGCGATGAATCAGGCGGTCAATCTGATAGGCGTTCACGGGGTCCAGTCCGCTGGTTGGCTCATCGAACAGCACGATATGGGGGTCTAACGCGAGGGCGCGTGCCAGCCCCACCCGCTTGCGCATCCCCCCTGAAAGTTGCGACGGATACAAAGACTCCACACCTTCCAGCCCCACCCATGCCAGCCGTTCCCTGACGATGCGCTCAATCTCTTTTCGGGGTAGTCTTCGATGGCGCTCCAGCCCGAAGGCGACATTCTCATAGACGGTCATAGAATCAAACAGCGCGGCATATTGAAACACGATTCCCAGTCGCAGTCGCAGGGGCATCTTCTCGCGCTCGCTGAGCGGCGCGATATTGACGCCCTCAATCCATACCTCGCCCGCCGTGGGGCGCAAAAGCCCTGCGATGCACTTCAAGAGGGTCGTTTTCCCGCTCCCCGACGCGCCCATGATGCCCACAATCTCGCCGTAGCCCGCGCGAAAATCCACCCCTTTCAGGATGGTCGCGCCGTCCACGGCGTAGACCAGCGATTTCACACAAATGGCGTCGGTGGCGTTCGTCTTCATCGCTTTGCAAACAGCGCGTCGGCAAGGAAGTAGTTCGCGACAAACACCAGCACCATCGAAAGCACCACGGCGCGGGTGGTGGCGTGCCCGACGCCGACCGCGCCGCCGCGTGCGCTCAGCCCCTGATGACAACTGACCATGATAATAATCAGCGCGAACACGAGCGTTTTAATCAGCCCGCCGATAAAATCAAACGGCTCCACAAAGAGCTGGACGGAGCGCAGGTAGGTAAAAGGGCTAATCTCGAAAACCGTTGCCACCACGCCGCCGCCCACCACGCCCGCGAAGTTCGCAATTGCGCCCAGCAGGGGGAACATCATCAGCCCCGCAATCAGACGCGGCACCACCAGATACTGCACGGGGCTGACCGCCAGGGCACGCAGGGCATCTATCTGCTCGGTGATTTTCATCGTGCCCAGCTGCGCCGCAATCGCGGAGCC
>CAZQPV010000080.1:0-10711 GCA_964595265.1 uncultured Fimbriimonadales bacterium
GCGTGCGCCGCCATATGCCGCCAGCGCCGCCAGACGGTAGGTCGCCGCCGCCAGATGCAAAAACTCGCCGTCGCGTACGGAGGCTTCTTCAAGCGCCGTTAGCACGGTCTCGTACAGTTCGGGCAGGTCGCACAGCACTGCCTCCAGCGCCGCTTTGCTGACCGTTTCGAGGTTCTCGCGTTCTTCCAGTCGGGGGCGGATGCGGTTGCGCGCTACTTCGCGGAGCGTGTTGCCGTAGATGACCGACTCGGCTAAAGCGGTGTCGGTCATGGGCGTCCACTGCACGCGCCAGTGTTCGCGCAGGCGCCTCATCTGCTGGAGAGTCCCGGTTTCACCTTTTTGGAACTCGGCAAACGGGATGCCCGCCACATTCAGGCGGTGCAGGAAGATGGACTGTTGCACGGCGTGCGGTTCGGCGAGGTTCAGGCGCAGAGGGGTGGGGCTATCTTTGACGGGGATGCCGAGCTGCTTCGCGAGCAGGTGGAACTCCTGATTGAGCGGGGGCACGCCGCAGTCGGGGGGCACGCGCCCCACGCGCTCGCCAATCAGCACGCGCTGAAGCGCGTGGCGGACGCGCTCCTCGTTCCCGCGCCCGAACGCGGCGACTCCCGCGTCGATCACCTCATCGTAGCCGGGCTGGCGCTTGCCGCGCAACGCCGCCAGCGCTTTCGCCACACGGAACGCTTCAATCGCGTCGGCGTGCGAGGCGCTGTCGCCCTGCAGTTTCATCTGGTTCACCATGCGTGTCAGTGCGACGCAGGTCGCCATCTCCAGCGAGCCGAAACCCCAGAGGTCCTGATAAAACTGGGGTGCGCGGTTGCCCGCGCCATAGCCCGACTGCTCCGACAGGCGCGGAAACGAGTAGGGAATCAGCACGAACTGGGCAGGCGGCGCTTTCAGCAAGGGGTGATTGGGGTCATAATTCGCCTCAAAGTCGGGCTGGTCGAAGGCGGCGCTGTGGGCGGCGCCCACCACCAGCACAATCGCCTCTGGGGGCACGCCCTCGGCGATGGTGTTCTCCACCCAGCGCCACATGTGGGCATTACGCAGCTGGTCTCTCTCGCTGGGGGGCGACTCCGCTATCGCCAGTTTGCCCCACTCGTGAAGCATGCGCAGCAGGGTGGGCGTGGGCATGGCATGCGACTCGAAAACGCTTTCCCACCATTCCTCGTGGCTGCGAAACCCCATCCGCTGGGCGACGCGAGCCCACACGGAAGGGCTGTCGCCTGGGGCGTCGTGGCTCTCTTCGGAGTCGGCGTCGGGTTCGTAGAGCATGGCGCGAGCAGGAATATCGCAAAACGCGGCGGGAATGCCCAGTTCGGCAGCCGTGCGCAGGGCGACCAGCTCGGGTGAGTAATCGCACATCGGGTAGAAGCAGAGCTGGGGCGTGAGGTTCGCGCTGGCGGTCTGCCCCCTGACATCGGGCTGGCGGTATGCCAGCAGGGCGAGAGGCGTCTCCGCTTCGGGGTGCGCCAGCGCCGAAATCCAGTCGTTGGCGTCGCTGGGACCCTCAATCAGCACGCGCTGGGGGCGCACGGCGCGAATCACTGCCGCCACCGCCCGCGCCAGCGCCGGCGAATGGTGGCGCACTGGCACCACATGCACCCCCCGAATGCGAACTGCAGGCGATTCTACTCTTTCAGCAGTCGCCGTGCCGAGGCTATCTGACGCCATACTCTCCCCTCGCGTTTGCGAACCACAGTCTCCAGATACTCGCCCAGCGCGTCCAGGTCGCTTTTGTCTTCTTTGGCAATCGCGCCCACCAGCAGGTTCATCACATGCTTGCCGTCCACCGTGCCCTCGCCGAAGTAGTGGGCGAGCAGGCAGCCGCCGAACAGCACGCTCACCGCCTCGGCGGTACTCATCACGGTGGAGGGGCGCTTGATTTTCTGGGTTCCGTCGTGCGTCTGCCCCTGACGCAGCTCCTGAAACACCGTAACGAGCGTTTCCACCACATCGTCGGGCAGGTCGGCGGGCAGCCCCTGCTCGCTGAGCATCTCCTGCGCCCGCTGGCGCACAATCTGGATTTCCTGCTGCAGGTCGGACAGCACGGGCAACTCCACGAAGTTGAATCGGCGTTTGAGCGCGGAAGACATCTCGTTGACCCCGCGGTCGCGCGTGTTGGCAGTCGCAATGATGTTGAACCCGCGCTGGGCGTATTCGATACGTTCCAGCTCGGGAATCGCCATCGCCTTCTCAGAGAGAATGGAGATGAGCGCGTCCTGTACCTCGCTGGCACAGCGCGTTACCTCCTCGAATCGGGCAATCTGACCCCGACGCATTGCGGTCAGGATGGGGCTGGGCACGAGCGCTCGCTCGCTGGGACCCTCCGCAATCAGCAGAGCGTAGTTCCAGGAGTACTTAATTTGATCCTCGGTTGTGCCTGCTGTGCCCTGCACTGTGAGCTGGGAGTTGCCGCAGATGGCGGCGCTGAGATGTTCCGAGAGCCACGATTTGGCGGTGCCTGGCTCGCCCACCAATAGCAGAGCGCGGTCGCTGGCGAGGGTGGCAATCGCGACCTGCACACGCTCGCGGTCGCCCACATACTTGGGGCGAATGCCCAGCGACGAGTCCCCCAGCACAAAGACCTCCACGGCGCGGGGCGAGAGTTGCCAGCCAGGTGGCTTGCTCCACCGATCCCACGCCTTGAGGGTTTCCAGCTCCTGTTGACAGCGCACCTCGACAGGAGCGCGAATGATGGGCGTTGTCTCTGCGGGCGTCATGGGGTTGTCCTCCGGGTTACGGGTTTGCCGTCAAAGTCGTTTTTCCTGCAGGCAGGGTGGCGCGCGAATGTTCGTAAGACCAGAAGAGACGCTTGGTTATCTCGGCGCTACCGACATAGGCAAATAAAATAATCAGCAGGGCAATCAAAAAGAGGGGCGGCAAGGGGACAAAGCCGAGAGGGACCGCAAGGGGTGAGTAGGGTAGCCAGAGAGTAGCGAGCCATACCAGCACGGAAAGTCCCAGAAGCCATCGGCTGGGTAGCGACTGGAAGAAAGGACGCCGTGTGCGCACCACAAGTACGACCATCGAGGCGGAGATGACCGATTCCACAAACCAGCCTGTGCGAAATTCAGGCGCTTGCGCATGGAGCAGTCCCAGCAAGACACCGAAGGTCAGGTAATCGAAGAGGGAGCTGAGTGGACCGAAAACGAGCATAAAATTCCGGAGGAGGCGGACATCCCAGCGTGCAGGTCGCGCCAGCAGCTCCTCGTCCACCCGGTCGGTGGCAATCGCCATTTCGGGAAGATCGGTCAGCAAGTTCACGAGCAGAATCTGTTTGGGCAGCAGCGGTAAGAAGGGGAGAAAAAGGGAGGCACCTGCCATGCTGAACATGTTCCCGAAGTTGGCGCTGGTCGCCATATAGATATATTTGAGGGTGTTCGCAAAGACGCGCCGCCCTTCGCGAATCCCTTCTGCCAGAACCGAGAGGTCTTTATCCAGTAGCACAATGTCCGCCGCCTCTTTGGCAACATCGGCGGCTGTGTCCACTGAAATTCCCACATCTGCGGCATAGAGCGCGGGGGCGTCGTTAATGCCGTCGCCCAGATAGCCCACCGTGTAGCCCGCTTTGCGCAGGGCGCGAATGATGCGCTCTTTGTGATGTGGCTCCAGTTCCGCGAACACATCCATTGTTTCCACGCGACGGATTAGCGCTTCTTCAGAGAGTTGATTGAGCGTCTGCGCGGTCATAATCTGGGGGTCGGAATAGCCCAGCTGGCGCATCAGATGGCGCGCCACAGCTGCGTGGTCGCCCGTGATAACTTTCAGCGCGACGCCGAGACGACTCAGGAG
This sequence comes from uncultured Fimbriimonadales bacterium, assembly GCA_964595265.1. Lineage (GTDB taxonomy): Bacteria > Armatimonadota > Fimbriimonadia > Fimbriimonadales > GBS-DC > LDYB01. The sequence continues at coordinate 3,796 of CAZQPV010000080.1, forward strand.
CGCCAACGCTTCCGAAGCGGTCGGCTTCAGAGTATCACTGAACAACACACACCCCACGAAAGTCATCTGGCTCTCCAGCGCCGAGTCCAGTTTAATTTCGGTTGCGGGCAAAAATCGGACGGCAACCCCCAGGACCCGGTAGCCCGCATCCATCTGTTGATGGATCCACGAGAGCAGCTTATCTTGTACCTGCGCGAGCGGCACGCTCTGTTCTCCGAGCAGCGCTGTATCGCAGACCGCCAGAACCTGTTGGACAGCCCCTTTTGTGATTAAGACGACACGCGATGAGGCAAACGATTCTGGCAGGCTGGCGGCAGTATTGCGAGCCAGCACACTCAGACGCTTGCGTGTGAAGTCGTAGGGAATCTCACCGAGGCGCTCCCATCCTGCTTCAAAATCGCCTGCCTGCTCGCGCAGTGCCGCGTCAATCGGGTTGACAAACCCCTGCTGAAGGCGGGCGTTCAACACCGCGTAAGAAAGCACACGCGGATCCTCGCGCCCCTGCACATCAAAAGCCCCGTGGACTTGCACCACTCCCTGTGTAAGCGTTCCTGTCTTATCGGAGCAAAGAACATTCATACTGCCGAGGTTTTGAATGGCAGAGAGACGCTTGACCAGTGTTCGTACTTGTGCCATCTCGGAAGCCCCTCGCGCCAGATTGACCGTAATAATCGCCGGGAGGAGCTGAGGGGTCAGCCCGATTGCCAGGGCAATCGCGAACAGAAACGAGTCGACCACGGGGCGCTTCAGGTACACATTGAACGCGAAAATCAAGAGAACCATAATAAAAGTAACATCCATCAACAGGCTGCCGAATCGCCGTACGCCCCGCTCGAAGTCGGTTTCTTCGGGGCGCAGCCGGAGTTTTAGCGCAATCTGTCCAAACTGGGTGCGTGCCCCTGTCTGTACCACCAGCATCGTCGCAACGCCACTGGCGACATAGCTGCCCATCCAGAGCGCGTTGCGCCGCTCTGCAAGAGCGGCTTCAGGAGCAGAGGGTTGGGAGGCTTTCTCGACAGGAAAACTTTCGCCTGTCAACATCGCCTCATTCACCATCAGGTTCTGCGCCTCAATAACCACACCGTCCGCAGGAATCAGGTTGCCTGTTTGCAGATGAACGATGTCGCCCGGCACCAGTTGCGTAATCGGAATCTGACGGGGTTGCCCGTCGCGAAACACATTCGCCTGAACCTGAACACGCTCCAGAAGCTTCTGCAGGGCGTCTGAAGCGCTAGACTCTTGCCTGAAACCCAGAAGACCGCTTGCGATGACAATACTCCAGATAATCAAAGTATCGCTCCAGTCACCCAGCATGCCAGAGATTAGCGCCGCACCGATTAAAATCATCACGATAGGGTTTGTGTATTGGCGCCACAAAATGACGAGTTTGCTTGCGCTGCGGGAGGCGGAGAGAGTGTTGGGGCCGTACATCGCTAATCGGCGCGACGCCTCCGCTTCAGTCAGCCCTTCAGGGCTTGTTCGAAGTGCTTCCGCGAGCTGTTCCCACGATAAAGCCCAGAATGGCTCCTGGTTCGGCTCTGCGGCTCGCCTGTCCCGCTGCAGAGGACTGCTGTTAGAAGGGTGCGGCGTTCTCATGGATCGATTCGCACTTTGGTGCCGACAGGCAACAGCGCATAGAGCAGCTTGAGATGCGCATTATCCACGGCGATACAGCCCAGTGTCCAGTCGCGGTGCGTGCCGCCGCCGTGGATGCCAATGGCGCCGCCCAGCGGTGTGTCCCAGGGCGGGCATGTGCCTTCTCGGTGCGCCTTCAGGATCGCGCGGTACTGGGATTCGTCAATCAGTCCCGCAAGTTTGCCTCGCTTGACGTCGTCGGGAGCGGGGTAGCTCAAGCCAAGAAAGAGGTAAAAGCGCGGGCTGTAGTGTTGCTCGCAGATGTAGAAGTTGCCTTCGGGCGTTTTGCGGTCGCCTTCGCGCTCTTTATCGCCCTGAGGGCGCGAGCCGAGCGCAATCGGGAACTCCGCGAGGGGTCGCCTCCCCTCATAGAGGCGCAGCACGCGCTGTGCCTTGTGAATTTCCACCGATGGTTGGCGCAACGGGAAGGGCACGCCCTGCTGTTCACAAAAGCGGCGTGCTTTCGCCTCCAGCGCGGACATCACGGGCGGGCGATAAGTGGGAAACCACGCATACCAGAGTCGCCCAGCAACGCTCAGCAGTGCGCCGATGAGAACGATTACCAGAACCCCAATCACAACACGACGCATGGAGTATTTCCTACTCTTCGCCGCCCGTCCAGTAGTTGGGTGGCTCGCGCGTGATGGAAACGCTGTGGGGATGGCTCTCGCGCAGGGCGGAGTTGGTGATTCGGATAAAGCGCGCCTTCTCGCGCAGCTCTTTCAGGTTCGCGGCGCCCAGATAGCCCATGCCGGAACGCACGCCGCCCACCAGCTGGTGAATCGTCTCTGAGAGCGGTCCGCGATAGGGCACGCGCCCTTCCACGCCTTCGGGCACGATCTTGCGCGGGTCGGACTGATAATAGCGGTCGCTGGAGCCTTCACGCATGGCGCTCACGGAACCCATCCCACGGTAGACCTTGTAGGCGCGGTTGCGGTAGATTTCAATCTCGCCGGGCGACTCTTCGCACCCCGCCAGCAGGTTGCCGAGCATCACGGTGCTGGCGCCCGCGGCGAGCGCTTTCACAATATCGCCTGAATAGCGGATGCCGCCGTCGGCGATAATTGGCACGCCCAGCTTGTCTGCCTCTTCCGCGCACTCCATAATCGCTGAGAGTTGCGGCACGCCGACGCCCGCCACCACGCGCGTTGTGCAGATAGACCCTGCGCCCAGCCCCACACGGATGGCTTCCGCGCCCGCCTCCACCAGCGCGCGCACGCCTTCGCGTGTGGCGACATTCCCTCCAATCACGGGCAAATCGGGCAAGGCGCGCCGTATCGCCCGCACCGCCTGAAGCACGCCTTCCGAGTGCCCGTGCGCCGAGTCCACCACAATAAAGTCCACGCCCGCGTCGGCGAGCGCTTTCGCACGCTCCACAGGCTCGCGCAGCGGACCCACCGCCGCGCCCACCACAAGGCGTCCCTTGTCGTCTTTGGTGGCGTGCGGATGCTGGCGAATCTTGAGCAGGTCTTTAATCGTAATCAGCCCGCGCAATTTGCCCGCCGAATCGACGATCGGGAGTTTCTCGATTTTGTATTTTTGCAGGATTCGTTCTGCCTCTTCGAGTGTGGTGCCAACGGGCGCTGTGATCAGGTTCTCGCTGGTCATCACCTCGCGGATGGGACGGTCGTAGTTCGTTTCGAACCGAATATCCCGGTTAGTGAGAATGCCGACGAGATTGCCTTCGGCGTCGGTGATGGGCACGCCGGAGATGTGGTAGCGTTCCATCAGCGCCAGCGCGTCGCGCACCGTGTGGTCGGGTGAGAGGTAAATCGGGTCCCAGATGACCCCGTGTTCGCTGCGTTTGACGCGATCCACCTCCATCGCCTGCCGCTCGATGGGCATGTTGCGATGAATCACGCCGACGCCGCCTTCACGAGCCAGCGCAATCGCCATGCGCGATTCGGTCACGGTGTCCATCGGCGAGCTCACGATGGGGATGCGCAGGCGGATGTGGCGCACCAGCGTGGTGGAAGTGTCTACCTGGTCGGGGAGAACCGCCGAATAGTTAGGCACGAGCAACACATCATCAAAGCTCAGGGCTTCGGTCAGCATAAAACGCCTCCTTGGGGTAATTGTACCTGTTGGGAGACGCGCCGATGGGTATACTCATGCCCAGTAAGGAGGTTATTAAGATGGATTTCTCGCTCAGTGAAGAGCACCTGATGGTGCGGGATACAGTACGCAAGTTTGTGGAAAACGAAGTAAAGCCTTACATCCGTGAGTGGGATCGTCACGGCGCTGACCCGAAAATCTATTCGCGCCTTGCGGAACTGGGTTTGCTGGGGATTTGCATCCCCCGCAAATGGGGCGGTTCGGGGCTGGATTACATCAGTCTCGGCATCGCATGCGAGGAACTGGAGTACGGCGATACCTTCCTGCGCGTGATTATGTCGGTGCATGTCGGGTTGACTGCGCTGACAATTCTCAGTTGGGGCACTGAGGCGCAGAAGGAGCGTTTTCTGCGTCCGCAAGCGACCGGGCAGCGACTGGGCGCGTTCTGCCTCACCGAGCCGAACGCCGGGAGTGATGTGGTCGGCATGCAAAGCACCGCCCGCCGCGAGGGCGACCATTACATTCTTAACGGCGAGAAAATCTGGATTTCGCTGGCAGAAGTGGCAGACCAGTATCTGGTGGTCGCGTGGACCGACATGGAAAAGAAGGCGCGACGCGACCATTCGGGCATGAGTGCGTTTATCGTGGAGCGCGAGCGCCCCGGCGTCAAACCCTACACCATCAAAGGTAAGCTGGGCGTGCGCGCGGGCAACACAGGCGGCGTGGTGTTCGAGAATGTCGCCGTGCCTGTGGAAAACCGACTGGGCGAAGAGGGCGAAGGGTTCAAGATTGCGATGTTCGCGCTGGATCAGGGGCGCTACACCGTCGCCGCAGGCTCTGCGGGGCTAATACGCGCGTGTCTTGAAGAGTCCGTGCGCTACGCCAAAGAGCGCAAAACCTTCGGCAAGCCGCTCGCGGAGCATCAACTCATCAAGCAGAAGATTGCCCAGATGGAGGCGGACTACCAGATTAGCGTGCTACTCTATCAGAAGGTGGGCTGGATGAAAAATGTGGGACTCCGCAACACGCGGGAGACTTCGCTGGCGAAATGGTACGCCACGGAGGCGGCGAACCGCGCGGCAAACGCCGCCGTGCAGATTTTCGGCTCCTACGGCTTTTCCGACGAGTACCCCGTGGAGCGCTTCTACCGCAACAGCAAAGGCGCGACTATCTACGAGGGCACTTCGGAGATCCACACACTGCTACAGGCAGACTACGCGCTGGGGTATCGTATGGATAAGCCCCTGCGAGTGAATCTGCCCACCTACCCGTTTGTGGAGGATCAGGAGTAAAAAACGCCTCAATCCTCCAGCGGAGGATAGCCGTTTCTGCCGTGCAGAGCGCGGGCACGAAAGTGGCGAATCAAGCCGTAAAGGATGAGACCCGCGCCCACCAGCACCAGTAAGGGGAAAAACAGGCGCACCAGCGCAATCGCTACAGATAGAATGCGCAACCCCACGCTGAGCAGCAGCACCACAATCAGCACCGCCAGCCCAAGTCGGACCCACTGGTTCATCGCGGTTCTCCTGTCTGAGAGGCGTGCTCCTGCGTTTCGGCAGCAGCTTTGTCGTTCACGGGCTTAGGCTTTTTGTTTTTCTGGAGTTCCATCCACAGCCCGATCAAGATGAGCGTGACCCCCGCGCCCGCCGACCACGGCAGGAACCATTCGATAAGCTTAATCAACATCCCACCCAGATAGAGCAACGCGGAGGCGACGACCACCAGCACGCCCAGATACATCACCCGATTGCGTGGCATGGCAACAGTATACCATGCCACGCAGGTCTTACCACCACTCCCAGCCGCGGCGGTAGGGGCGCTGGACGAACTCGTCGGCGGCGCGGGTGTTTGTTACGCGCCCTGCCTGGGCGTCCCAGTAGATTTTCTGCTTCGCGCGGAACGCCACATTCCCCAGCAGCACCGCCTCGGTGAGCGTGGTGGCGTACTCGAAGTTGCTGTAGGTCGGGCTGCCTGTTTTGCACGCCTGAAGCCACTCTTCGTAGTGCCCTGGCGAGCGCGGGAGCGTGGGCGCGGGCGGCTGGAAATCGGCGAAGCGCTCCTTGGGGAAAAGTTGCACCTGCACCGCGTGTGGGAAGTAAATCACTCCCTTCTCCCCGACGCAGATGACCCCATTCGGCGCCATCGGGTTGTTTTCAATCAGCTCGGCGGGCGGCTTGCGTCCCCCATCGTACCATGTGAGCTTAACGGGCGGCATGCCCTTGCGAGCGGGGAATTCATAACGCACGATGCTCCACTTGGGTCCCGTTTCGGGCATGTGGGGTTCGCCTTCCGCTTCCACGCTGATGGGCAGTCCCAGTTCCAGCGCCCAGTAGGCGGTGTCGATGATGTGGCAGCCCATATCGCCCAGGGCGCCCGTGCCGAAGTCCCACCAGCCCCGCCATGCGAAGGGGTGATAGCCGTCGTTATAAGGGCGTGCGGGAGCGGGTCCGAGCCAGAGGTCCCACATTAGTGTGGGGGGCACGGGTTTCTCGCCTGCGGGGCGCTCCATCCCCTGCGGCCAGATGGGGCGGTCGCTCCAGGCATGCACTTCGCGAATGGGACCGATCACGCCCGAACGAATCACTTCCACTGCCGTGCGCAGGGCGTCGCTGGAGTGCGCCTGATTGCCCATCTGCGTGGCGACTTTCGCTTTGCGTGCCTGTTCGCGAACGGCGCGGCACTCCCACACCGAGTGCATCAGCGGCTTTTCGCAGTAGACATGCTTGCCCAGCTGCAGGGCGCGCATCGTCGGCAGCGCGTGGTGGTGGTCGGGCGTGCTGATGACCACCGCATCAAACAAGCGGTGATAGCGGTCAAACAGTGGGCGGTAGTCGGTGAACAGCATCGCCTGCGGGAAGACTTTCGCCGCACGCGCGAGGTTGTTCAAATCCACATCGCACAGGGCGACGATATTTTCGGTGCGGGCGACGCCCATCAGGTTATCCCAGCCGCGTCCGCCCACGCCGATCACCGCGATATTGAGCTTATCGTTGGGCGAAGTGCCTTTCGTCCAGCCCGATTTCAGAAACAGCAGACCGGCTCCGACGCTGAGTGTCTGCTTGAGAAACTCTCGCCGTGTGGTTCTGGGTGCGCTCATAGCGGGGAATTGATTTCGTGTCGGGATGGCGGTTCCCTGCTAGTCTGCGTTTTCTGGGCAACAGAAAGCAGGAATTTTTCAGACCTGTGCGAATAGAGCATTCAAAACAGGAGGATAACCGATGTTCGT
>CAZQPV010000081.1:0-2808 GCA_964595265.1 uncultured Fimbriimonadales bacterium
CGCGCCAGCAGCGCTCCCGCATCCCGCTGAACTATCGCTTCGTGCGCGCGCTCAAGGCTCATCGCGCCCGCTACTGGGAGCCAGACAGTGTGTTTTACATCCAGCGTGCCGAGCATGGGCTGGCGTTTCTGGATTTGCCGAATCCGCTTTACTTTAACACCCATGGGCAATCCGCCTTTTTCGAGAAGTGGACCTCCCATCCCCTGTTCCGCTGGCGCTGGTTCCGCGCATGGTTTTATCGTACCGAAGCGCGTGTGATCCGGCACGCGCAGGGTGTGTTTGTGATTAGTCCCGCGGATTACGACTACTATGAGTCGCGCTTTCCCGAACAGCGCGAGAAAATCCACTTTATCCCGCTGGGGATTGAAACAGAAGAGTATCTGCCGCCTGCCGCGCGTCCTGCGGAACCGCCCACGATTTTATTCGTAGGAAGATTAGACGCCTCTAAAGGGCTGGATTTGCTCATTGCGGGCTTTGCCGAGTTGCGCAAGCGCATGCCGACGGCGCGCCTGATTCTGGTCGGCGGCTCGCAGGATTACAACCCGATGGAGGCGCAGGTGAAAGCATGGATCGAGCAGTATGGCATTCATGAGAGCGTGGAAATGACGGGTTTAATCCCCCGGGAGGCGATTAAAGCCTACTATCACCGAGCGCATGTGTTTGCGTTGACCTCTCACTGGGAGGGGTTGCCGACGGCACTGCTGGAAGCGATGGCGTGTGGACTTCCGGCAGTGGTTACCGCTGTAGGCGGCATGCCCAGCGTGGTCAAAGATGACCAGAACGGATATGTCCTTTGGGAGCGCGATCCTGCTCAGCTGGCACAGCGGCTGGAGCGAGCGTACCATGAAAGAGAGCGTCTGGGCGCCGAAGCACGACGCACTGCCGAACGGTACTCCATTCGCCAGCACGCTTATCAGGTATGCCAGCAGATGGGTCTGCTGGAGGACGCGCCCCCAGCAAAGGTGCGGGAGCAAGTATGTTGACAGGTAATCAGACACATCAGATAGGGGAGATAGGGCAGGCACGGCGGGTGCTGCTCGTGCTGGAGAATCTGCCCGTGCCGCACGATCGCCGGATGTGGCAGGTCGCCACCTCGCTCAAGCGGGCGGGCTACCATGTCTCAGTCATCTCGCCACGCCCCCCTGAAGACCCCGAATACTGTGAACTGGAGGGCATTCATCTCTACCGCTATCTGATGCTGCCCCCGACACACAGTGTGGGCAACTTCATTCGGGAGGCGTTTTACTGCCTGTGGCACACTTTCCGTCTCAGCCGCCGCGTCGAAAAAGAGCAGGGCTTCGATGTGTTCCATGTGGGCAATCCACTCGATATCTTCTGGCCGCTGGGGCTGTATTACAAGCTGCGCGGCAAAAAGTTCGTCTACGAGCATCGCGACCTCTGTCCCGAACTCTATGAGGTGCGTTTCAAGAAGCGCGGGCTGTTTTATCACCTGCAGGTGCTTTTTGAGCGGCGCTCTTATCAGCTGGCGGACATGATTATCGAGATGAACGAATCATATCGCCAGAACGCGCTTCAGCGCGGTCGGGCGCGCCCCGAAAAGATTGTGATTGTCCGTAGCGGTCCGCGCGCCTCCGAGTTTTACCCTGTAGAACCTGAACCCGCCTTCAAAAAAGGCAAAAAGCATCTGGTGTGCTACCTGGGGATTATGGGACCGCAGGACGGCACGGATATCTTCGTGCGCGCGGCACACCATATTGTGCAGACGCGCGGCTACACCGATGTGCATTTCGTGGCAATTGGCTCTGGCGACTGCCTCGAAGAGGTCAAGCAGCTGAGCCATGACCTCGGCATGGACGACTATATCACCTTCACAGGGTTCATTCGCGAGCGGGAGTTGCTGCTGCGCTACCTCTCCACTGCCGATGTGGGCGTCGCCAGCGACCCCGACAATTCCTACACGGCACGCTCCACGATGAACAAGATTATCGAGTTCATGGCGGTAGGGCTGCCGATTGTAGCCACAAAAAGCATCGAGAACAAGTGGTCTGCACAGGACGCGCTGGTTTCCCCGCCCGACGACCGCCCCGAATCGTTTGGGGATACGATTCTGGATCTGCTCCACGACGAGGCGCGACGCAAGGCAATGAGCGAATATGGGCGCAAACGCTTTCTGGAGTGTCTCAGCTGGGAGCGGAGCGAGCAGGTGCTGCTCACCGCCTATGATCGCCTCTTCTGTGGACTGCCCCCAAACGGGGATGTGAAGTAAACGGGTATCCTTATCGGCATGCATTGCGATATTCTCTTGCGTGGCGGCGTCGTGTATGACGGGTTGGGCAACCCGGGCTTTTGCGCCGATGTCGCGATTACTGATGAGCGCATCGTGGCAATTGGCGAGTTAGAAGAGTGGCACGGCGCCCAGGAGGTTTCTGTTGAGGGACTATGTGTCGCGCCTGCGTTTATTGACATTCACACCCACGCCGACTTTTCGCTCAATCATCACCCCGAACAGATTAGCGTGCTGTATCAGGGGGTTGGCACGCAGGTCGGTGGCAACTGCGGGCTGTGTATAGGGCAGATCGACGACTCCGAGCGTTTCCGTCAGGAGCAACGCTGGCTCAAGCCCTATGGCGTGGAGATTAAGTGGCGCTCCATGCGCGAATATCTGCAAATTCTGGACGATCTGGGGCTGGGCACGAACTATGTACCGCTCTGTGGGCACGGCACGCTTCGCAAAAAGGTGATGGGCTTCGCCAAACGCCCCCCCACCGACTCGGAACTGCGCCAGATGCAGAACGAAGTTCGCGCCTGTATGGAGGCGGGCGCCTTTGGCTTCACCACGGGGCTGGA
>CAZQPV010000081.1:2908-10573 GCA_964595265.1 uncultured Fimbriimonadales bacterium
TGATTAACGGGCGCTGGACTCTGCGCGACGGGCAGTATACGGGCGTGCGTGCGGGGCGCGTGTTGCGCAAAAACGCCTAACGCGCCGCCTCCGCCACCTCATCACGCACGGGCAACGGCTCCAGCAGCATCTCTTTGGTGGCGATAAAGGCGTCGCGCGTGTAGTCCGCTAACTCGTAATCTTCGCGCAACACAATCGCGCCCGTGGGGCAAGCATCCTGACAGTAGCCACAATAGATACAGCGCAGAAGGTTAATCTCGTAGCGCTTGGCATAGCGCTCGCCCGGTGAGTAGCGTTCCGTGTCGGTGTTCTCCGCCGCTTCCACATAGATACAGCGCACGGGACACGCTCCGGCACAGAGCGAGCAGCCGATGCACCGCTCCAGCCCGTTTTCATACCGGAGCAGCACATGGCGCCAGCGCGTGCGCGGAAACTGCTCCTTGCGCTCCTCCGGGTAGAAAACCGTGTCCTTCGGCTCCAGAAAATGGCGGAGCGTGATTCGCAAGCCCTTGCCGATAGGTTTCAGCACATCGCGGATGATATTCATAAGCGCACCTCATTCCGAATGTCGGTTCCTGCCATCAAAACGGCGTATTGCAGAGCGTTTCGGGCGACCGCTTTGCGGGGCAGCTCCAGCGTGTAGCAGAAAAGCTCTACGGGCATCTCCACCGAGTCAAAGTAAGGAAAATAGTCGATGGCGCGTTTGAACCAGACGGGCTGATTGCTTTCGCGTAGCGCAATCAGGATGTCGGCGTCGCTGCGCGGAGTCGCGTTGTTGCGTGCGAGCGAGCCGAAGAGGTAGACCGCCACGACCTCAGGGCGCGCGGCGATCAGTTGCTGCGCGGCGGCTTGAATCTGCTGGCGCGCCGCCTCACGATCCAGCCAGTAAATCGTCACAGAGCCGTAGGATTCTTTGCGCACAAGCGAGGGCGCGATTCGCGTCGGCTGACTGGTAGGTTTCATAGGGAATCCCTCCGTTTGCGCTGCCCATTCGGCGCTTTCGAGGTCGCGTTTGGCTTGCGCCATCCCGCTCTCGCTATCCGCTCGCATGGCTTTCGAGGGCGGGCGTCTTATCGCCCTGTTCAATCGCGGGCGACTGGCGCGTGGGCAGCTCCAGCAACATCCCCAGCCGCTGGGTGCGAATCTTCTGCTGGAGCTTAATCAGCGCATAAATCAGCGCGTCGGGCGAAGGAGGACAGCCGGGCACATACACATCCACCGGCACAATCTGATCCACGCCCTGCACAATCGCGTAGTTGTTAAAGATTCCGCCACAAGAGGCGCAGGCGCCCATCGAGACCACCCACTTGGGCGAGGGCATCTGGTCGTAAATCTGGCGTAGCACCGGCGCCATCTTCTTGCTGACGCGCCCTGCTACAATCATTAAGTCGGCTTGCCGCGGCGAAGCGCGAAACACCTCCATCCCGAACCGTGCGATGTCGAATCGCGACCCTGCCGTAGACATCATCTCGATAGCACAACACGCCAGCCCGAAAGTGAGCGGAAAGATGCTGTTGCGCCGCGCCCAGTTCACAATCTCGTCCAGACGGGTCAGCAACACATTGCCGCCCATCTCCAGATTCGGGATGGCGGGCGTCGCCGAATCGCGCAACACAATCTCTTGAACGCGCTTTTCCATAGGTTCCACCCAATTCAAGTGTACCCGATGGCGTCCCCAAAACGGGTATAATCCCCCCCGTTATCAAAAAAAGAAGGAGGTAAGACATGCTGCAACCGTTCACATCGGAGAGCGTTACCGAAGGGCATCCCGACAAGCTGGCAGACCAGATTAGCGACGCGATTCTGGACGAGTGCCTGGCACAGGATTCGCAGTCGCGCGTGGCGGTAGAGACCCTGCTTACCCGCGGGCTGGCAGTGATTGCAGGCGAAATCACCACCCACGCCTATGTGGAAATCCCCGATGTGGTGCGTCGCACCATCAATCAGGTGGGCTACACCCGCACGGAGTACGGCTTTGAGGGCGACACCTGCGGCGTGGTGGTCGCCATTCAGGAGCAGTCGCCCGACATCAGTCAGGGCGTGGATGTGGGAGGCGCAGGCGATCAGGGCATGATGTTCGGCTTCGCCTGCAACGAGACCCCTGAGTTAATGCCCCTGCCCATCACGATTGCGCACGCGCTCACACGCCAGCTCGCCGAAGTGCGCCGAGCGCATCCCGAACTGGGGTTCCGCCCCGACGGCAAATCGCAGGTCACGGTGCTTTACGAAAACGGCGCGCCGAAAGCGATCGATACCATTGTGATTTCTGCTCAGCACGACCCCGACCTCACCCAGAACGAGGTGCGCGAGCGCGTGCTGGAGTTTGTGGTCAAACCCGTGCTGGAACAGTTCGCTTCCTATGTGGACATCAATGTGAAGCACTACTATGTGAACCCGACCGGCGTGTTCGTGATTGGGGGTCCCCAAGCCGACACGGGCGTTACAGGGCGTAAGATTATCGTGGACACCTACGGCGGCTACTGCCGACACGGGGGCGGCGCGTTTTCGGGCAAAGACCCCACCAAAGTGGATCGCTCGGCAACCTACATGGCGCGCTACTTAGCCAAAAACATCGTGGCGGCAGGGCTGTGCGACCGCGTGGAGATTCAAATCTCCTATGCCATCGGTGTGGCGCAACCGGTGTCGCTACTGCTGGAGACCTTCGGGACGCACCGCGTGAACCCCGCAAAGATTGTCCAGCGCATTCGCGAACGGTTTGATCTTAGCCCACGCGGGATTATCCAGTTCTTAGACCTGCAAAAGCCCCAGTACCTGCCCACCGCGAAAAACGGGCACTTCGGCAACCCTTCGTTCCGCTGGGAGCAGCGCGACTCGGTGCCGTTGTTCGCCGAGCTGCTGTAGATGGCGCGTACTTCAATTGAGCTGGGTTACGACCTACTTTCTCAGGGGCGCTTACAGGAAGCGCGTACGATGCTGGAGCGGGCGGTCTCAGAGTTTCCGAAGGAGGCGCGCGCCCACCTCTATCTGGCGATGACGCTGGACCAGATGGGCGAGACCGCCCGCGCCGAAAAGCATTTCGCCCACGCGATTGCGTTAGACCCCTCCGATGCGTTCGTGTTTTACAACTGGGGAATCTTTTTACATCGTCAGGGGCGTTTGCAGGAGGCGTTGCGCGCCTATGAGCGCGCCTATCAGTTAGACCCGACGCTGGTGGCGGCGTTGCAGGCGGCGACAGGATTGCGTCAGGCGCTGGGGATTCGCGGCGCGCCAATGCCGAGCGCGCCCCTGCCTGTAAAAAAATCCGCGCCCGCTTCGGAGTGGGTTACAGTCGGCATTCTGTTCGCCCTCGCAGGGTTGTGCTTGCCCCTGGTGGGGCTGGTCGGGGGGATCGCGTGTGGGATTATCGCCATGCTTCAGGGCGCTGTGAAGCGCGGGCTGGTGGTGATTGTGCTGGCTATCGTGTTGGCATCTCTCGGCGCGTGCGCGGGGACGGTGTTAAGAGCGGTTACCGAGAACAGACTTCAGGGTTAACAGGAGCCTACTCCAAATTCGGATTCGTGTATCTGCACCGCAAGGCTCCCTTCGGAAAATTCTTCACATGCCCATCACAGAACAGGGCGTTGGTGCTTCTGCCACTATGCCGGCACGCAACCTCCTCCACACATCGAGACAAGTTGTCGCAGTAAGGGGTCTCGTCGGGACACACATGCGGAATTTCGGGGGCAAACCAGCATGCAGAGAACGCAGAGAAGTGTCTGTCTTCGATTTCCGTAAGGAGAACAAGCGTCGCGGGCGCCTTCACCTCGCTGAAACGCCGCACCACAGAGCCGTCAATATAGCCCAACCATGCGTGCATGGAGTAGCTCAGACGCACCTGAGCCGCCTGAGGGTCTGAGGGGCATATATAGACCTGCACATTCTTTACATACGGATACAGCGTGCCACGTTCGGGGAAAAAGCGGGTCGGCGAGTCGGGGTCTGGCGCCACCCAGGCTGTGTTGGGCCTGAACGAAATCGCACCTGCCTGCGGGAAACATTCATCTCAGTCCTGAAGGTACAGCATAAAGGCTTTACCTAACTGGCTCAGATTGCTCAGGCACTGCTGGGAATGTGCTCTCTTTCGGCTCTCATTCACAACAGGCAGAATCAGCGCAATCAACATGGCAATGATTGCGACAACTACAAGCACCTCGATCAGTGTGAACGCCCCAAGTCGCTCTTTCATGGTGTTGTCACCTCTGTCCCCATTCCTGAAGCACCTCCTGGGCATGAGCGCGGGTCTCAGGATCGGGGTCTTCACGCGCTGCAGCTTCAACCAGAGGACGCAGGCTCGCATCGCCAATCCGCCCAAGCGCTACGATGGTAAATTGACGTACCCGAGGATCAGGATGTTTGAGAAAATCCGCTATTTTTCTGCCGTCGGAGGCGTCACCCAGGATACCGATTGCATGGATAGCGCTCCTGACTAAAATCGGATGCGACTCGGTTCTGGCGGTGGAGTGCATTATCTGGAGCGCTTGTTCCCGTTGAGCGGGATTTCTCACGAACGCGAGCGCCGTAATCGCCAGTTGCCGGATATACCTGTTGCTATCGGAGTTAGGAGGGCTTGTTCGGTCATCCCCATACAGAGCATAGTTTTTGAGTGCTTCAAACTCTTGGGGGGTGTACTCCTGCTTTTTGCGTGCCCCCTTCTTCATCAACTCCATGATGTACAGATCGGCGTTTTGAGGCATTGGGGGCGTGGGGGCTGGGCGGGAGGTAAAGTACCAAATCCCTCCCGCCACAATCACTAGCCCAACAAGCCCTACAAGTCCAGCAAATAGACCGCGCTGCATTCTCGCTTCACCTCACCACTCCCTGATTCAGTGGCAGTGACTTTGGCTACCTGCGACCCGCACAGATGTCTTGCCCATATTCGAGGCAGTTTCGCCAGCCGTTTTGACCGTACGGCCAGCTCCCATCGCAAATTGACGCATCACAGCAAGCCCTGACACATTCGAAGCATTCAATAAGGTCGCCTGGATGTTTGTTTTTGCAGTGTGTTCCGACTCTCCATAATCGCAGCATGTGCAGCCGGTCTGACCGCGAAGCCACCCCACTGAAGCCCTGCGGAGAATTGCCTTCACTTCTTCCTCGCTCAGTGGGCGTTCAGCACGATAGGTACATCCACATACTTCGTCACGGCTGGTCTCCCCCCCCCGCCTCTCTGGATTGCGTTGGGGATGTACGCAAGCGCCATAAGACTCGCTGTCAACAACGCCATCACGGCGATGCCCATCGCTTTGCGTCGTTTCATCCTCATACGCCTCCATCTGTGTTTCTTGCGGAGAGGCTTCCTTTTCGCACTCTCCGCTTAAATTAACACCGCAAACCGCCCGATCGTCACATCGAATCCCCCACACGACGCGCACTGCCTCAACGCCACGCTGAAAGCGCATTTTCGCGGCGCTGACGCTAATTCCCAGCCGTGCGGAAATTTCTTGCCAGGAATAACCCTCCAGCCACAGTCGCACGACTTCCCGTGCCGTATCGGGCATCTGTGAGAGCGCGCGTTCGCACTCCAGATATTGCATCACCGATTGCTCTGCATCTTCCTCCCGCATAAAACACGCCGCCCAGTGTTCAAGCGCCTGGTGTTCTCGCGCCTGTGCGCGGCACCAGTTGCAGAACCGCCAGTAAAGGAGACGGTGAACAAAAGCCTCAGGCAATCTCCTGAGATAGGCTTCTTGCTCTGCGTCGCTAGCATTTGGATGGTCACGCCGATAAGTTTCGACACACTCGATCAGGCTTTCCTGCACAAGGTCTTCTGCATCGTCGCGACTCAGTGTGAATCGCTGTATCAGCCACTCCACCCACTGGCTCCGATCTGCCATCGCGAACCTCCACATGAGTAGAGATTCGTAAAGATGAAGAGGATTCCTGCTCTTTATGAAAAAGGAGACGAGATTTCAGTACCGCACTATCTGATTCTGGCTCTCTTCGAGGGCGCGCACGCGCGCTTGAAGGTTCTCCAGATTCGCTTGCAGGCTCATGTCGTACTGTGTGGCGGTCTCGCGGAGTTCGGCAATTTCCTGACGCAGGGCTTCAATCTGCTTCAGCACCTCCTCGCTGGTGGCGCGACGTTTGTCCAGCTCCAGCATCAGCATCTCTTTGCGGTGTTTCTGGGTCACAACCACCAGCGGAATGATCAGGGCGGGACCAAACAGCAGCACCACCGTTATCAGCGCAATCAGTTCGCCCATATCCTCTCCACCTGAGGGAATTATACCGCACTACACGATTCGGCGTTCCACAATCGCCACGGGATCAAAGGTGCGCAGGCGCCAGCCGATGGTCGCCAGCGCGAAGGTCAGTACCATCAGGGGCACAGGCAGGGTGTAGCGATAGGCAATCGGGTCTAATGGCTCCATGTAGAGGCCGCGCGGCTCCATGACGGCAGTTTTCGCCCAGAACAGCACGCCCAGCGCCACCAGCACGCCCAGAACCCAGCCCAGCGCCACCACCACAATCGTCTCGGTAGACACACGCAACAGCAGCTCGCGCCGTGTGTAGCCAATCGCCTGCAACAGCCCAAACTCTACCAGCCGCTGCTGGAAATAGATGTTCGCCAGCAAGCCCGTCATCGTCGCCAGCATAAACGCTACCACCACCACCACAACTCCTGTGATGAAGTAGAGATTCTGAAACGCCTTGTGGGTCTCTTCCTGCAGTTCGGCATAAGTCCAGACGCGCGCCTGCTCGCCGCGCAGGGTTTCGCGCAGCCACTTGTCCAGCCGTGGCTGGGAACGCACATCCGTCGCGAAGATAATCAGGTTCCGCACGGGCGCAAAGAAGTGATTGCGGATAAACTCATAAGACGAGATTGCCAGCCATGTGTCGCCTTCCAGCACGCCCACCACCCGCACGGGCACAGGCGCGTACTGGTCGGGGATAAACGGGGATAGCACCACATCGCCGAGTTTGAGCTTTTTGTTGCGCATCAGGGGTTCGGAAAGCGCGACTTCGGGCTGGTTGGGCTGGGGGTAGCGCCCTTCCTTGAGTTTTAGCCGACAGCGCGACACCAGTGGCTCAATATGCTCCTGCTTCAAGCCGAAGACCACGAAGGGCATTTTGCCCACAATCGTCTCGGCGTTCATGAAACACACCACCGTTTCGAAGTGCATGGCATAATACGGCGCCTGCTGGATTCGCGCCATCAGTTCGGGTTTCAGGCGGTCGCTCCCGCGCGGGCTGATGGCGGCGAAGTAGCGGTTGTAGTCGTAAATCTTCAGAATCGTGCGGTCTATGGAGTTCAGCAACGCCACCACACTGGCGACGGTTAGCACTGCCAGCGCCAGCACCAGCGTCAGCGGCAACGAGCGCCCCGGATTGCGCACCAAAAACAACAGCGGCGAGAGCGGATGGCGTCCCCACATGGCGGCATAATTGTAGCATGCCCCTTACCTCATGGGAGCGCTCGAAAAATCCCATTTCATGCCTGACGGCTGAAGCTGCTCTGTTGCAAGGATGGGAACGCAGCTATTTTGCGACCCCCTCCGCGAGGTTCCTCTGCCCTGACGGCTGAAGCCGTTCCTATAAAACGAAGCCGACCCTCGTCGGCTCAAGTAGCACGCGCATCCCTGCGCGTGGACAGGGGCAGGATGCCCCTGTCCTATAAAACGAAGCCGACCCTCGTCGGCTCAAGTAGCACGCGCATCCCTGCGC
>CAZQPV010000082.1:0-10570 GCA_964595265.1 uncultured Fimbriimonadales bacterium
ACGCTCCATATGCCCCTGACCCCCGAAACGCGCGGGATGTTCAACAAAGAGCGTCTCCAGCGGATGAAATACGGCGCGTTTCTGATTAACACCGCACGCGCCGAGCTGGTGGACACCGACGCGCTGGTGGAAGCGTTGCAGGGGCATCTGGGCGGCGCGGCGATCGATGTGTTTCACCCTGAACCGCCTCCGCCAGACCATCCCCTGCTGAAACTACCGAATGTGGTTCTCACCCCCCACGGCGCAGGCGTTACGCAGGAAGCGCAACAACGAATCGCGCAGGGCGTGATTCAGAACATGCTCCGCTTCCTGGAAGGGCGTCCGCTGGCGGATGTGGTGGTGGAAGGCAGTCGCTA
The DNA here is from genome assembly GCA_964595265.1 of uncultured Fimbriimonadales bacterium. Classification (GTDB taxonomy): domain Bacteria; phylum Armatimonadota; class Fimbriimonadia; order Fimbriimonadales; family GBS-DC; genus LDYB01. The sequence goes on from CAZQPV010000082.1 coordinate 357, forward strand.
ACAGGAGGTGAAACGATGCGGCGCCGTCTGACCTTAACGCTCATCAGTGTGGGACTGCTCGCGACCGCTATCGCGATGTGGGGGCTTGTGCAAGTAGTCGGGTTTCCCCGTCCAGCTCTGCGCGATGCGATTCCAATGGAATCGGGCGCGCTCTCCATGCTGACCCCTCAGCTGGTGGTGGGGGGCGCTATCACGCAGTATGCATGGCATCCCGAAGGGCGCTACCTGCTCTGCGCCTCGCTGAACCTGAAACAGTTCGACGCGCAATCTCGCCGGGCAGTCATAGAAAGTGCCCTCTGGCTCTGGGACCAGAAAGAGTTGCGCAGTACCCGCCTGTGGAATCAAACCTGGCAGACGCAGGCGATTACATCGATTTCGCGGAGCTGCGCACGATAGCTTGGAGCGCCACCACACCTGAAGCGCTGATTCTGGCACAGTTTCGCGAGAACGGGACTCTTGTTTCGCGACTGTACTACCTGAACGCGGCAACGCGCAGCTGGCGCGAAATCGCGCATGGCGACTTCATGGAGGTGGACGCCCACCCGAAACTACCTTACTGGCTGGTCTCTGGAGGCATGCAAACGCCCCCACTGGTGGTGACACGCAACGCGCAGGTAGCGCCCCTCTCTATGCCCGAGCCACAAGCCGCCTTTTGGCTAACAGGCTGGGATCCAGCGCAGCCGATAGCGTACTGTACCCACACTACCCGAGTTTCTCCTGGAGAAGATGAAGCGGGGGGAGATTCTGCGCAACTTCGCGGTAGACCTGCGCCAGAAGACCATCACGGAAATCCCGCGATACCCCAGCCAAAGATATCTCGGTTTGAGGCAAGGCGCCAGAGAGACTCTCTTCCCACCGAAGTCGGCACGCTCGCCATCGTGCAGGAAACACTTCCTGCCAGGCCACCTGAAACACTGCGCGCGCCGAGCCTCACATGGCTGGTGAGCAAAGTCGGTAAGCGAAACTACCGCTATCTGCTGGGCGCGAATCTGCGGTACGCTTCCTTCACGCCCAAAAGAGACGCGCTCTTCTATATCCGTCGCGAGGGCGCGTTTGTTGTGCCGCTGGTCAAGATATCCGCCAACATGCCCGACGAGCAATTGCGCGAGCAACTGACGCGCCAGGCAAAACAGATTGGGCTTGCGCTTCTAATGTACAGCACGGACTATGACGAGATGTTCCCCCCTGCCGATCAAGACCTCGCGTTCCTGCTGATGCCATATACTCGCGACTCATCCGTCTTTCAGAACTCCGACACGGGCATGGGGTTTGTGTACCTGCTGGACACCATCCCAATCGCTCAGGTTCAAAGCCCTGCTGAAACGATGGCAGGCTACTTCGAGGCGCCCGGCGGGCGTGTGGTGGTCTATGCTGATGGGCATGTGGCGTGGGTTCCTGACGAAAAGTAAGGAGCAACAGGAGCCTCTTCTCAAAAAAGGAATCTCATAAGCATGCTGAGGTTTGAGCCGCTGGTTCGTTATTCGAAAGAGCAGTTGCGCCAGATTGTGATGCCCGTTGGCGGGATTGGCACGGGCAGTTTCGCGCTGTCGGGGATGGGCGTACTGACCGACTGGCAGTTGATGAGTCGTCCTCACAGGGGCTGGCGCCCCCCGCTGGCGCATTTGCTGCTATGGGTGCGCACCGCCAGGGGCGATACCTACCTGCGCGTGCTGGAAGGAATATTGCACGCCCAGCTGGACGCCGATTCGGGCGCGCCGCAGGCGCTGGCAGGGATCCCCCGCATGTGTGCGGTGGGTTTTGAGGCGGCGTACCCCTTCGGAAGCGCCCTGCTCCAAGACCCCATCCTGCCCATGCGCGTGAGTCTCACGGCGTTTAACCCGCTCGTCCCCGAATCTCTGGACGATTCCAGCCTGCCGATGGGGCTGCTGCAGGTGCAGGTGGAATGGCTGGGCAAAGAGTCGGTCGAAGCCTCGCTCACTTTCCTGCTGACCAACTTCATCGGAAGCGACGGCATCAAAAACGACCTCAGAGGCAACCGCAGCGACGCCATTACGGTTCACGGCTGGAAAGGGGTGCTGTTTCGAAAGTCAGACCCTCCACGCGAGCCGCGTGTGGGCACAGTGTGCCTGCTGTGCGAAGACTCTTCGGCGCATGTGGCGCGACGCTGGGCGTTCCAGGATAGCTGGGGAGGCAAGTTTCTGGGAATCATAGACCACCTGCTTCGAGAAGGCGTTTTGCCCGACGCCGCGCCTAAGGCGCCATGCCCCCCATCCGATGAACGAGGCTGGGACAGCTCCGTACACACACGGTTCTCCCTGCAGCCACGCCAGCCGCACACGGCGCGGTTCCTGCTCACATGGCACTTCCCGTATCGCGATTTGCGCGAGCTGGGCTGGTTCGAAGAAGGCAGGAACGAAAGCCCTCTCGTGCAGAATGCCTACGCCACGCGCTTTCGCGACGCGGCGGAGGTCGCGGAGAAGGTCATCCCCCGCCTCGCCGCGCTCTGGGAGGACACCCAGCGCTGGGTCTCCCGATTGAGTCGCAGAAAACTCCCGCTGGCATTCAAAGAGTCCGCACTGAATACGCTCACGGTGTTGCGCTCGCCCACGCTCTTCGCGATTGCCGATTCGGGGCGCGTGCGGTTTCTGGGCTTCGAAGGGTGCAACACCGCCACAGGCTGCTGTCAGGGGTCATGCACGCATGTGTGGAACTACGAGCAAGCCACTGTCAGCCTGTTCCCAGAGATTCACGGCTCGATGCTGGACAGCCATCTGGAGTACGGCATTACAGAAGACGGTGCGCATCGGTTTCGCCTGGATTTGCCGCTGGGGATGAACCGCTGGCCGCTCGCGGCAGCCGATGGTCAGATGGGCACGCTGGTGCGAATCTATCAGCAATATCGGCGCACGCGCGATCGGGAATGGCTGAAGTGCGTCTACCCTAAAGCGCAACAGATGCTCGCCTTCGCATGGGTGCAGGGTGGCTGGGACGCCGACCAGGATGGCGTGATGGAAGGCGCACAGCATAATACTTTTGATGTGGAGTTTTTCGGTCCGAACCCGCTGTGCAGTGTGTGGTATCTCGTGGCGTTGCGAGCATGCGAGGAGATGGCGCGCGTGCTGGGCGATACCGAATTTCAGAAACGCTGCCGAACCCTGTTTGAGCAGGGGCGCGATTGGATTGACGCCCACCTCTTCAACGGGGAATATTACATCCAGCAGGTACGCCGACCCGAACAGACTCCACACCCAATGACCTGCAAGCATGTGCCGCCGGAGCCGCTGCCGTACCAGATTGGCTCTGGCTGCCTGATAGACCAGCTGGCAGGGCAATACAAAGCCAATCGCGCGGGGCTGGGCGACCTGCTCAAGCGGGAGCATATGATAAGCGCGCTAAAAGCCATCATGCGCTACAACTGGCGTCAGGGCTTTCATGCACACCATAATCATATGCGCACCTATGCGCTGGGCGATGAAGCAGGGGTGATTATCTGCTCCTATCCCCATGGTCGCCCTGAGGTGCCGATGCCCTATTCATTTGAATGCTGGACAGGACTGGAGTATTTGCTGGCGCGGCTTCTGCGGGATTACGGATTGCATGCGGAGGCGGAGCGTGTGGCGCGCGCCGTTCGCGCCCGACACGACGGCAGGCGTCGCAACCCGTTCAACGAGCCAGAGTGTGGCAGTTTCTACGCGCGGGCGATGTCGGCGTGGGCGCTTGTCGAATAGAAAAGGGCTGGGATTGCCCCAGCCCTTGAGAAGCCCGGAAAACTCAGGCGGTTAGCGTTTGCGTCGGCGCAGTGCCAATCCACCCAGACCCACCGCGAGTGCCAGCAGGCTGGCAGGTTCAGGAACCCAGTCCTGCTCCACCAGCTGGAGCGCGGCGGTGGATGTGCCAGGTGCCTGCGCACCATCGATGTGCAGGATGAACACTTCGAACACCATCAGGCTGTTCGAGGGGGTGGACAGTGTTACAGGAATGTTAACCGTGAACGCGCCATTGGAGCCGCCCGCATAAGCGCCTCCGCTAAACACCCCTGAACCGGTGTACAGCACCTCGCTGGTGTGCATATCCACGACCTTCTTGAACCAGATGATTTGACCATAATCGAACACAAAGCCGCTGACGACAAAGTTGAATCCCGTCAGCATGCCTTTCGAGTTGCTGGGATCAGTAATGGTGTAGATGCCCGTAAAGGTACCGTTGGTGAACAAGGTGCCATCTCCAACGAGAATGGGGTTAGGAGTACCCGCCACCGTGTTAAAGGTAATCTGGGGGAGCGGGTTGGTCACTATGGTCGTCGGGACGGTAGAAATCACAGCGCCTGGGTTAAGGACACCTGTGCTTGTTGTAACATTCACTTGCCAGCCAGACGCAAGTGCGCTCGCCGCGAAGGCGACTGCTACGATTGAGCCAATCAGTCTTGATACACGCATCATCCATCCTCCTTTCCGAGGTCTCAGCGCGGGGCGAACCGCGCTGGCTGATATATTATAGCATATTTTTCAGGGTTTGTCAAGGGTCAAGAGGAAAATTTCGGGCGAATTCGGCAGCAAATTGAGGCAATTTCCCAGATTGGGTATCATGAAGGCGATGGCGATTGCAGAGTCGCTGCCTGCACAGGCGCTCCCTCCCGGCGCGGGTTTGCTGTGCGCGGCAGAGGCGTTTCTGGTGTTTGAGCGGCGCTTCTATTCGGATGAGCCGCTTCGGGCGCAGGAGTTCGCCCGCGACCATGGCTGGGTGGAGTTTGTGTTAAGCCTGCGTCCCCCCGATCCAGAGCATCTGACCTGTCCGCGCACGCTCCGCTCCGATGTGCGCTACCTGCATCACCATCTGATCGTGCGGGTCGCGCCCGATTATCTGCGTGCTTTGCTGAAGCCTGAGGAGTCGCGCGTGCTGGAGACTTTACAGCCATTCATGCGCGGCGAGCAGGCACTGCCTGAAAACTTTTACTTGATGACCAGTCATCCTTTGCTTGCGGGCGTGGTGGAATCGATGCTCACGCCGCCGCCCGTGGGCAGTTTGCGCCTGTTTTACGAAGCAAAAGTGCGGGAGCTAATCGCCTATCTCTGTTTTCGGGAGCCAGAGGTGATCCCTGCGCACGATGACGCGCGCCTGCGCGAGGCGCTGAACTATTTGCAGGCGCACTTGAGCAACCCGAATGCGCTCCGCAAGGCGTTCGAGCAGATGCCGCTGAGCCAGCGCCACTGCCAGCGTCTGTTCCGTGTGGCGCTCGGCTGCTCCCCTTCCGAATACCTCACGGAACTGCGCATGCGCAAAGCGGCGCAACTGTTGCTCAACTCCGACCTCTCGATTTCCCAAATTGCGCTGGAGGTGGGCTACCTGAGCCTGAGCCATTTCTCCAGTGTGTTTCGCCAGCGGTTTGGGGTCAGCCCGCGCGAGTTTCGGCGCAATCCCCAAGCCGTCAGTGCGACGCTAGACGACTAAAAAAGCCCCCTGCGCACGGGGTCGCAGGGGGTGAGCGAGGTCTCACTGTGAGAGTTGCTGGTCATTCGGTTGGATGAGAGCGGAGCTCCACACACAGGTCGCCGTGAACCGTCTCCATAATCAACGCGCCTTTGCCCTCGCCGCAGACCCCCTGAAGGCTTCGTAAGTCGCGCTCCACGGAGCGACACTCCAGGTCGCACTCAATATCGCCCGCAACGGTGCGCATAGCGACAGTGCAATCGTTATCGTCGGGCACGCGGAGAGTGATGTCGCCGCTGACGGCATTGAGGTGAACCGTGTCCCGTATCGGTTCTGTGAGGTCTATTTCCATATCGCCCTTGACGGTTTCTGCTTTAAGAGTGGCAATTGCGGCGTCCTCTATCAGGATATCGCCGTGGGTGAGGTTTGCCTGCAGTTGCTCGATACGGGCATGGCTGAGGTGGAGGTCGCCGTGTAAAGCGTGGAGTCGGGCGCGTGGCGCCTGCACATCAGTCAGCGTCAGGTCGCCGTGCAGGGTTTCTGCCTCAATTGCCCCCGTTGTATGGCGGACGGCAATGTCGCCATGCCGCGTCTTGAGCTGAACTGTGCCGTCAATCTTCTCGATAGTGATGTCGCCGCGCTGGAGTTGAACTATGAGGTTAATTTCACGGGGCAGGCGCAGGGTGAGGTCTACCTGCTGGGCAATCTGGGGTTCCAGTTCGGGCGTGCGCAGGTGGACGCCCTCGGGCGTTTGTTCCACCAGCAGGCTGTAAGCGCGCAGAGTCTCCTGAAGCGCGTCGGGGTCGGCTCCCCGCAGGTGAATGGTGGCTTCGACCCGTCCCCCATCGAAACCGCCCGTGACACGGGTGTCCCCTGCGGGGAGCGTGATGGTAAGCGTCTGCCCTGCGGTCAGGGGCAGCGCCATTTCCTGATGCGTTTCGGCGTGATGTTTCCCCCATTTCCCCAAGGACCAGTCGGTGCGTTCCAGCTCGGCGAGCGCTTTGCGCATCTCTTCGAGTCCGCGCTGGGTCTGGTGGCGGATGGTGTCGCCAATCGCGCGCCAATCGACTTTGCGCACGGCTTCTGTTGCGCTCTGGGCGGCTTCCTCTACAGCGCGGGCAATTTTGTCGAACAGGCTCCGCGCCGTTTCCGTTTGCCCGTTTTCGGATGGCTCCTGAGCGGGCTTTTCCTCCGAGGTGTAGCCGCCTGTGTCGTAGAGCGCGTCAATCAGATCCGCCGCCTCTTCGGCAGTAATCACGCCCTGCTCCATGAGATGCAGAATTCGCTTCAGCGTTTCGTTTTTCATTGCATAACCTCCGTTCACCGCAACTGACGCAGTTTGCGCGCCGCTTCCTCGGCGGTAATCAGCCCCTGCTCCAGCATATCCAGAATCTCCTGTTGCTGGGCAGAGATTTGTCCGTTCTCTTGCTGGATGGCAGCGGGCATAATGCCCAGCGCCAGCAGGAGCGCGTCCAGCTTATTACGCGCGGTGGGGTAGCTGATGCCCAGCTCCCGCTCCACACCCGACAGCATCCCCCGATGGCGCAAAAACACTTCCAGGAACTGGAGATGCTCTGGCTCCAGCTGGCAAAATCGACAGGCGGCAAAATGCCCCGTCAGGCTGGTGCCGCACTCCGTGCATTCCAGTGTTTTCACCTGAAGCGCCCCGCTACACACAGGGCATCGCGTCGGTTGTGGATAGCGCTTTTGCATAACACCCCGAGTATACCCCATCGGAATCAAAAAAGTCAAGCCCAGAGCCGTCAAAAGGTGAAAATTTATGAGTTCTGAATGCAATTTTTCGATGGATAGGGCGAGCCACAAAAAAATTCTCCTCCACCGCAAGAGAGCAGTGGAGGGGAAGCGTGGCAAAATCAGGAATTTTCAGCACCCGCTGCCGAAGTTAAACAGCACGGTCAGCAGGTCGGCGTCATCCACAGCCCCGTCGGCGTTCACATCCGCCTGTAGCCCTGAACCCGACTGCCCGAAGGCGAACAGCACGGTCATCAGGTCAGCGTCGTCCACGCAGCCGTCGGCGTTCAGGTCGCCGTTTGGAGCATATTTAATCGCGCCCAGACGCTCGTCGGTTTGCCAGTAGCCCCCGTTCTGCTCTACAATCGGCAGGATGCCTGCCGTGAGGAGGCTGCCCCCTGTTTCAGGGAAAAGCGCTTCAAGGGAAAACAGGGGCACGGCTTGTCGCCACAGGGGTTGCCCGCTGGCATTGAGACGGGCAAAGTAGCAGCTATTCGGTCCCCAGGCGTGCGACACGCCGACATAGCGCTCTCCCGCGGCGTTCAGGCGTAGCAGCCCAGAGAGGGAAGGCGTCCCATCTGGCACGAGTTCCGTATCCGAAAGCAAGGCGCCCTGAGGCGAGAAGGTCGCCAGACGCAGGGTACGCCGCTCGAAAGGCTCGCCACGCCACAGCACTGTCTTGACCAGCAGGTGCAGCTGTTCGCGGCTATCCAGCACCATATCTTCGGCGTAGTCGTCGTGGAGCTGATAGGAATATCGGTAGCCCCAGCGCACAGCGGTTGGGATACGGAAGGCAATCACAACGACATCTTCACCCGTGGCGCCGCCCTCGGACTGGATACCCACCCAGTAGTTGTCTACGGCGTTGCTGGTGGCGAGCATCGGCAGGTCCACGCCGCGCGCGGGTCCTGAGTAGCGGCATGGGAGCTCATCATAGAGATAGAGGAGCGCATCCACCGAGCCGAAAGAGGCTGTTGTGCCCAGCGTGAGAACAGAATAAGGGTTCGGGTCAGCGACGCCCCACGGACGCATATCGAGTGGTAAAATCGAGTAGCCCTGGCTATCGGCTTCACAGAACGCGAGCATGCTCCCGCCATTCTGAATAACTTCTGCGACGACCACAGGCTGCCAGCTTTCGCCGAAGGTCAGCCGAAGGGGACGAAAGTGAGCATTCGGCGTCTGGCTAAGCGTATAGATCTGGACGGGCTGCCCGCTCTGAGTGAGGCGGTGAACCTGGGCATAGAGGTAGCCGTCAGCGTCGGTGAACTGCGCCAGCAGCCACAGGTCGCCCCCCCGCCTCTACAGCGTCCACAAAGGCGTCGTCAAGGCTCGCGCCGTCCCGCTGGTAGACCCACGCTTCGGAGCCGTCGGGATTCACACGGATTGCCAGTGCATCGTGTCCGTTCGTGGGCGTTTCTACCCAGCCCAGCAGAAGCAAACCATCCTCTGCAAGGCGCACCGCGCGATGGAGGTGAGCATACAGCTCAGGTTGTGGGGGTGTGTAGACATAGCGCCACACTTCGCGCATCTGCGCCGTCGCCAGCGCCGTGATTATCAGAGTTCTCATGGTTTCCCCTCCTTAGCGTGGCATAAAGAGCGGCAGGTGTCCGCAGGCGTTCGTGCGAGTGAGGCTGGGCACGCCCTGCGTGTTGTAGCCGTCGAACGGGTCTATCAGCGGGTTCGTGCTGTCGGGGGCAATCCGTGCGCCCAGTCGACGGGTTACCAGTTTGCCGTCGAGCATCACGAAATGCACGCCGCTTCGATGAATCCAGACCGACTGGCGCGGCAGGCGCACTTCGCCGCGCGGATAGGTCGTTGCAGGGTCAGTGCAGGGAGTAAACTCACATTTGTCCTCAGCCCGGTCGCATCGCAGGAGCGGGTTCACAGGCGCGAATCCCAGCCAGTGTTCGCGTCCCAGCCCCTCCCAGATGGTGGGCAGCGTGCTGGGGTCCGCCACCCGCGCCAGCCGATAGCTGTGCAGATAGCCGTTGTAGGTGTAGCTGACGGGCAGGGGCGAGCGAACACGCTGGCTGTAATCTACATTCGGCAGTTTCGCGGGTAAGGTGGCGGGGCAATAAAACGACTTGTAAACCTGCTCTGTTCTGCTCGTGTAGACGGAGAGCGCGTTCACCCATGTCCAGCCGCCGTGCGGGCTGCCGTCCTGCCAGTTGCGGGGAACCGCTACAGGGGTATCCCACTGCCACGGCTGGCTGGGCGAGAAGCGTTGATATGCCAGCGGGAAGTGTTCGTCGTAGTCGTTCAGGTACATCGCGAGGGCCAGCCCGAGTCGCTTTAGGTTCTGGGCGCAGTGTTTCTAGGCGGGGTCAAAGTTGTCCGCAACCGCGCGCATCAGCGAAGCTGCTCCCAGCGCGGTCGCCATCAGCACCCCAAACAGGAGCCATCTCTTTCGCATAAGACACCTCCATGAAGTATTATACTTCAGATAAGAATACGATGAGGGGTACAATTCCCCCATGCGTTCCATACGGCGATGGGCGCCCTGAGTGGCGCTGGGAGTCGTGGCGCTGGCAGTTGTCGCATGGATGATGCATCTTGCCAGCCAGAACAAAATCTACCAGCACACCTTCCCTGACGGCAGTTATGTGCGCATTCTCCGACTGGATTACGCTAAGCAGAGCCGTTTTGTGCGCTGGCGGTTCGATACGACCTTTCCCTTCGTTCACCGCGATGTGTACGACAGCATGCCCGCGCCAGAACCGCGTTATCTCCTCTGGACGGAGCGCGCCTTTGGCGACTATCCCGTCCAGCGGGGGGTACACGACTCGCACGGGTGTGAATATCCCGTGACAAGCCAGCCGCGATTCTTCTCCAGTTTTCGCTGTGAGGAGCTTCACAACCTGCCTATCGATGGGCAGAAAGTAACGCTCCAGCTGCGCACAGGTTTCCCGAAACCTTCCTTGATGGAATACCCGGTGCAGTGCGTGCGTGAGCTAGTCGTCTACCCTGCATCTGACCGCTTACCCATCCCCAGAGAGCAAGCAGGAGTCCTTCCCTGCGAGGCGAACCTACCCTGCAAGGAGGTGAGAGCCTCACTCTACAAGCAAGCGAGTTGT
>CAZQPV010000083.1:0-10459 GCA_964595265.1 uncultured Fimbriimonadales bacterium
GCGATTTACTTGCCGCCTCCGGGCACGATTCCAGCGCCGCCTGCCAACACGCGACAGGGCAGAGAAACGGGCTATTACGACCGTGTGGCGCAGGAACTAACGCGCCTGCTTCGCGCCTCGCGGGGACGCGCGCTGGTGCTGTTCGCCTCCCGCGCGGAGATGATGGAAGTGTATCAGCGCATGTCGCGGCTGGAGGGCATTCCCATCTATGTGCAGGGTGATGGCTCCAACGCGCACCTCTCCCAACAGTTTCGGGAGAACACCCACTCAGTGCTGTTCGGCTTGCGCTCTTTCTGGACAGGGTTTGACGCGCCCGGCGAAACGCTCACCAATCTGATTATCGTGCGCCTGCCGTTTGAAGTGCCCACCACGCCTCCCCAGAGGGCGCGACAGGCGCTGCTGGAACTGCAGGGCAAAGACGGTTTCCGCGACTGGAGCCTGCCGATGGTCAAACAGCAGATGCGTCAGGGTTTCGGGCGGCTGATACGCAGGTCCACCGATAGGGGCGTTGTGTGCATTCTAGACCCTCGAATCCAGAACCGCAGTTACGGGCGCGAAATTCTCATGAATCTGCCCACAGGCATTCCTATCTTCAACCGTATCGAGGACGCGCTCCGCCACATCGGGCAGGTATAATTCTTCCCACAGGAGGCTCTACCCATGCCCTATGTCATCACGGAACCGTGCATCGGTGTGAAGGACAAGTCGTGCGTCGCAGTCTGCCCCGTGGACTGCATCTACGAAGGCGAAGACCAGTTCTATATCAACCCGGATGAGTGTATTGATTGCGGGCTATGCGAACCAGAGTGCCCCGTGAACGCCATCTACCCCGACACCGAAGTGCCCCCCGAATGGCGCCATTACATTGAGAAAAACGCGAACTTCTTTAAGCAGCAGAAGTAGCGTTTTGAGGTGGGGTGTATCGGCACTGTTGCTGATACACCTCATGGCGCTGCCTCGCGTGTTTCGCGCGTCGCCTTTACGCTCCGACACCGACACCGCCGCGATGCTGGACGCGATTCAGGCATCGGGCGGCTTATTGGGGGTTGGGCGCTGGTTTCTGGGCGACTGGCTGCTGGAAAACGGCTTCTACCGTCCCATCAGCTCGGCTTCGCTGACGCTAGATTACGCGCTCTACGGCGAGGCGGCGTGGGGTTATCGCCTCACCAACTGGCTGCTGCTCCTGGCGATTGCGCTGGGCGTGGCGGTGCTGATCCCACGCCTGCTGAGAGTCGCGCCCATTTGGGGCTGGGGCGTGGCAGGGATTCTCAGCGCCCAGTATACCGGGCTGGTTCGCCCTGTAGCGCCCTACTCTACATGGTGGTGGGTGCTGAGTGTGCTGATGGGGGTGTGTCTGTGGGCGCAGCGTTCAGGTGTGAGGCTAGACTCTGCGCTCTGGCAGCGAATCGACGCACGGTGGCTCTGGCTTGCGCTTGCCGTGGGGGCGATTTTCTGGGGTTTTGACCGCCTGTTCACCGCCGATTATGTACGCCTGATAGAGTGGGTTCCCTCACGCACGGCGTTGCTGGGTACAGCATTCAGCGTGTGGGCGACGGTCTGCTTTTTGCGAGCGGGCGACGAAGGCTCGTGGCGCTGGCTGGGGCTGGGGGGGCTGCTTTACCTGCTGGCGCTCGGCGCCTATGAGCAGCCCATCATGCTGACGCCGTTTTTGATAGCAGTCGCCCTCGCACGCCGCCCCCTGTGGCGGGGGAGTGTCTCGAAAGTCGCAGGCACGGTACTGACATGCGCCTTGCTGATTGGGCTTTTGCGCGTGAGCCTCGTTACCACAGAACCCACGCGCTATCAGCAGCAGCAACTGCGCAGCAGCCTCGCAGGCCCCGTGCTGGACTATTTCTCGGACCTCCTTCCGCCCGTGAGCCAGTGGAACTACTGGCGAACCGTGGAGCTGGACCCCACTCTCTGGCTGTTTTCAGACCCTTGGGATCGGCTGGCGGGGCTGTTGCTGTATGCGGGGGTCGTGGCGGCTTTTTACCGCTGGCGCGGGCGCTTCAGCTACGCGCTGGGCTGGCACGCGCTCACGCTGCTGCCGATGGCGTTTCTGCACCCGTTTGAGCATTATGGGGTTCTCCCTCAGGTGGGCAAAACGCTCACCGACTGCCTGCTGATTGGTTGGGGCGCGCAAACCGTTGCCGTGTGCCTACAGGTGGAGTGGGGTAAGATTCTTCACGATGGCAGTCGAGCTGACCCCGCAAGAGTTTGAGGCGCTGGTGGCGGAGGCGCTGGATAGCCTTCCCGAGGAAATTGCCCACTACATGGACAATGTGGAGGTGGTGGTCGCGTGGCGCCCGACAGGTTCCCAGCTGCGTCGGGCAGGCGTGCGCGCGGGGCATCTGCTGCTGGGACTTTACGAGGGCGTGCCCTTGACACAGCGGAGCGTTTCTTACGGATTCGTGCCGCCCGACAAGATTACCATCTTTCAGGAGCCACTCCAGCGCCTCGCACGGAGCAAAGCGGACCTCAAGGAGCGCGTGCGACGCACCGTGATTCACGAGATTGCCCACCACTTCGGCATCAGCGACGAACGCTTGCGCGAGCTGGACGCTTACTGAAGGGGGCGGGGCGCTGCACCCCACCCCGAGGGATTGCCTACTTCGCTTCTTTGGTATAGACGGGCTTCTGGTCTTTGAGCGACTTAATGTAGGCAATCAGCTGATTGATCTGCTCTTCCTTGAGATAGCTGTACGACGCCATGCTCGGGGTGTAGCCCGCCACAACCTTTTTATTGGGGTCTACAATAGATTCCTTGAGGTACGCCTCATCGGCAACTACCTCCGAGCCATCAGCTAACTTCACTTTGGAGCCATATACGCCGCGCAGGTCGGGATAATCCTTCCCGCTGGCAGGGTTCATGTGGCATGCGTTGCAACCCTGCTGCACAAAGAGAATCATCCCCTTCTTGGCTTCGGGGTCATCGTTGCCGGGAGCGGGCACGCCGCCTGAAGAGGTAGCACTCGAAGTGCTGGAAGTGCTACTGGATGCCGTGCTGTTCTCGGTGGACTTGGTTTCCCCCGAACCCGTTGAGGTGGACTGATTCTGTGGGGGCGGCGCACAGGACATCAGGAGCGCCGTAAGGCTCACAATACCCAAAGCAAGACCCAATTGACGCAGTGTGTTGTTCATCGTCTCTCACCTACCTTGTTTTTAAGTCATTTGCCTGACTTAGTAGAGTGAAGCAATTATACCCCAAGCGAGAGGCGCTTGTCAAGGGGTTAGCGAGGGCGTTCGGAAAATTCCATCTCATGCCTGACGGCTAAAGCCGCTCTGTTGTAAGGATCCCCATTTTGTCTTACGACACGAGGGGTCCGCCGCGTGGGGCGCGGCGACCGCGCCCCTACGCATGCGGGTAGGGACGCGGTTCCCGCGTCCTGTTCTCGGAACTTCGCCATCTTTGCAACAGAGCAGCTAAAACCGTTCCCATGAGACGAAGCCGACCTCCGTCGGCTCAAGTAGCACGCGCATCTTGCGCGTGAACAGGGGCAGGATGCCCCTGCTACGAGAAGCCAGCGCAGGCTGGCTTCGTTTATTAGGAACGGGTTCACCCGTCCCGCCCAAAAGCGATTTCTCGAACACCCTCAGGGGTTAGCGGGATTTTTCGGGTCTCTTGACAGAGCAGCTAAAGCCGTTCCCATGAGACGAAGCCGGCTGGCATCGGCTGGAGTAGCAGCGCATCCCTGCGCTTGAGTTTGGGCAGGATGCCTGCACTACCCGGATCCCAGAATCTCCTCTGCAAAGTTGAGGTAAGCGTTCGCGGTGAAGTTCGGATGGCGCATGCGTTCAATCTCCTGTAGTCCTGGCATTGCCAGGTCCCAGCGCTGGTCGTAGGCGCAGGCGCGTGCGTAGCCCAGCAGCCCCACGCCGCGCCAGTAGGCGTGCGGGAGGAAGCGCACAATATCCCACGCCTGCTGAAACTGCCCTGCCCACGCGAGCTGGCGCCCAATCGTGGCGAGCGCTTCCGCGCGCCCTGAAGCGTCACGAATTCTTCCTGCCGAGCGCAACGCTGCGGCATACATCTCCGCGTTATAAGCTGGCGCAAGACAAAAGAGTACATCGATGAGGTCGAAGGTGCGGTAGACAGGGCTCTGGATTTTGAGGCATACCTGATAGGATGTCTGGAATAAACGCGCTTCAAGGGCGTATGCGGCAATCTTGTCCAGTGCCATGTCCTTTGCTTCTGGATCGGGTTCTGTCTCGCAGACGGTGAGCGCTTCCTGAAAGAGTGCTTTTGCCTGCCCGGTCAATCCAATCAGCGCGTATGCCTTCGCTGCCTGTGCCAGCGTCTGGGCGCGAAGCCATAGGCTCTCTGCCTCCAGCGCATGGTTTCGGGCGTTTATCAGCGCCTGCTGCGCGCTCTCTGGGTCTCCCTGCTGGTGATACGCCTGCGCCAGCGCGCACCATGCTTCTGCACGGTGGTCGGGCTCCTCAATCAAGCCAGCCCAGAGGGTCGCTTGTTCCCAGCGCCCCCCTGCCGCCCAGGCTCGCGCCAGCGCGACCCGAATCCTGTCATCTTCCCAATAGGCGACGCCAAGATACTTGACCGCCTCCTGGAGAAGTGCCTCTGCTTGCTGAGCGTCCCCGCGCTGGAAATACGCCCCTGCAACAGTACACAACAGTTCCGCCTTATCCTTCGTCCTTTTATCCGAAAGCAGTCGCGCGGCGCGGAGCGCTTCTTCTGGCAGGTTCCACTCTACAAACGACTCCACGCAGCGTTTGACGGCAAAAGAGTCCTCTGGGTCCGCTTCCATCGTCTCGAAAGCGAGCGCGAGAATCTGTTGGCAGCGCAGCTCGTCCTCAAAAGCTTTCGCGGTTTCGGCGATTGCGAAGACCTGACGCACCTCGCGCTCGGCAGGGGGTTCGCTCAGGTACGCCTCAATCGCCTGCTGCAGGTGGGCGTGGGCGCTCTGAAGGTTTTGCAGGCGTGCCCAGACCTCCGCAAGGCGCGTATGCGTGCTAACGCGCCGGAAGACCGACGGAATCTGGGCAGCCGCCTTTTCCGCCTGCCTGAGGCACTCCTCTACCGTTGGCGGGTTCTGGCTGGAAACACGCTGTCTCCACATCACCTGCCTAACACCCCTGCCCGAAGCTGAACAACACCTCCAGCAGGTCGGCGTCGTCCACAATCCCGTCGCCGCTCACATCGGCAATCGGGTCGGTAGAGCCGAAAGCGAACAGTACAGTCAGCAAATCGGCATCGTCCACGCAGCCGTCGCCATTAATGTCGGCGTCGGGCAGGGGCGCGCTGGAGGCAATCACGCGAAAGTTGTCGTAATGACCAAAATCGTCGGCGTTCCCTGTGACATTGACAATCCAGATGTCCGCATCGGCGAAGAGGGTGTCCGCCGCCGAATTGAGATTCGCGCTTCCCAGCTCTCGATTGTTCATAATCAGTCGGAACCGCCCCATGTTGTAGTTCAGCTCCAGCTTGAACCGCGCCCATGTGTTGCGCGGGTAGACGACGCCCGTATCAATAATCGTTGTGGTGAATCCATTATCCTGCACCAGTTGTACCCGATTCAAATTGTTTACGCGCATCGCCGCGATGCGCAGGGCGTCCGGATCGTAACAATCCACGCCATAGGCTGCCTGAACCGTGCTTGCGCTGAGATACATGTCCCAGATAACCGTGATGTAGCCGCTCCCGCCCGTGTTATAGCCAACCGGTTTCCACCACCAGCTGCTGGACGCGCCTGCAACTGGAGCCATACGCACCGACTGGGTGCCCGAAAATGCGAAGGCATCAGAGATTGTCGCCGTGTTCGGCGTAGAGAGGTGAAACGCCTGCCAGCCGCTTTGCCCCGCCAGGTTCCCCAGCGAAAATTCGGGGGGTTCAAAGCCCGTTTCCAGCAGCGTCTGGGGAAACGCCGCGCTCAAACTGCAAACCAGTCCAAGAGTCCCGAACAGCGTTCGCATTGTTTGTGCCTCCACTTTGGCAACAGCCTTATTATACACCGATTCGGGGCGTGGAGCGTGCAGTATAATTAGGGCGTTGGAGGTCAGCGATGACGGAACGATGGGTTTATCACCTGACACAAGAGGAGATTCCGACGCACTGGTACAATCTTATTGCGGATTTGCCCGCTCCACCCCCACCGCCGTTGAACCCTGCGACGGGTCAGCCTTTCGACGATCCGACGCCCCTGATGCGCATCTTCCCTGAAGCCCTGGTGCAACAGGAGGTCAGCACCGAACGCTGGATAGAGATTCCCGAACCCGTGCGTCAGATTTACGCGCTCTGGCGTCCCACGCCGCTGTTTCGGGCGCGACGGCTGGAACAAGCGCTGGATACCCCTGCGCACATCTATTTCAAGTTTGAAGGGGTCAGCCCTGCAGGAAGCCACAAACCTAATACCGCCGTGCCGCAGGCGTATTACAACAAGCAGCAGGGGGTTCGGCGCTTAGCCACAGAGACGGGCGCAGGACAGTGGGGCAGCGCGCTGGCGATGGCGTGCCAGATGTTCGGGCTGGAGTGTACCGTCTACATGGTACGGGTCAGCTACGAGCAGAAGCCGTTCCGCAAAATCCTGATGAACACATGGGGCGCCACGGTGCATCCCAGCCCCAGCGAGCAAACCGAATACGGGCGCCAGATTCTGGCGCAGGACCCCGACTGTCCGGGCAGTCTGGGGATTGCCATCAGCGAGGCGCTGGAAGACACGCTCACCCACGAGGACACCCGCTACGCGCTGGGCAGCGTCCTGAACCATGTGCTGCTCCATCAGACGGTGATTGGGCAGGAAGCCCTCAAGCAGATGGAGATGGCAGGCGAGGAACCCAACATTTTGGTGGGTTGCACGGGCGGCGGCAGCAACTTCGCGGGGCTGGTGTTTCCGTTTCTGCATAAAAAACTCACCGAAGGCAAGCCATATCGGATTATTGCGGTGGAACCCGCGTCGTGCCCTTCCCTGACCAAAGGCGAGTATCGGTATGATTTCGGCGACACAGCGGGCAAGACGCCCCTCCTGAAGATGCATACGCTGGGGCACGCGTTCATGCCGCCGCGTATTCACGCGGGTGGACTGCGCTATCACGGGATGGCACCGCTGGTCTCCCACGCACTGGAGCTGGGTCTGATTGAGGCGCGCGCCTACCACCAGACGCAGGTTTTCGAAGCAGGAGTGCTGTTCGCCCGCACGATGGGGATTGTGCCCGCCCCAGAGCCGACGCACGCCATCAAGGCGGTGATTGACCTCGCTCTGGAGTGCAAAGAGCGCGGCGAGAAGAAGGTGATTCTGTTCAACCTCTGTGGGCACGGCTTGCTGGACCTGACCGCCTACGACCAGTATCTGTCGGGCTTGCTGCAGGATTAGGCGCGGCTTATTCGCTCAGGTGAATCTGTAAGGGTTTCTCGCCGGGCATGAGCCAGCCGCGCTCGCGCGCCAGCGCCTCTTTGCCCAGCGGGGTGGAGAGGCGCTGAAGTTGCGCGCGCAAAGCCTGCTGCTCCTGCAGGAGCGCCGCCCGCTCTACTTTCAGCTGGCGCACCTCTTCGCGCGTCTGCGCCCACAAACTGTAGACATGCACGCTCTGGGGCAGGAGCTTGCAGCCCAGCAGCAGCACGCCCCCCCACAGGCAGAGGCGAGACGCCATCAAGCCCAATCGCTTGTGTGTCATTGGTTGCGTTCTCCCTTGAGAGAGAATACCACACACTGTGGGGAATTCCTGCAATTTTTACAGAGAATTTCACTCGTCGTCCACGGGATAGGCGCCGAGGGTAGACTTAAGCGCTTCTACCAGCTCTTCACCTGACAGCTCAGGGGGGGCAGCGGTTGGGGGAGGTTCTACCGCCGGAGCGGGCGCGGCTGACTCATCCAGCTCAATCTCCACATGGGCATTCATGCCCACAGCGTCCTGCACTTTGCGGATAATCGCCTGATGATTTTTAGGGTTTTTCGTGAAGAAGTTGTAGCCCAGTCGGGTGCGGAGGGTAAGGTAAATCACCCCGTTTTCCACGCGCACGGTGGAGCCAGCGAGGTAGCGCTCCAGATTGGGGCTGTTTTGCGTTATGGCGGCTTTGGCGTGCTGCCAGCGCGTGTTGGGGTCATCGCCTGCCAGAGGCATGGCGGCTGCAGGCGCAGGTGCGGTCGTGCTGGAAGGCTGCGGAGAGGGCGCTTCCGAGGGCGTGGGCGTCGCAGGGCGCGGCATAGGGGGCGTCTCCGAGCGTGGCTCTGCACTCTGAAGAGGCGTGGCGCTTGCAGGGGGCGCAGGCGGCTGGGCGGGAATCGCGAACATCAGCAGGGTCAGTTCCAGAATCGCGCGGGGCGAGCCTGTGGTGCGCATCTCGGTCAGAGCGCCTGCCATTTTCTCCCACCAGCCGAGCAGTCGGGGAATCCCCGCGCGGCGCGCCTGCTCGATCATCGCGCTCCACAGCGTGGGGTCATAATAGCCCGCCTGATCCTGCCCGTGAACGCCCGCCTGAATCAGCGCACGCCAGTGCTGAATCAGCGACTCGGCGAACACGCGCGGCTCGCGCCCCAGCAACAGCTGTGCGTCTAACAGCTCCAGCACCTTCGCGGCGTCGCCCTCAATCAGCGCGTCGGTCAACTGGAACAGCGTCTCGTCTTCCAGCACCCCCAGCGCGTGATACACCGTCTCCACCCGAATCTTGCCCTCTTCGCTGAAGGCAATCACCTGCTCCAGCGCGGTGAGCGCGTCGCGCCACGAGCCGTCAGCAAAACGCGCTATCAAATTCAGCGCGGCAGGCTCCGCCTCCAGTCCCTCGGCACGCACCACCTGCTCCAGGCGGCGGGCAATATCGGCAATCGAGCCGCGATGGAAATCGAACCGCTGACATCGCGAGCGAATCGTGGGCGGCACGCGATGAAATTCGGTCGTCGCCAGCACAAACACCACATGCGGCGGCGGCTCTTCAATTGTCTTGAGCAACGCATCGAACGCCTTCGCCGAGAGGTCATGCACCTCGTCGATAATGTAGATTTTATAGCGCGCCTCCATCGGGGGGTATTTCGCGTTCTCAATAATTGAGGTGCGCACATCCTCAATACTGGTCTCGGAGGCGGCGTCCATCTCCACCACATCCACCAGCGTGCCCGCCTGAATCGCCATACAGAATCGGCACTGATTACACGGGTTCGGGGTGGGGCCTCGTTCGCAGTTGAGCGCTTTGGCGAGCAGGCGCGCGGTGGAAGTCTTGCCCGTACCGCGCGGACCGCAGAAAAGATAGGCATGCGCCCACTTGCCCTGCGCAATTGCGTTCCGCAGGGTCACGGTCACATGCTCCTGACCCAGCAGCTCGTCAAAGTCCTGGGCGCGATACTTGCGGTACAGGCTGATATAGCTCATGGATGCAGGAATTGTACCTGACAGGGGGCTAATCGGGAATGTACTCCAGTTCAATCTCGCCGATGCGCACGGTGTCGCCTTCCTGAGCGCCCAGCTCCTTGAGTTTCCGAAACACGCCCAGCCCCTGCAGGCGGCGTTGCATGCGCTGAAGCGCCTCTTCGTTGTTCAAATCGGTTGTCAGCACGATTTCACGCACCAGCGAGCCTTCCACCACATAGTGGTCGTCCTGCTTGTAGACGCGCACGGGTTCGTAGCGGCGCGGGGCGACTTCGGGCGTTTCCTCGCGCAGGGGTTCAGGAGGCGGCAGCTCTGCCACTTTCTGCGCCATGCGCGCGACCAGCGCATCCAGCCCCTCGCCCGTGTAGGCAGAAATCAGGAACACCTCGTAGCCCTGCGATTCGAGCGCCTCCCGAAGGGGCGTTAGCGATTCCCGATCCTGGAGGGTGTCTATCTTATTCAGGGCGACGAGCGCGGGTTTTTCGATCAGTTCGGGCTTGTAAAGTCGCAGCTCGTTTTGCAAAATTTCAAAAGCGTGGAGGGGTTCATGCTCCGCGAACGGCGATGCGTCCAGCAGGTAGAGCAGCAGGCGGGCGCGCTCCACATGGCGCAAAAACTGATGCCCCAGCCCTGCCCCAGCGTGCGCGCCTTCGATCAAGCCCGGAATATCGGCGACCACGAAACTGAAATCCTGATATTGGACGACTCCCAGGTTCGGCACGAGTGTCGTGAAGGGGTAATCGGCAATCTTGGGGCGCGCGGCGGAGATGCGACTGATGAGCGTGCTTTTGCCCGCGTTGGGCATGCCCACAATCCCAACATCGGCGAGCAGTTTAAGCTCCAGCCGAATGCGTCGCTTTTCGCCGGGCAGCCCTTTTTCGGCGAATCGGGGGGTCTGGCGCACGGCGTTGGCGAAGTGGGCGTTCCCGCGTCCGCCGCGCCCGCCACGCGCCACTACAAACTGCTGATTCGGGCGTGCCAGATCCGCGAGTAATTCCCCTGTGTCGGCGTCGTACACGAGGGTTCCGACGGGCACACGGAGCGTGATGGACTTCCCGTTGCGCCCCTTGCGGTTGCTCCCCGACCCTGCCCCACCCCGCTCGGCTTTATAGCGGGTTTTGTAGTGGTAATCCAGCAGCGTGTTCAG
>CAZQPV010000084.1:0-10294 GCA_964595265.1 uncultured Fimbriimonadales bacterium
TCGGCGACGCCGCAGGCATCCGCATACGCCATCGCGCCCACATAGAGCGCATACTCCGTGCCCATCGCTGCCCAGCGAAAAGCGTGAATCATGCCTCCAGCACCGCCCTGAGCGCAGGTTCCAGCTCCGGGTAGTGAAACCCATAGCCCGCCTCCAGCAGGCGTTTCGGCAGCACGCGCGAACCCTGCAGAAGCGAATCCGCCATCTCGCCCAGCATCAGGCGCAACGCAAACGCCGGCGCCCGCACAAACGACGGTCGCAACAACACGCGCCCCAGCGTTCGGGCGAACTCCGCCATCGTCACGGGGTTGGGAGCCGTGAAGTTAAACGCGCCCGACAGATCGCCCCGCTCCATCAGAAACTGCGCCGCGCCCACCACATCGTCGATATGCACCCACGAAAGCCATTGCTTACCAGAGCCAATCGGTCCGCCAACGCCCAGCTTGAACGGCAATAGCATTCGCTCCAGCGCGCCGCCCCCAGCCCCCAACACAACGCCGATTCGCATATAGCACAGGCGCACGCCCAGCTTCTCAGCGGGGCGCGCCGCCGACTCCCACGCCACCCCCAACTCCGCCAGAAAGCCCCTGCCAGGCGGCGAACTTTCATCAGCCACCGTGTCGGGGTTCTGGTCATAAATCCCAATCGCCGACGCCTGCAGCCACACCGCAGGGCGCGTTGATAGCCCCTGCAACGCCTCTACGAGCAGGCGCGTCGTCTCCACACGACTGGAAATCAGCCGTCGCTTCACTTCGGGTGTCCAGCGCTGGGCAATCGTCTCGCCTGCCAGATTAACTACCCCATCGACAGTGCCCAGCGTCTGCACCCAGTCGCCCAGCGTGCGCCCGTCCCAAGAGACGGGCTGAACCGTTTCGGGCAGCTTTTTGCGAGCCTCTTTGGGATTGCGCGTCAGCGTTAGCACTGTGTGGCTTGGCGCCCACGCCCGCGCCATCGCCGAACCGATAAACCCCGTGCCGCCCACCAGCAGAATCCGCATATCCCGATTGTACCTGAACCCCACATCCACAAAACCCCACAGAATTGGGGTATAATAGGAATACCCAGAAAGGAGGTTATTCGATGATGAGACGCAGATGGATTTTGGGCATAGGCGCCGCGCTCGCCGTTGTGGGGAGCACTGGCTGGTCGCAGATTTCGTTTGTGCATGTCGCCACGGTAGATCTCTCCCCGTATTTCCCTAACGGGGGCGCACAGGGCAACGCAGTCTCCGATGTCGCCTTCGATGGGAGCAACCTGTACCTCGCGGGATTTTCCACCGCCAACAGCACTGCCGAGTCAGTGGGTGTTATCAGGGTGGAGAATGCGCTTTCCCCAAACCGTACCTTTACCCCGCTCATTGCGCTCACTCAGGCAGGTCAGAGTCGCGTGAGTTATGTTGTCTACAAAGACGGCTATCTCTACCTCGGCACAGGGCTGGGTGCCGCGAGTGATGCCGCTCTCACCGGCATCCGCCAGTATGACGCCGCCACGGGCACGCAGATTACCACCTGGAACGGCACGGGCGTGGTACTGCCCAGCGATTTGAGCAACTCCAGCCGCATGGAGTGCATCGAACTGGATCCAGGCTATCAGGGGAGCAACCCCTCGCTGGCGGTGCTGGCGCGCGGGCGTGGGTTTATCTTTCGCCGTAATCTGGTGGACGGATCGGCGCTGCCGAACATCCTGAGCCTGCCCTCGCGCGATTGTCAGGGCGGTCAGACCACCACAGGCATGCGCGACATCACCTTCTCGCCCGAAGGTGACGCCTACCTGCGCGTGGACAACAGCGTCTTCTACGCCCTGCGCACTGCCGATAACACGGTGGGCAGCAATCGCGCGTGCCGCATCCTGGACTTTGACTCGGACAACCCCTTTCAGGTGCTGATTAACATCCACTACCTGCGCGTGGGCGGTGAGAACTATCTGATTCTTAACCGCCGTACGGGCGCCGACCCCCGAATCAACAAGGTGCTGATTTACACGGGCGGCGGCTCCAGCTGGACTCCGTATGCTGAACTGAACGGCGATGAGTCGATTGGCGCCGACACACCTGCGCCTTTCGGTACGGACATCTTCAACTTCACCACCAGCTATGGTCCTGACCCCTCCCAGGGCGATGTCAACCTGGACGGGGTTGTGGACGATGCGGACCTGCTGGCGGTGTTGTTCGCGTTTGGCAGTAGCGGTGGCGCTGAAGATGTGAACGGCGACGGCGTGGTGGACGACGCCGACCTGCTCACCGTGCTGTTCAACTTCGGTTCCAACCCGCAGGCGCTCTACCTGTTCGTGGTTTCCTCGCAGCTCACCCAGTCAGGCACTAACGACCGACTGGACATCTATCGCGTGGAGCAATTCAACGACTGAGTGTCTTTGCGCCCCAATTGCAATACACCCCCTCGCCTCGGCGTGGGCGAGGGGGTAAGGTTTGGGCAAACACTGGCTACGCCAACCCTGCCCCCTGAATCCCCTGTTCTTTGCGACAGAGCCGCTTCACTTGACAGGATTCCTGACTCCTCGGTCGAACAGAGGGGCTATGCGAAGAGGCATTCGTTTTGGGACGCTCTGGCTCGTTGTGAGCATGCTGTTAGGCACAAGTTTTGCACAGACCACGACCCTCCCCGTTGCAGGCGACACGGTTAAGATATTCCGCGACTCGTATGGCGTGCCCCATGTGCAGGCGAACACGCTCTATGGGCTGTTCTACGGGAACGGCTACGCGATTGCGCAGGATCGGCTCTGGCAGATGGAGCTTTATCGGCGTCAGGCGCGGGGCGAGATGGCAGAAGTCGTGGGCGCATCCGCCGTGGAGCAGGACAAAACCGCCCGTATCGAAGGCTATACCGAAGCCGAACTGGAATCGTTTATCGCTCAGCTGCCTGAAGACCTGCGCACGACCCTGATGGCGTTTTCCGACGGCGTGAACGCATGGATTGAGGAAGCCAGGCGCACGAACCAGATTCCTCCCCAGTATGCCCAGAACGGCATCGAGGTGCGCCCATGGAAGCCTACCGATAGCGCCGCGATTGGTGTGATGATGTCGCGCCGATTCGGTAGCGTGGTGGCAGGCGGCGACCTGCGGAATTACGCCCTCTATCAGCTCCTCAAGGCACGCAACAAAGACCTGGCGCCCGTGTGGGCAAACGACCTGCTCTGGGTGCAGGACCCCACTTCGCCCACCACCGTGCCGTTGGAAGACGATTCTCGTAAGCCCCATAAAGTCAACCCTCGCGACACGCTGGAGCGCTTCCGCAAACACGCCCAGACCCTACCCGATGTGGGGCTGGAGGTGCTGCTGCCCGCGCTTCGCATTGCCTCGAACGAAGCCCAGATTGAAATCGCACGCGAGCTGGGGCTGTTCACCCACTTCGGCAGCTACGCGATACTGATCCATCCCAAAAAGTCCGCCAGCGGCAACACGATTCTGGTGGGTGCACCGCAGATGGGGTTCTCCCTGCCCCATATCGCTGCCGAGATTCAGCTCGTCGGTGCGGGCTACAATGTGATGGGCATGACCTTCCCCGGCGTGCCTGGTGTGCTGATTGGCATGACCTCCTATGCGGCATGGACCTTTACTTCGGGGCTGGGCGACCTGATTGACTTCTTTGTCGAGAAGTTGAACCCCGACAATCCAGAGCAATACTGGTACAAAGGCGAATGGCGCAATTTCGAAAAGCGCACCGAGACTATTAAGGTCAAGGGCGCGAACCCCGTGACGATTACGGTCTATCGGAGCGTTCACGGCCCGATTGTGGGCATCGACAACAAGAACCGCGTGGCACTTGCCAAGGCGATGAGCTTCTGGGGGCGCGAGCTGGATACGATGCACACGCTTAACGGCTTCTATCGCGCCCGCACGATTCAAGACTTCGAACGCGCGGCGGCGCATATGCCAACTTCTTTCAACCTGCACGCGGCGACGCGCACGGGCGATATTGGCTGGTGGTATGGCGGGCGCGTGCCCATCCGTGCTGATGGCATCGATAGCCGATTACCCGTGTGGGGCACCGGCGAATACGACTGGAAAGGCATCCTGTCGTTCGAGCAGATGCCGAAGGTAATCAACCCCAGGCGCGGGTTTATCGTGAACTGGAACAACAAACCCGCAGGCTGGTGGGAGAACTCCGACACGCCTGCATGGGGTGCCATCTTCCGCGTCTATCGGCTGATGGACTTAGCCAGCGCAAAGCCCAAACTCACCTTAGACGATGTAAAACGCATGGTGCGCGATATTGCCGAGTACGACGAAGACGCAGGGAAACTGCTACCCGTAATGCTCAATATCGTGCGCCGCAATGAGAAAAATCTGACCCCTGAAATGAAACAGGTGCTAGAGGTTCTCGCGGCATGGGACTGCTATGAAATGGAAGGCAGCCCAGGCAAAGCTATCTGGGATGCATGGCTGAACGCAGTGCGCAATCGCGCGTTCGCCGATGACCTCGGCAACTTCTTCAGCCCCGACCTGTTTCGCATGGCAATCCAGCCCAGCTATATCTACTATGCGCTGCTGGGTTCTAAGGCGCCCGTGCCGCGCCAGTTTGACTACTTCAACGGCAAGCGCCCTGAAGAGGTGCTGACCATTGCGCTGGCGGACGCGCTGACCCAGCTGAAACGCACCTATGGCGAGGGGATTAGCCAGTGGCGCTACAAGGCGCCGCGCATGAATTGGGGCGAGCGTCTCGCTGGCGTGCCTTACACCGACCGCGGCTCCTACATTCAGGTGATTGAGCTGGGCAACCCGATTGTGGCGGAGAATGTGCTACCTCCCGGACAGAGCGAAAACCCCAGCTCGCCGCACTTTAGCGACCAGCGCGACCTCGCCAGTTGGTGGATGTTCAAGCCGATGCTGTGGGACCCCGCAAAGTGGGAGCGTTGATAACTCCAGGGGGGCGGGAGCCTCCAAAACCCCGCCCCTCAAATTCGGCGGTTGCGAGCGGCGGCGCTCAATGGCGCGTCAATCATTGCATAGACCCACACCACAAAGAGCATGAGCGCCAGCACAACCTGAAAAGCGCTGATGCCGCCCCGCACACGCGTCGGGTTCACCAGGTATGCCAGCAAGTTATACACGAAATCGCTGCTGCCTGGGGTGAGCATAAACACCACCCATCCCAGCACCCAGAGCGCCAACAGCACGCCCCCCTTGACCCACTGACCGTTGTAAATTTGTCCCACACCCGGCATCTGCATCGAGAGCAGGAACGCCAGCCCGGGATTGCGCGGCAGCATGGTAGCATTGGCTGTCTCTTTGCCCCCCAGCGCGCGTTCCCACATCTGGTATTGCTCCTGCTGGCGCGCGAGCATCAGCACCGCCTCTGCGAATTTGCGCTCGATGTGGGGATTACCCGGAGCGAGTTCGCGCGCTTTCTGGTAGGCTTCGTGGGCGCCTTTCCAGTCGCCCGCCTCGCGCCGGTAGTCGCCCAGCAGTTCCCACACATCGGGCGCGTCGGGCATCAGCTCCAGCGCCTGCTGGAGCGTAGCGCGCGCCTGCTCGTTCTGCCCGCGCATCTTCTCGAGGTGCGCTTGCCGCAGCAGGCGCTCTACCTCATCGCGTTTCGGATCCAGTTCGCTGTGCGGCGGCATCACTTCTCTGCTCCCGTAGGATCTCAATCAGTGGCGCGTTCTCCCAGAAGGTTTCCAGCCCGTAGTGCTGCCGCTGTTCCTCGCGCATAATATGCACCACCACATCGCCATAATCCAGCAGCACCCATGTGGCTTCGCGGTAGCCCTCCACGCGCAACACGCGCTCCTTTTGTGCATCGAGCGCTTCCTGAACCCTGTCGGCTATAGAACGGATATGCACATCGGAGTTGCCCGTGCAGACGATAAAGTAGTCGGCAATCAGGGTCTTCCCGCGCAGGTCCAGCACATGAATGCGTTCCGCTTTCGCATCCTCCAGCGCTTTCACAATCATTAGACGCTTCTGTTCTGCTGTCATATCACCTCGTCTCCGCATAAAGATGGTTGTTCTGGATATATTCTATCACATCGTCAGGCGTCAAGTAGCGAATGGAGCGCCTTTCGCGCACTTTCTGGCGGATGGCACTGGCGCTGATAGCCAGTGGCGTCATCGGCACCAGCAAGGTTCGCCGGCGCACCCAGTCGGGCAGGGACTGCCATAGGGCTGTTTCCTCGTAGGGAGGTCGCACCCCTGCAAGGAGGCTCGTTTTCTGCGCCAGACGCTCCGCCTGATACCACTGGGGAAAGCCATGCAGGGAGTCGGCGCCCATGATCAGAAAAAGCTCCCCTTCGGGATACTGTTGCTGGAACGCCTCCACCGTATCGATGGTGTAAGAGATCCCACCGCGCTGGATTTCAATCTCCGACACCGCGAAGGCAGGGTTTGCGGCTATTGCCAGTCGCACCATCGCCAGTCGGTGCTTTGCCTCAGTGAGCGGTTCTTCAAGGCGGAAGGGCGAGCGTGCGGCGGGGACAAATAGCACCCGATCCAGCTGAGCGAACTCACGCGCTTCCTCTGCCAGCCGCAGGTGCCCATAATGAATCGGGTCAAAGGTTCCACCAAACAGACCGACGCGTCTCATTGCCTTCATTCAGGTAATGGTTTCCCGCGTGTTTCGGGCGCGAACAGCAGCACCACAAACCCCAGCAGGAACACCGACGCCACAATGGTCGCCGCCCACTGGATGTTGAACGCCGCGCTCAGCACGCCGAAGGTGTAAGGCGCCGCCGCGGCGATATAACGCGCCACATTATAGCAGAATCCCACCCCTGTCGCGCGCAGGCGCGTGGGAAACAGCTCCGGGAAGTAGACCGCATAGCCTGCAAACAGCGCTGTCGTGAAAAAGCCCAGCAGCGGGAACAGCACCAGCGCCCGCTCGTAGGAAGTGGTCAGGAAAAAGGTCGCAGGCACAATCACAAGGCACGCAAGGAAGGTCAGCGCGAAAGTTGGGCCCCGCCCAATCCGTTGCGCCAGATATGCCCATGTCAGCATCCCGAAAAACGCACCCACCTGCTGTGCCATAATCGCGTAAGACTTACGCGCGTCCACCAGAGGTTTCAGCGCGGGATCGTTGGTGGGATTAATCGCTTGAGTGAGCAGGTCAGGCGACCATGTGCCAATACCCCAGAAGCCGACCACACCAACCGCCGCCAGTCCCACGCCCACCAGCGTGTGGCGTCGCCAGCGCGGGTCTCTGAACAGGTCGCCGAACGCGCCCAGCTTCTCGCCGAGCGCCTTCGCCTGCTCCCATCGCGCTGGCTCTTTCACGAACAAGCGAATCAGAAACACCAGAATCGCGGGGAAGAAGCCGATTCCGAACACCCAGCGCCAGCCGAGTTCGGGCGCCACGAATCGGTAGATAACCGCCGCCATCAGGTTGCCAATCGCCGAGCTGGCTTGCATCAGTCCCAGCGCGGTGGGGCGTGCGTGCGCGGGGAAAGTTTCCGCCACCAACGCCGCGCCTGCCGCGAACTCGCCCCCCACGCCCAGCCCCACCAAAAAGCGCAGGAGAGCAAACTGCTCCCATGTCTGGGCAAACGCGCTCAAGCCCGTGAAGCCTGCGTACATCAGAATCGTAATTGCCATCGTGCGGGTGCGCCCAAGCCTATCGCCCACAATGCCGAACAGAAAGCCCCCCGTCGCCCAGCCGATGATAAAGAGCGACTGCACGACGCCTGAATAATATGCCACCTGCGCATCGGTTGCGCCAGCGCCCAGCAGGTCGGCAATCGCAGGGCGCCGCGCCAGCACATAGAGCCACTGATCCATCGTATCGAACAGCCAGCCCAGCGAAGCAACCACCAGCACCAGCCAGTGATAGCCTGTTAGCCCTTCGTACCAGCGCGTCGGCGCGTTTGCAGGCTGGGTCATGCGCTCAGAGCAAGCCCGCGCTCTTCAAAAAGTCGCGTAGCTGGGGATATTTCTCGATTTCGGAACGCAGGCTGTTGATTTGCGGCGCCACCATCGATTGCACCATCGGGTTGCCTGCCAGCTGACGAATGCGACGGATCAGCTGCTGGCGCATGGCGTTCGGCACGAACTCGTTAAAGGAGCCTGCCAGAGTTGGCTCCACCGCCACCTTCCACTGCCCTTCCACCTTGCGCAACACATAGGTCGGGTTGAGGGTAACCTCGCCGCCGGGCGTCACGACTTTGAGCGCAATCTGTGCCCGCGCCGTCTCCCCCTCCACCGAGAGGCTTTTCACTTCGTAAGCTTGCGTCTGCCCAAACTCCGCGCTCTTGTAGCCAGGGAAAATCAGCGTAACAGGGTCCGCAAGGCTACCTTCCATCGCCATCGAAGCCATGCTGATAAAACCGAGAATCGGACCTGTTGCGTCCGCGTACCGATTGACTCGCTCCGTGTCGCCCGCTTTGGCGGCGTCCAGAAACTGGTTCAGCGCGTACTGGGGCGATTTCATATAGATGAAGAAATACCAGCCGCCAACCCCAATCGCGGCGAGCAGCACCAGCACCACCAGAATGCCCAACACTCGCCCTTGCTCTCTGCGTCGCATAGCGCTCACCTCGAGAGCCTGCTTTTCGCCATTCGGGTCGGCTTTCCTGCCAGCCAGATGGTGTATAATTAGATTTCGTGGAGGCATGCTCTATGCAAAGACGCGGCTTTACCCTGATTGAGCTTCTGGTCGTGATAGCGATTATCGCCATTCTGGCAGCGATTCTCTTCCCGGTGTTTGCGCAGGCACGCAATAAGGCGCGGCAGACGGCATGCGTGAGCAACATCCGCCAGTGCTGGCTCAGCATCACCATGTACCGCACGGACTACGACAACTTCTACCCCTACGGGATCGATGTAGACCCTTCCCGCCCGATTACCGACTGCTCGCGATGGAACATCAACCAGGTGATTTTCACCTGGGAGGGTCCCTATAACCTCAGCAGTCAGGGAATCGGGTGTGTGATGGCGGGTTCGGCGTTCCCCAACGAGCTGCCGACGCCGAACGGTGCGCGTCCTGTGTTGAGTCCTTACCTCAAGGACAACAATGTGATTTACTGCCCCAATGTGCCAGAGTGCTGGAAGCGGGGCACTTGTCCGAACCCGTATGGAGCCAACGGCTCGTTTTTTGACCCTGCTCGCACGCGCGGACGCTCCAGCTACTACTATCCACACCGTGATCGGGGCGCGTTCCTGTTCACAGGGTCCTCGCCAGCGGAAGCGTCTCAGCTGGCGAACGAGAACCTCATCTGGGGGCGCTCGGACGATGCGCTGGACGACCGCGTGCGCATCTTGCTAGACAACTACCTGATTGAACAGCGCCACACCGACAGCAGGGGCGTCCACATGATGGTGGCGGTTTTCCCCAGCGGCTCCACGCGCGTGTGGAAGTGGTACGCGCCGGAGTAAGGGGCGCCGTCGCATGGAAATTCAGAGCGCGGGCGAGAGTCTGTCTCGCCCGCGCTTTTTAGGCGCGTTGCGCCTCCGATTGCCACTGGCTCTGAGGCACCTGATAGCGCACAATCTCCCGAATCTGTTCGGGCTGGAGACGGCTGGCGGGGTTTTGAATCATGTGGAGTTGGGGCTGCTCGCTCGCGTGGGTGATGATGTAGAGCCAGTATTCATCGCCCAATCGCTGCGCCATAATCCACTCGTTGGGGGTCAGCACAATATCGCCTGTTTGGGCGCGTGCTTTCACCTCGATGTAGCGAACTGCGCCGTCGGGCGCTTCAGAGCGAATATCATAGCCGAGATTTTGCACCGAGACATCCACGGGATTGCGCCCCTGTTGACGCTCGTATTCCATCGCCACCTGCATGCCGATTGCCTCCACTTCGGCATCGGGCGTCATTCCTGACAGGGGCTTCGGGAGAACCCGCGCGACACCCAGCAGCTCAGGTGATTGCATAGAGAGGCTCTGCTCGCGTTCAATTTCCTGTTCCAGCGCGGCGAGCCGCTGTTCCGCCTCCACTTTGCGACGCTGGGTGTTGGCAATTTCTGCCTCAGGGATGTTTTCGCGCATGGAGTATTCTATTAGTTTATCGTTCAGTTCGCCAATTCGGCGATTCAACGAAACGAGACCGTACTTGCGTTTAATCTCAGCAAGTTGGGTTCGGGTTCGGCTGAGCTCCTCACGGAGCGGCATCACAAATTCCCGCATCAGAAACGCCCCTATAGAAGCCGTATCTGGCTCTGGAATCGTTGTGGGGGGATTCTGGGCTGGTACAAGGTCCCACAGGATTGCAGGGGGCACGAGGCGCGGTGTGCCATCCTGTGCCACATACACTGTGGCAATCTGCTGGGCAGCCGTGCGATTGTTGCCATCGCGGAGTTCGACACTGTAGAAGTAGAGCCAGCCGTCCAGTTTGCCGTCGGGGTCGTAGA
>CAZQPV010000085.1:0-10138 GCA_964595265.1 uncultured Fimbriimonadales bacterium
GCGACCCTGCAGTGCGCGATGGCGCAACGACTGGTGCGCCTTATCTGCCCCGATTGCCGTGTGCCCTATCAGCCGACTGCCGATGAGCTGAGCGCCCTCAAAATCCCCCGTGAAGTTGCCAGCCAGAGCCAGTTCTTCATCGGTAGGGGGTGCAACAACTGTCGGGGCACGGGCTATCGCGGGCGCACGGGCATCTTCGAGCTCTTGCGTATCAGCCCCGCCATCCGCGAGGCGATTGTGAGCCGCGCCTCCGGCGACGCGATTGCCGAGATTGCCCGCAAAGAGGGATTCCGCACGATGCTGGACGACGGACGCGACAAAATCCTGCGCGGTCTCACCACGCCCTACGAGGTGATTCAGGCGGTCTACGCGGGGGTCTACGAGTCCTGAGAGGACGATGGGAATCCAGTTTGAGGTGCTTCAAGCCTCCACGCGCTCGCACGCGCGCCTAGGGCGATTGACCACCCCCCATGGGGTTATCGAGACGCCCGTGTTTATGCCTGTGGGCACGCAGGCGACGGTTAAAACGCTCAGTCAGGACGAGCTGGAACAGCTGGGCTATCGCCTGATTCTGGGCAACACCTATCATCTGTACCTGCGCCCGGGCGCGGAGCGAATCGCACGCATGGGGGGTCTACACCGCTTCATGAGCTGGTCGGGCGCGATTCTGACCGATAGCGGCGGCTTTCAGGTGTTCAGCCTCACCAGCCTGCGCCAGATTGATATGGAGGGCGTCACTTTCCGCTCCCATCTGGACGGTTCGGAGCATCGGTTCACGCCCGAACTTTCCATCCGGGTGCAGGCGCTATTGGGGAGCGATATTCTCATGGCGTTTGATGAATGCCCTCCTTATCCTGCCTCGCATGAGGAGGTGGCGCTGGCAGTGGAGCGCACCTATCGCTGGGCAATCCGCTCGCGCGCGGCGTGGGAGGAGGCTCAACCCACGGGCGCACTGTTCGGAATCGTGCAGGGGGGCGTTTATGAGGATTTACGCCTCGTGAGCCTTCAGCAGATTACGGAACTGAACCTGCCTGGCTACGCGATTGGAGGCGTGTCGGTCGGTGAGCCTGTGGAGGAGATGCGCCGGATTACCGCGCTGGTGGCGCCGCGCCTGCCCGCCGAGAAACCACGCTACCTGATGGGCGTTGGCACGCCCGACGATATTCTTCACGCCGTGCAGGCTGGGGTAGATATGTTTGATTGTGTGCTGCCGACCCGATTGGGCAGGCACGGGGCGGTGTTCACGCAAAACGGGCGTCTCAACCTGCGCAACGCCCGCTTCGCCGAGTGCATGGAACCGATAGACCCCACCTGCGATTGCTGGGTATGTCAGCGCTACACCCTGGCGTATCTGCATCACCTGTTTCGCGCGGGCGAGATGCTGGGTTATCGGCTCGCCTCGTATCACAACCTCGCGTTTTATGCCCGCCTGATGGCGCAGATTCGTCAGCGCATTCGGGAAGGGACGCTTTAATGCCCGTGTCCCTTACCTTTGGGGTGTTCCTCGGAGTCTGCATTGTGCGACTCCGACTCGTGGTTGCCCTGCTTCTCCCCCTTTAGCGGCGCCGTATAGGGCGCAAGTTCCTCAGGCAGTTCGAGCCACTCTACTGTGCCCTCCTTGAGGTCGTAGACGCCCCCTGCGAAGGTGAGCTTGCCCTCGCGTGCGAGGTGTTGCACGATTGGGCTGCGCTCCCAGAGTTTGATGAGGCTCTCCTGCACATTCTGGCGAATCACACGCTCCACCAGCGCCTTGTCTTTGAGGTGGGGATAGTTCGCACGCACTTTGCGATAAGCGGGTTCAATCTGTTCCACCAGCGCAGGCAGGCTGCCCGGCAGATGCTTCCCCTGCGATTCCACCGTTGCTTTGACCGCTCCGCACTGGGTGTGTCCCAGAACCACAACCAGCGGCGTCTCCAGATGCTCTATTGCGTACTCGACGGAAGCAATCTGGAGTGTATCGGGCACATTTCCCGCCACCCGTATGACGAACAGGTCGCCCAGCCCCTGATCGAAAATAATTTCGGGCGGCACGCGCGAGTCGGCACAGGTCAGCACCACCGCAAAGGGGTGTTGCCCCTCGTATGCCAGTTTCTGGCGCGTTTCGGGGTCAGTGCGCGGGTGCGAGAGTTTGCCCTGCGCGAAGTGCCGATTGCCCCAGTCCAGTTTGCCCAGCGGTGTGGTGGGGGGTATTTCCTTGACAGGCGCCATCATGCGCCCCACGCCCACGCCAATACCTGCTCCCACCAGCGCGACAGCCAGAATCTTGACCAGCGTTTTCATCGCCATGGGGGTTATTCCATAGTGGGGAGCAGTCTTTGACTGGAGAGAAGAACTCTCGGCGTTGGGATAGGTCGCCTTCGAATCCTCATAAGAGCTCGCGAAACTCTTCTACGGTCAGCCCCATATCCTCTATGATGCCTTTCAGGGTTTTGGGTTTGAGAATCTGCCCAGAATGCATTGGGATGACAATCCGCGCTCCGTCGCGTTCACGATAGTAGACAGCGTGGCTTCCTTTTTGACGGTCAAAGACAAATCCTACCTTGACCGCCACGCGAATAACCTCTTTCGCTGTAACGCGTGGTAGCCTTTCGCTCAAACCGAAACCTCAACGGGCTTGATAAGGATGTCCTCCACTGGGAGCGGTTCGCCACGCGCCTGAAGGCTCTCAAGATAGGCTTCTATTGCTTCACGAATATTCGCAAGCGCCTCTTCCAGAGTTTCACCCTGAGAATGACAGCCCTTCAAGGCGGGGCAGAATGCGTGGTATCCACCCTCTTCTTCGCGCTCCAGAATAACCGTAAAGTAGTGCTTTTCCATGCCGTTCTCCCAAGTGCTACCTTAAAAGTATACCTGCAAGCGTGCGCTCAACCTGTGTAGGTATACTTAACCCACATGCAGGCGAGCCTCTATGTGCATATCCCGTTCTGCCATCGCAAGTGCGGGTACTGCGATTTTAACTCTTACGCAATGGCAGGGGCGATTGTGGAGGCGTTTGTGGAAGCCCTCCACCGCGAGATTGCCCAGACGCCCTACGCGGGCGCGCGCGTGCCCACTGTCTTCTTCGGCGGCGGCACGCCCACCTTTCTGGACGAGAAGACGCTCGCGGGCATTCTGGAACATCTCGCGCGCCAGTTTCATATTGAGCCGAGCGCCGAAATCACCATCGAAGCCAACCCTGGAAGCGTGCGTGCCGAGCAACTGCGGGCGCTCCGACAGGCAGGGTTTAACCGCATCAGTTTCGGGGTACAGTCGTTTGACGAGGTGGAACTAAAACGCATGGACCGCATCCACTCGCCGCAAGAAGTGTATCAGAGCGTGGAATGGGCGCGCGCAGCGGGGTTTGAAAACCTCAATCTGGACCTGATTTTCGCGCTTCCCGACCAAACAGTGGAACGCTGGGCGCAGAATCTGGAGCAAGCGATTGCCCTGAACCCCGAACATCTCTCGCTCTATGCGCTGATGCTGGAGCCGAACACCCGATTTTATCACCTCTACCAGAAGGGGCGGCTGCGCCTGCCCGACGAGGAGGTACAGGTCGCCATGTATCGCATGGCGCAGGCGCGCGCCCGTGCGGCGGGCTACCATCAGTATGAAATTTCCAACTATGCCAAGCCCGGCTACGAGTGCCAGCATAACCTTGTTTACTGGCGCAACGAGCCGTATCTGGGGTTTGGTCCGGGGGCGGTTTCGTATATGGACGGCGTGCGCTGGACGAACATCAAACATCCGCGAGAATATGTGCGTCGGCTACAGGCGGGCGAATCGCTGGCGCTGGAGTCAGAGGCGTTGGAAGGCTGGGAAAAGGTCGGCGAGACGCTGATGCTGGGCTTGCGCATGACGGCGGGGGTGAATCTGACGGCGCTGGAGGCGCGTTTTAACCTGCCCGTTCGCGCCCACTACGCCGAAGCGATGGCGCAGTTGCAGGCGCGAGGCTGGCTGGAGCAGGCAGGCGACTGGATTCGGCTCACTGATGAGGGGTTGCTATGGCACTCGGAGGTCGCGCTGGCGTTTCTGGAGTGAGCGCGGTCTGGTCGCAGGTGCGCCCGCCGCTTCTGTTGCGATGGCTCTCGCATCTCTATGCACTGGGCTGGCGTGCCTACGAGGGAGTCTATCGGCTGGGGCTAAAGCGTCGACAGGTGTTGCCGGTGCCGATTATCGGCGTCGGCTCGCTCTGGGTGGGGGGCGTGAGCAAGACGCCGCTGACAATCGCGATTGCCCGCTATTTTCACCAGCAGGAGCGGCGTGTAGTGGCGCTGGCGCATGGCTACGGGGGGCGTTGCTATCGGCAAATCACGCTGCTGGAGCCGGGCGAGGTTGCCGACCCCTACGAGGTGGGCGACGAGGCGTGCGAAATCCGCTGGGCTTTGCCTGAAGTACCGCTCGCAGTCGGCAAGTGGCGCGTGCCTGTCGCGCGCGCGGCGATACATCGCTGGCAACCTGACCTGATGGTGATGGACGACGGGTTCCAGCATCTGCCGCTGGCGCGCCGTGTAGACCTGGTGTTGCTGCCCGCCGAAGCACCCTTCGGCAACGGCTACTGCCTGCCTGCAGGACCGCTTCGAGAGCCGCCTTCGGGGCTACGCCGCGCCAGCGCCGTGCTGTGGATAGGCGAGGGAGAAGCGAAAGCAGAGTTGCCCCTGCCCACTTTCCGCGTGGTATTGCGCACGGCAGAACCCGTTCCCCTTCGGCATAACCTGCCCCCCTTGGACCCTCAAACCCCTGTGCATATAATTACGGGAATCGCGCGCCCTGAGCGCTTTATTGAAGCGTTGCGCCAAAAGGGCTGGCGAATCGAGTCTATCGCGGCTTTTCCCGATCACGCCGATTTTCGGCACGCAGACATGAGTCGCTACCGGGATGCGGTGGTGCTGACCACTGTAAAAGACGGAGTGAAACTCAGCACGGCGCTACCGCCTTCCTGCCACGCCTACGCGCTTCCGCTTCTTGCCGAGCCAGAGGTGGGGTTCTGGGAGTGGTTAGCGGGGGCGGCACTCTAACCGCCCCCGAAACCGTTACCAGCAGGGAGGGTTCTGCGTAGAGGAGCAATAGCGTTCACAGACATTCTTAACAGGTGTGTCGGGAATGCCGAAGAAGTCGCCAAAGCAGGTCTGGTGCGGGTCTATCTGGTTGAACTCCGCTTCATTTTTAGGCACGCGGTTGTTCCAACCAGGCGGATAGCCGAACCAGTAGTAGTAGATCGTGTTACGCTGGGCACAGACGCCGCCATCGGGCGGGTTGCGCCATGCAGGGGGAATTTCGCCGCCGCGGGGGATACCCAGATGGTGGGACCACTTCACATGCCCATCAATATAAGCGAGGTTGGAACCCAGCGTGTGGCGTGGCCAGAGGTCAATCTTAAACCAGTAGTCAAACCAGTAGGTGCCTGCGTTGAAGTACCAGTAGCCATCCACCAGCGCAATCGTTTCCGCTGGGCGTGGAATATACGACTCGGTAATGACTTTTCCAATCATCTGGCGTCCCACGCTGAGGCGGCAGGTGTCGTAACCGAAAATGCCATAGTTCGGCACATAGGCAAAGTAGCGGAAAGTGCCCGCACTGCGCAGGGCGCTGTTGCGGTGTCGCAGTCGGGCGGGCCAATCCATGCCGTTGCCATCAGCAGGGTAAGAAGGACAGGTCAGTATCTCGGCGCCGCGTCGGTAGGGATGAAGCAGGTCAAAAAGATGAACCACCGTATAGCCTGCGCCGCTGATTCCCCGCGGATAAGTGGCATCGTAGTCTGTTGTATACATAAGGGTTGACTGGATGCTCTGACGCACATTGCTCAAGCACTGCGTCTGGCGCGCCTTCTCTCTCGCCTGCGCAAACACAGGGAACAGAATCGCCGCCAGAATGGCGATGATTGCAATTACCACCAGCAACTCGATAAGCGTAAAGGCTTGCTTTCTCATTGATATAGCCCTCCAGCACTCTATTATACACCATTTCGAGGGGGGCTGTCAACTCGTTGGGTTTTTCTCCTCTTGCTGGCGCTCTTCGTACTCGGCACGGCGCACATGAAGATAGAGCGTGATGCCTCGGTTGGCAATCATGCCGCCCACAATTGCCATCAGAATCAACAGCAGAATGGAACGCACGATCGCCCAGATGCCCGTCAGCAGGCTGTTAAGGTCGGGACTATTTGTCTGGGGGTTGGTCATCAGGCGCTGCGGGGGGGTCTGGAACATCTGGTAGGCGAGTCCGAAGCAGAGGAGCATCAGTCCGACCCCGATTAGTAAAAGCAGGAGAGCGAAAATCCGTCCCAGCCAGTCGCGATGCGGTTTCATTGGCTCAGTTGCTGGAGCGCCGATTCGGCAATCTGGCGCAGGATGGGGTCTTCGGAACGGGCGGCGCGCTCAAACAGCGGTTTCGCGGCGTAGACGGCGCGCTCTTTGAGGGCGACCAGCGCGTAGCGTTGCGTGGCGGGGTTTTCGGCGGCTTTCAGGAGCGCGGCTTCCGCCTCGGGAATCTGGCTGAGCGCGTGCGCCGCGAAGTAGGCGACGGTTGGGTTGGGCGAGCGCAACTGCGCTATCAGCGCGGGGATTGCGGGCGCGCCGATTTTCACCAGACTGCGAGTCGCATTCCGCGCCACACCGCCGTCAGAATGGGCTAACGCGGTAATCAGAGCGGGGATGGCGTTCGGATGCCCCGTCGTGCCCAGCGCGTCGGCGGCAGCGCGGCGCACGGCAGAGTCGGGGTCGTTCAGGGCGCGTGTGAACATCGCCACTGCCTGCGCGTCGTTGAGCGCGCCCAGCGCCAGCACCGCCCGACGGCGCGTGGCGGCGTTCCGGCTCTGCAGGGCGTCCTGAAGCATGCCCAGCGCTTGCACCCCTGCCCGCTGGAACCCGGACACGCATGCGTCCGCCACAATCAGGTTAGGGTCTTCCAGCCCCTCGCGCAGGGCACGCAGGGCGTTCGGGGTTGCCATCTGTCCCAGCCCCAGCGCCGCCTGCGCACGCGCGTCGGGGTCTTCTTCAGGGGAACGCAACGCCTCAATCAGCACAGACTCGGTGCGCGGGTCGGCGATACTGGCTAACGCAGTCAGCACGATACGCCGTTTTTCAGGAGGCAGTTTCAAAAACGGCAGGATGGCGTCTACCGCGCGGCGGTCGCCGATTCGCCCCAGCACGCTGATAGCGCTGAGCTGTAGCCCCTCATCTTCGGAGGTACGGAGGAGCACCAGCAGACCGGGCACGCTGGCGCTGCCGAAGCGCACCAGCACCTCGCCTGCGGCGTCCCGCGCCGCGCTGTCTTCAAACGCCTTGAGCGCGACGGGCAGGCACTTGAGACCCAGCTCCGACATCACCTGAATCGTGCCGTTTTTGACTTTGCCGTCGCCGTGTTTGAGTCCCTCCGCAAGCGCTTCCAGATGGTTGCCCCCGATTTTGCGCAGGGCGTCCAGAAAACGGTCGCGCACTTTCGGCTCCGGGTCGCGCAACATGGCGAGCGCAATCTTCACGGCGTCGGGGCTGTTGAGTCGTTCCACCCCGTCTGCCACGCGCAAGCGTGCGGGCGTGCGCCGGGACTGAATCAGGTCAAAAAAGTCGTCGCGCTGCGCCATCTGCTGGAGCGCCTGAACCTGCGCCGCGGGGTCGGTACCCGTCGCCTGCTCGATCAGGCGATTGGTGGCGATGTTGTTCCAGACGGCGCTCCCAATCACGCCCAGCACCGCCGCGCCAAACAGCAGTCGGAAAAGCCACACTCTCATCGCGGCTCCCGATTCGACACCTGCCCCATCTTTCCTGCCTTACGCGGGTTCCAGCAGGTACAGCACAAGGCACTTACACGCGCCCCCCGACTTGATGAACTCGCTCATGGGAATCTCGTACACGGTATAGCCGCGCTCTTCCAGATGGAAGCGCAAAATGGGGCATCCAGCGGGCATCACCACATGTTTGCCCACCACGACCGAGTTGCATGCAAAGCGCAACGCCTCTTCGGGCGTGACGGGAATCGTTTCAAAATGCTGTTCTATCACGCGCCGGGCATACCAGTCAAACGCTTCAGGATAGTAGGCGACCAGACGATCCCCCAGCGGCAGAAAGCATGTGTCCAGATGATACCAGCGGTCGTCCACCAGCTCCAGGCTCAGGGTTTCCAGCCCCGTAATCTGGCTGAGGTAGCGATGGGCGCAAATGTCGGTGCGTTTACGGTAGCCTGCCACGATCAGGTGGTCTATCAGGAAGGCGTCGCCCTCGCCCTCAAAAGCGCAATCGGGGGGCATGTGAATGACCTCGTAGCCGTGTTCGCAGAACCACTGCTCGAAGTAGGGTTCTTCCACCTGCCGTTCGGGGTGGCGGAATCGGGATAGCACCACACGCCGTCCAGGCAGGGGCAGCCCTGCATTCGCGGTGAACACCATATCGGGCGCCTCCGACGCCTGCTCAATCAGCGCCACGGGAATGCCCACCTTCTCGGTGAGCGTTTGATAGAGCTGCTCCCATTGTTTCCACGCCAGTCGCTTATCGGGACGCTGGCTCAGGTGCATCCACGCGTTAATCTCATAGAGCAGGTCGTAGGCGCTGGGCGCGCACATCAGCAGTTGGGCAACCCGTTGCGCCTGCGCCGCTGGCTCGGTCATCTGCTGCATCGTCGCCTCCTGATTAGACGCGGTAATCTCGTATACGATTTGGGAAACCGCGCGGTTTCCGTAGGGGTATTATGCCACAATTGGCAATAGGGGCTAAAGGGGTGTGGCTTTCAGGCGCGCCACCGCGCCTGCAAACAGGCGCGCGATGGTCTCGGTGGCGTGCGTCATCACTTCGGTGACCTCTTCGTGGGTCAGCGGCGTTTCGCTCAGCCCTGTGCCCAGGTTGGTCACGATCGAAACCGAGGCGTAATGGATTCCCGCTTCCCGAAACAGCACCGCCTCTGGCACGACGGTCATGCCAATCACATCGCCGCCAAGCATGCGGAACATGCGGATTTCGGCAGGCGTTTCGTAGCGCGGTCCGGGGGCGCATACATAAACGCCCTCGGTTTGCACAGGGATGCCCTGTTCGCGTGCGGAGGCAATCAGCGCCTCGCGCAGAAGGGGCGAAAACGGCTGGGAAAAGTCCGTATGCACCACCGCGTCATCGTAGAGGGTTATCACGCTACGCGTAAAATCCAGAAAATCGCTCAGGATGACCAGCGTGCCGGGCGTCCAGTCAGCTCGCAGGGAGCCGACGGCAGAAGTGGAAAGCACCCCTTGCACCCCGCGCTCTTTGAGCAGGCGCACATGGAGCGCGTGGGGGATGCGGTGTGGGGGCACTTTGTGCCCCCTGCCGTGCCGAGGAAGCAGCAACACAGGGTGGCCTGCCAGACTCCCTTCGTATAGCACACAATGCGCTTCCAGCGCATGCTCTGCCGTGATTTCCAAGCCTGGCAGACTCTGCACACCTGTACCGCCAATAAGCGCCACACGCATCGGATCAGGATTACCGACTCCTCTTTTGAGGAGTGGTGGTTTCCGTCTTAGTTGTTTCTTCGCTTTCTACATACGCCTTAAGCAAGCTCAGGCGCACCAGGTCCGAGACACGGTTAATCTCGGTGACCCCCGCGTTGCGCGCGGCGTTTGGGTCTACCTTCAGCACTGCCCACGGGGTCAGGTGGAACTCGTGCATCTCGTGGGGGCGCGGGTAGGGGCTGTCTTCTTCCACGCGCGGAGCAGCGTAGACCGCGGCTTGCTCGCGAACCAGCGCGCGAGCCGCGCCGCCCATCTTGGTCGCCAGCCCGATATCCGAGCGGCTTTCCAGGACGGTCTGGATGAGCTCCTCCAGCTCCTCCACGCTTTTGCCCTCCATCATGCGCCGTACCGCACGCAGCGGGATATACTGCGCCTGAAGGGTCTTCAGCGCAATCAGCTGCAGGAGATGGTGATAGTCATACAGCACGCGGTTCCCGCGTCGGCGGGTCGGAGGATCTATCAGCCGATGCGCCGTGTAGAAGCGCACCGTGCGCACATCGGGAAACGGAACCACCTTGTAGCGGGGCTGAACCGGCGCCCACTGCTCCAGCAGGCTGTTCGCCACCGCCACCAGCTCCTCGATGGTGAAGCCGTCCTGATCCTTGTACCGCTTCAGTGCATCGAGAGGTTTCATAATACCTTCAGTATACCCCACGCTTGACGCGCTTTGCAAGTGGGTGGGTTAGTTTTTAT
>CAZQPV010000086.1:0-9770 GCA_964595265.1 uncultured Fimbriimonadales bacterium
TGGAGGCTACGAGAACGATGCCGATTTTGGGATACATGGGCACACAGGAGTGGCTGATTCTGCTGGTGATTGTGCTGGTGCTGTTTGGCGCGTCCCGCTTGCCAGCGCTGGCTCGCTCGATTGGCGAGGCGCTCACCGAGTTCCGCCGCGCAACCCGCACCGACGACGAAACCGAACAGCTCAATAAGTGAACGCCACGACGCGGGCAAGCGGGCACTCCGCTCCCTCGACGCCCCTGCCCGTACTGATTGGCTGGCAGGGCATCCAGATTCGGGTGCCCAGCGAATGGTTCCTTAAAGGCTACACAGGCGACTGGAACGACGGCTATCTCCAGATTGGCTCGCCAGGGAGCACGGAAATTGACATTAAGTGGGTTCGCTCGCGCCGCCGCACTGACCTGCACTATGTGTTGAGCCAGTTTCTGAAGCGAATGGAGCGCGCCAAACGCCGCGCCCGTCAGCCCTACAGCGGCACCATCAAGCCCCTCGACGAACACACGCTGGAGTTCCGCTGGCAGTCCGACGAGCGCGCGCTGGGTCAGATTCGACGCTACCCAGA
Source organism: uncultured Fimbriimonadales bacterium (assembly GCA_964595265.1). Lineage (GTDB taxonomy): Bacteria > Armatimonadota > Fimbriimonadia > Fimbriimonadales > GBS-DC > LDYB01. The sequence goes on from CAZQPV010000086.1 coordinate 559, forward strand.
CTGCCACACGATTGCGCTGATTCAGATGCGCACCGCCTCGCGCCACGAGCCGCTCCATCAGCTGGCGCGCCCGATTTTCGACACGCTTTCCGTGAAACCCGACCCCGACGGCTGGGTGGTGTGGAGCCTCTATGGGCTATGCACTGCCGTGCCCGAACGGTTTCGGCTGGCAAAGGCGCAGGTACTTTCGGGGCACACGCGCCTGTTTTTTCGGGCGCGGCGCGAACACCTGTTGATTGAGCGCATTGCCCGCGCCGAGCAGCTGATGAAGGGCTACACCTTCGAAGAGTGGGCGTCGCTCTGGCTGCGATGGGGTTCCCTGCGCCGTGTAGAGTGCCATCCGCAGGGCGACGGCGCCTTCCGCATGGGCGCTTCCCTGCCCTTCGGAGCGGCAGTCGCCGAAGCGATTCGCGGGCTGGCGACGCTCCATCGCCCTGCCTGGCGCGTGGAGGCTGTCGCATGGTTCCAGCCTGAGCGCAACGCCGTGTTTCACATTCAACATCAGACCCCACGCCCTAACACCCTGCTGGAGGAGGTGTACGCCCGCACACGATGCCCCTGATGCGCCTCTTCCGCAAACCCAGACCGACCGTAGACCGACGCGCCGTGCTGAAGCTCTACCCTGTTCGCAACCCTGCCGTCGCCTACGAACAGCGCGAAGACGGAACCTGTCTGCTGATTGTGCCTTTCCAGCCGCGAGGAATCGCGCGCCTGTTCAGCAGGATTTTCAAGCTCCCGCGCGAACATAAAATTGAGCTGGACGAGACGGGCACAACGGTGTGGCTGCTCTGCGATGGACAGCATAATGTGGAGTCGATCGTCCAGCGGCTGGTGCATCGGTATAAATTAGAGCGGCGCGAGGCGGAGTTTTCGCTCTTCGCGTTTTTAAATACGCTTTCGCAACGGGGCTTTATTGCCTACCTGAAAAAACGACAATGAGTACGGTACAGCATGCAACGGGCAAGGGCGCAATCCGCAAACAGGTACAGCTGCCGCTGTCGGTGGCGTTTCGGATTGCCCTGCTGAACATTCGGGTGCGGTTTTTGCGGGCGCTGATTACCGCCGCAGGCATTATGCTGGGAATCGCGTTTTTCACGGCGGTGCGCGCCGCCGCCCTCTATGCCCCTCCCTTAGATCCGAACGACCCCGCCACCATTGAAGCCACCACCCGCCAGAACTGGCTGGTGGTGATGAGCCTGTTGATGTCCACCGTCGGCATCTCCAACTCGATGCTGATGGCGGTTACGGAACGCTACAAGGAGATTGGCACGATGAAGTGCCTCGGCGCGCTGGATTCGTTTATTGTGAAACTCTTCTTTCTGGAGTCGGGCTTGCTGGGGGTGGTCGCGTCGTTCATCGGCTTTTTCGTGGGCTGGGGGCTGGTGTTTCTGATTAATCTGTTCCGACAGGGGAGCGCGGTGTTCACGGCAGCGTCGCTGGGTGCGCTGGGCGGGTTACTGCTGCAGGCGATGGCGATTGGCGTGTTTCTGACCGTCGTCGCCACCATCTTGCCCGCCATCCGCGCCGCAAAGATGCCGCCCGCCGCCGCCCTGCGTGTGGAGGTCTAAACGATGACAACAACACAAACCAATCAGGGTAGCGAGTTCGTGGTCCGCGTGCGCGATGTGGTCAAAGAGTACCAGATGGGCAAACTGACTGTGCGCGCGCTGGATGGGGTCAACCTCGATATCTATCGGGGCGAGTATCTTTCCATCATGGGACCCTCTGGCTCAGGCAAAAGCACGCTGTTCAACATGATTGGCGGGCTGGATAAACCCACCAGCGGCTCGGTGTTTATCGACGATGTGGACATGGCGCAGCTGGACCCGCAGGAGCTGGCGTTCCTGCGATGCCACCGCATCGGCTACATTTTCCAGACTTTTAACCTCATCCCTGTGATGACCGCGCTGGAGAATGTGACGCTGCCGATGGTGTTCGCAGGCGTTACGGCGGACGAAGCACGCGAGCGCGGGATTGAACTGCTCACGCTGGTGGGGCTGGGCGGACGCCTGCACCACAAGCCGACCGAGCTTTCGGGGGGACAGCAGCAGCGCGTCGCGATTGCGCGCGCCCTCGCCAACAACCCCTCCATCATCCTCGCCGACGAACCCACAGGCAACCTCGACCTCAAAACGGGTAAGGAGATTATCGAACTGCTGAAAAAGCTCAATAAAGAGCGCGGGGTCACGATTATCTCGGCGACACACGACCTGAAAATGCTGGACATTTCCGACCGCATCGTCTGGATACGCGACGGCAAAATCGAGCGCGTGGAGCTCCGCAGCGAGCTGGAGCTCAAAGTGGGCGAAGTGGAAGGCGAAGCGGGCTGATGGAAGCCTATATCGATTCGTTTCTGGAGTTTCTGCGGAGCGAGCGGCGCGCCTCGCCCCACACGGTGAACGCCTACGCCGTAGACCTGCGCCAGTTTGCTCAGTATCTCCAGCGTTCCGGGCGCGCCGAGCCATATCTGTGGGACGCCAGCCTGTGGGAGGGGTTCATCTATTACCTGCGTCGCCGCGCGCTCAGCGAGTCGAGCATCGCCCGCAAGCTCAGCGCCGCCCGCGCGTTTCTGAACTACCTCTACCGCCGCGGCATCCTGACCGAAGAGCCGCCCGAAGCGCTTGAAGCCCCACGCCCTCACCGCGCCCTGCCCGAAACGCTCACCGTGAGCGAAGTGCGACGCCTGCTGCTCCAGCCCCCGCTGGATACCCCCTACGGACTGCGCGACCGCACAATGCTCGAAACGATGTATACCACGGGCATGCGCGTCTCCGAGCTGCTGGGGCTGCGGATTAGCGATTTGAACCTGGCAGACGCGCTGGTGCATGTGTGGGGCAAGCGCGGGCGCGAGAGACTCTTGCCCCTGCCCGAAACAACCGTCTACTGGATTCAACGCTACCTGAGCGACGCCCGCCCAAAACTGGTGAACCCCAAACGCCCCTGCGACGCGCTCTTTCTGAACGACCACGGCGCACCCCTGAGCCGTATCGCCTTCTGGAGCAAGATTAAGACTTATGCCCTCGCCGCAGGCATCACCAAAAACATCTCACCCCACACCCTGCGCCACTCGTTTGCGGTGCATCTGCTGAACGGGGGCGCCGACCTGCGCGCCGTGCAGGAACTGCTCGGACACAGCGACATCGCCACCACCCAGATCTACACACAGGTGAGTCTGGAGCGCCTGCGCGAGGTGTACCGCAAAACCCACCCGCGCGGTTAAGGGTATACTCCCTGTGGCGTGGCAAGGGTCTACCTGAGTCTGGGGTCTAATCTGGGGGATCGATTGCAGAATCTGGGGACGGGGGCACGGCTTCTGCCTCAGTATGGGGTTATCCCCGTGCAGATTTCATCGGTATACGAAACCACGCCTGTTGGGGAGACGCCCGACCCGCGCCCCTATCTGAACATCGGTCTCTGGGGGGAAACGGCGCTGGAGCCGCTGGCGCTGCTGCAAGCCGTGAAAGCGATAGAACGGGCGCTGGGACGCGAACCCACCCCGCAGCGCTGGCTGCCCCGCACACTCGATATCGATATCATCCTCTACGAAAACCTCTGCATGGAGTCGCCTGAACTCACGATTCCGCATCCCCGCATGCGTGAACGCGCCTTTGTGCTTGTCCCTCTCGCCGAGATGACACCCGATATGGTGCTGCCCGACGGCACGCCACTTCAACTGCTTTTGCAAAACCCCGAAATTCAGCGTCAGGAGGTCAGGCGTTACAATGCCCACCTTTCGTTATCAGGCGGTTGATTCGCGGGGGCAGACCAGCACGGGCACGATTCAGGCGCAGGATGCGCGCGAGGTGCAGCGTCTGCTAAGCCAGCGTGGGCTGATGGTGCAGCAGGTGATGCGCCTCCCCGACCAGACGGCGGCGACCACGCCTGCGCCACCCGCCAGCATGCCTGAATGGGAGCGTTCGGAAGTCTCGCCCCACACGATGGGGTTCCTGATGGTGCAGTTGCAGGCGTTGTTGAAAGCGGGCTACAGCGCGGCGGAGGCGTTTCGACTGGTGTCGGGGCGTGTGAACCACAGGCAGCTGGATCAGGCGTGTGCCGAAATTGCGGAAAAGGCGGCGCAGGGCGTGCCCATCTCGCAGGCGATGCTGGCGTACCCCCGTCTATTCCCTGCGTTTGTGGTGGGCGCGATTCAGGCAGGGGAAGCGGGCGGCTACCTGCCGGACGCAATTGGGCATCTTGCGGAGTATTACGAAAACTGGCGCTCGTTCCGCATGTGGGGCGTGCCCGCAAAAGGGTGCTTCCTTATCACCGTGTTGAGCTTGCCGATTATAGCGCCGTTCGGGCTGGGGCTGATTTACGCCCTGCGTCAGTTCACGGGGTCTGAGGTGGGGAATCCTGCGGCGGGGCTGGGGGTGGTGTTTCAAGGCTGGTGGCAGGCGTTTCTGCAAATTGGGCTGCCCTTGCTGATTGGACTGATAGTGGCATGGGGCGTGTGGGGGCTGTTGAATCGAATAGAGTGGTTTCGCTCGCGTTTCCAGCTGAGGGCGCCGCTGGTGTGGGGCTACGCGGACTGGGTACGGGCGCAGTCGCTCCAGATGTTTTTGTATCACCTCTCGCGCCTCTCGGCGGTGGGACTTGCGCCCGCCTCCGTATGGGAGCTGGCGGCACGTACCGTGCCCAACGCGGCGATTGCCAGCAGCCTCGCAGCGGTGAATCTCACACACGGCGAACGCGCTGAACCGCTGGACTCCGCTCTTGCGCGCTCGGGCATGTTCCCCCCCGAAGAGGTCGCGCTGGTCACCACGGGCATTCAGTCAGGGCAGGTGGTAGAGATGCTCCAGCGGCTGGCGGATTACTACTACCAGCGCAGTCAGGATTCGTTCCGTCAAACGCGCATGGGACTGGTGCGGATGGCAGTGTTGATTGGGTTGCTGGGTACGGGGATCGCACTGATATTGCTGTACTGGGGCTGGTATGGACACATGACTCAGTTTGTGGAGGACTGGTTCGGCACGCCGTAAAAAATGGTGGGCGGTGTTGGACTTGAACCAACGACCTCCTCGGTGTGAACGAGGCGCTCTGCCACTGAGCTAACCGCCCACGCTGGTGCGCGGGGTGGGACTCGAACCCACACGGGATGCCCCACATGGCCCTCAACCATGCGTGTCTACCAATTCCACCACCCGCGCGGTTGTAGGAATTATACCCCATTCGATACGGGGGTTTGTCAAGGGGGCAATAAGGCTAACCTGAGACGCCTCTCAGCCCTGTAATCGCCCTCTCTGGGCGCACGCCAAACTTACTCTAAGGAACGAGTGGCAGGCATTCTTGTATCTGGATGATAGGCTTTGTGCAAGGCAAGAAAAGCGCTTCATCCTAAGGTGGAATTACGGTTATGCCTGAGTTGGAACTCTCGGACGAACAGGTAGTGGAGCTCGTCAAACAATTATCGCCTGAAGCCAAGCAGCGAATCCTTAAAGAGCTGAGTCAGGACACCTCGGCTATGGCAGAGGAGGAGTTTATACGCTTGCCTTGCTTTGGGATGTGGGCGGAGCATCGCGAGAAGCAGGACAGCGCCAGATGGGTACGCAAGGAGCGCGGAAAATGGAAGAACCGCCTGCCTCGGGATTGACCGACACGGACATCCTCGTTGATGCCCTGCGAGGTGTTGAGAACGGAATAAAGTTTCTGGCAGCTTAACACGCTTCTGGGGGCGTTCGGATTAGTATCATCTCGGCAATGGAACTGGTAATTGGGTGCCGCAACTCTCACGAACTCACCTTGCTGCAACAGTTTCTTGACAGAGTTCAGATTTTGCCTCTCAGCGCAACGATTTCACGGCGGTCTTAATTTCCTCAGCCACGGTCTTCTTATTCCGGATGCTCTAATTGCCTCAACTGCGATAGAACATGGCTTGACTTTATACACGAAAAATGTGCGCCACTTTCGGATGATATCCGACTTGAACGTGGTGCGCCCATACGATTGAAAATCAAACGCTGACTCAAATAGCCGACTCAGGTCGGCTTCGTTTCATAGGAACGGCTTTAGCTGCTCTGTTGCAAAGATGGCGAGGTTCCAAGAACAGGACGCGGTTCCCGCGTCCCTACCCGCCTGCGTAGGGGCGCGGTCGCCGCGCCCCATGCGGCGAAACCCCCTGTGTCGTAAGACGAAATAGGGGTCCTTGCAACAGAGCCGCTTTAGCCGTCAGGCGTGAGAGAGGTTTTTTCAGACACCCTCAAGGACACCCCCTCAGGTATAATTCCCCTGATGAGCGAGCGGAAACGGGTTCTCACGGGCGATCGCCCCACAGGCAAACTCCATCTGGGGCACTATGTCGGCTCTCTGAAAAATCGCGTGGCGCTACAGGACGAATACGACTGCTATTTCCTGATTGCCGACCTGCATATGCTCACCACACGCCCCACACGACAAGATATCGAAGAGATGCGCACCAACATCCGCGAGATGGTGCTGGACTATCTCGCCGTCGGAATCGACCCGAACAAGTCCACTATCTATTTGCAGTCGGCGGTGCATGCGGTGTACGAGATGAACCTGATTTTTGAGATGCTCGTGACTCTGCCGCGCCTGACGCGCCTGCCCAGTATCAAAGATATGGCGCGCGCCGCCAATATCGATGAAGAATCGATCCCCTTCGGCTTGATTGGCTATCCCGTGTTGCAGGCAGCCGATATTCTGATGCCCCGCGCCCATCTTGTGCCCGTCGGCAAAGATAACGAAGCGCATGTGGAAATCACCCGCGAGATAGCCCGCCGCTTCAATAACCTCTATGGGGAGGTGTTCCCCATCCCCGAAGTGATGCTGAGCGAGGTGCCCACGCTGGTGGGAATCGACGGCAAAGCCAAAATGAGCAAGAGCCTCAATAACGCCATCTTCCTCTCCGATGACCCCAAGACCGTCGAGAAGAAGGTACGCTCGATGTATACCGACCCGAAACGCATCCACGCGCATGTTCCGGGCACGGTGGAGGGCAACCCCGTATTCATCTATCACGACATTTTCAACCCCAACAAGGAAGAAGTGGAAGACCTCAAGCAGCGCTATCGGGAAGGGCGCGTGGGCGATGTGGAGGTCAAAGAGAAGCTGGCGCGCGCCCTGAACGCTTTCCTAGACCCCATCCGTGAACGCCGCGCCCAGTTCGAAAAAGAGCGTGGCTATGTTGAGGAGATTATCTACACCGGCACGCTCAAAGTCCGCCAGATTGCCGACGAAACGCTGGACGCCATGAAGCAGGCGATGGGGCTGCGTGGAATCTGGCGCAACATCGAGCGCAAAGCACGCGAGCGCCACGAAATGCTCGCCAAACTGAACCCCACCCCCTGACCTCATGCGCGTGCTGGCAATAGACCCCGGCAATCAGAAAGCAGGGGTCGTGGTGGTGGACTTTGAGCCAGTAGGCTACCAGATTCAGTATCGCGCGATTCTGCCGATTGAGGAACTGACGGAGCGTCTCGCGGGGTTACTGCAGGCGTACCAGCCCATGCGCGTGCTGATCGGCAAAGGCACGGGTTCGCGCCACCTGATGGCTGCCCTGCGCGAACGGTTCCCCAATCTCGCCTGGGAGGCGGTGGAAGAGCGCAACACGACCCTGCAGGCGCGGGAGCTTTACTTTCAGCATCATCCTCCTCGCGGCTGGCGACGCTGGCTCCCCAAGGGCTTGCGCCTCCCCCCAGAGCCATACGACGACTACGCGGCGCTGGCGATTGCGCTTCAGGCGTGCAACCCGCAAAGCCGCTAACCCGCCACCTGAAGCAGGCGCCTGCCGTCTTCACTGCCCAGCAGCAGCTCGCACGCCCGCTCCGGATGGGGCATCATCCCCAGTACATTGAAGCGCTCGTTCGCCACGCCCGCAATCGCGTCCACCGAGCCGTTGGGGTTCCACGCAGGGTCTATCGCACCGTCGGGGCTACAGTAGCGAAAGATAATCTGGCGGTTGCGCTGGAGCTGCGCTAAGGTCGCCTCATCGCACACATAGCGCCCGTCGCCGTGCGCTATCGGCAGTTTCAGCACCTCGCCTTCCCGGTAGCGGCGCGTGAACGGCGTCTGCGCGTTCTCCACCCGCACATACACATGCCGGCAGCGGAACTTCAACCCCGTGTTGCGGGTCAGCGCACCGGGCAGCAGTCCCGCCTCACATAGGATCTGGAACCCGTTGCAGATGCCCAGCACCAGCCCGCCACGCTCGGCATGCGCGCGCACTGAGTCCATAATCGGCGCGAAGCGGGCAATCGCCCCTGGGCGCAGGTAATCGCCATACGAGAAGCCGCCGGGTACAATAATCAGCCCGTAATCGTCCAGCGGTCGGCGGTCGGCATGCCACAGGTAGTCCACCTCATAGCCCAGCACATCGCGCAGGGCATGGAAGGCGTCCCAATCGCAGTTGGAGCCGGGGAACACAATCACGCCTGCTTTCACTCGTCCACCACCTCGTAGCGGTATTGCTCAATCACGGGGTTTGCCAGCAGCTGGCGGCACATCGCCTCAATCTGCTCCTTTGGGTCGCCGTCGGGCTGAAGCTCCACCTCCAGATACTTGCCGACTCGCACGCCCTGCACCTGCTCAAACCCCAGTTGCTGCAACGCCTCCTGCAGCACGCGTCCTTGCGCATCCAGCAAGCCAGGCTTTAGGGTCACGATAATCTTTGCCTTGGGCATGCTTAAGATTGTACCTGCTGGGCGGGTATGCTATAATAGAGCGATGCCGTTAGAAACGCGATTTGCCGAGTTAAAAGCGCGGGGCGAAGCCGCGCTGATCGTCTACATTACTGCAGGAGACCCCTCGCTGGAACGCTTGCCCGACATTCTGCAGGTGCTGGAAGACGCCGGCGCCGACATGGTGGAAATCGGCTTTCCCTTCAGCGACCCACTGGCGGATGGTCCTGTGATTCAGGCAGCGATGTGGCGGGCGATTCAGCGGGGCGTCACGATGGCGCGGGTGCTGGAGCGGGTAGCCCAAGCACGCGAAAAGGTTCACCTGCCCCTGATTGCGTTCACCTACACGAACCCCGTTCAGCGCTACGGGTTCGCACGGTTTGCGCAGGACGCTCGAACCGTCGGCTTTGACGCCTGCCTGATGACCGACCTGCCCCCCGACGCGGCGGGCGAGTGGCTGCAGCACGCACGCGCGAACCAGCTCCAGCCCATCTTTCTGCTGACGCCCACCAGCACGCAGGCGCGTATCCGTCTCGTCGCCGAGCGCGGGGAGGGATTCATCTACTGCGTCTCGCGCAC
>CAZQPV010000087.1:0-9749 GCA_964595265.1 uncultured Fimbriimonadales bacterium
GTCGCGTGTTGGCAGGCGGCGCTGGAATCGTGCCCGGAGGCGGCAAGTAAATCGCACACTGGCGCGGGTAGTCAAACACTTGCGGCAGCTGGAGCGTGCGGGGATTCTCCAGCCCGACCTGTTGGAGGTAAAAATCGAAGCGGTTATCTATCGTGAGCGTGGCGCTCATCAGCAGGGTAGGCTGGTTGCAGAACAGATGCCCGCGGAGCCACCCGCTCACATCCAGCGGCTCGTAACAAAGACGCCAGCCTTCTGGCGCAGGCTCCACCCAGCTGACCCCCTCGGGCGGATGTATCAAGCGCTCCAACTGGGTGAACACCCCCTTCGCCCAGAGGTTGAACTGTAGCAACACCTCCTGCACTGACACCTTCTGGGAATCGGTGAGTTGAGACTTGTGATCTTCCCACGCCTGGCGCAGATGGTTCTGAAGTTGAATCAGCAGGGTTTGAAGCGCCACCACCAGCGACTCGGCTTGCTGAGCGTGTTCCTTGCTGATGCGGATGGAATGGGTTTGTTCCGTCTTAGGGGGCGCAACGCCAATAATAACACCGTTTTCAGGAATCGCGCCGAAGTCCACCCGGTTCATGTGGACTTGCACCAGTCGAGCAAAGTCCTGAACCGCGAGCTGGACCTGATTCAAAAACCCCTGTGGCGGGTTTTTGCTCTCCAGAGCCGAAGCGAACTCGTTGCTCACGACACTGACCGTGCGGATAATCTCCTGCGCGGTTTCGAGGCAGAGCTCGGTTGCCAGGGCGTTCTGGGCGGCGCCTATCAGATCGTGCGCCTCGTCTATCACCAGAAAATCGTACTTGCCCAGCAGCGACGCTTTGCCGGCGGAGACCTCTTTCAGCAGGGCGTCAGCCAGCACCACCGCATGGTTCGTAATCACGATTCGGGCGCTGGCGGCTCTGTCTCGGCTCTTATAGAAAAAGCATCCGTTGTAGTATTTGCAGGCGCGAGCGCTACAATATGGGGGCACTGCCACGATGCTGAATAAGTCGCGCATCATCGACTGGGGGATTGCCTTGCGCGTCAGGAAGGCGTTCAGTTCGCTTTCGGTGCCTTCTTGCGCGATGGACGCCCACTCCTGCAGGAACCCTTGCAGTTCGGGAGCGATTCTGCCCCGCTCGCGTCCGTAAATGCGGGAAAGACATGCGTAGCGGGAGCGCCCCATCGCCAGCGCGGTGGAGATTTGCAGCTCAGGGAACAGGCTCAGGGCGAAGGGCAGGTACTTGAGCCAGTATTGCTCCGCCAGCACATTCGTGTAGGTGCAGATGACGATGCGTTTGTTGCTTCGGGCGCAGGCGCGAATGGCGGGCAGCAAGACGGCAAGGCTTTTACCCACCCCTGTCGGCGCTTCCACCGCGCCCGATGTGCCCGCCTCGATGCACTCGGCGACAAACTGTGCCATCTGGTGTTGCACAGGACGCGGTTCGTAGTCTGCCTGTGCCTCCAGACGCTTGAATGCTTCCCCCAAACTGAAACCCGTTGCTGACATCAGATATCTCGAGTATACCCTGCCAAGACTTGCCGCTTCGGGTAGGGGGATGAGCGCCCTTGCAAACGGAGTGCGTTCCCGCTGTTGGGCACAGGCGCCCCTTAATTCCGTGTCTTGCTCGTTTTCCTGAATCGCCCCTGAAGCGTTTGCGACAGGATTTTTATTCGAACCGCTGAAAGAGGCGAGTTCTATGTGGCTCGAAACGCGCTGGATCGGGTGGGCAGAGCATCGCGCCTACCGGGTGCGGATGCGCGATGGGGTTCACCTCGCGACCGATGTGTACCTGCCAGAAGGCACGCCGCCGTTCCCCGTGATACTGATTCGCACGCCGTACAACAAGGACGCACTTCAGGGGTTGGGCGCGGAGGGGGTCAAACGGGGCTATGCGGTGGTGATTCAGGATACGCGCGGGCGGTTCGCCTCCGAAGGTGAAAACCTGCCTTTTGAGGGCGACGGCTGGTGGGAGAACCGCGCCGACGGCGTGGACACTGTGGAGTGGATTCTTCAGCAGCGCTGGTGCAACGGGCGAATCGGCACATGGGGCGGCTCGGCGCTTGGGATTAACCAGATTTTTCTGGCGTGCGCGGGCGAGCAGCGAATCGTCTGTCAGCGTATCACGGTGGGCGAGCCGAACCTCTATCGGGCGCTCTACCCGGGCGGGGTGTTCAAAAAAGCGCTCGTGGAGGAGTGGCTCAAAGCGACCCAGCATGCGCCCGAAGCGCTCACGCTCTGGACGCGCCACGCGACCTACGACGCCTTCTGGCAAACGCGCGACGCCACCCGCCGCTTCGAGCGCGTGAATGTGCCCGCTGTGCATATCGGAGGCTACTACGATATTTTCGCGCAGGGCACGCTGGACGCCTTCGTGGGCTACCAGACACGCGGTGGGAGCCGTGCGCGCGGTCAACAGAAACTGCTGATGGGACCCTGGGCGCACGGCGTCCTTCAACGGCGCGTGGGCGAGCTGGAGTTCCCCAACGCAGAGAAGCCGCCCTGCACCTTTCACGATGCATGGCGCTGGTTCGACGCGCATTTGAAGGGCGTGCGAAACGGGACTCAGGGCGAGCCGAATGTGGTCTACTATGTGATGGGCGATTGCAGCGACCCTCGCGCCCCTGGCAACGAATGGCGCACGGCGCATCACTGGCCGCCCGTGCCGACACGCCCCACGCCCCTTTACCTGTATGCCGATGGAACTGCTCGCTGGCGCCCTCCGCAGGGACAGCGCACGCTCAGCGCCCGCTATGACCCACGCAACCCCGTGCCCACCGTAGGCGGACGCGAGCTGAACCTGCCTGCGGGACCCCGCGACCAGCGCAAGATTGAGGCGCGTCCCGATGTGCTGGTCTTCACGACCGACCCACTGCCTGCGCCCGTTGAAATCACGGGCAGGGTTTGCGCGGTGCTATGGGTGGAGTCAGATGCGCCTGATACCGATTTTTTCGTGCGCCTGTGCGATGTCTACCCCGATGGACGCTCGTTCAATCTTTGCGAGGGAGCGCTGCGAGCGCGGTTCCGCGAGTCGCTCTCACGCGAGGTGTGGATGTGGTCGGGGCGCATCTCTCGCCTGCAGATAGACCTCTGGAGCCTGAGCGTGATTGTGAATCGGGGGCATCGCCTGCGCGTGCATATCACCTTCAGCAGCGCCCCGGGCTATGACCCCAATCCCAACACCGCCACGCCGTTTCGTCAGGGCGTCGCTTCGCGCCCTGCAGTGAATACGGTTCATCTGAGCGCACGCTATCCGAGCCACCTGATTTTGCCCGTCCCGAAGAGCGGATTTAACCGAACCGCGCGATAAGCGCCTCCAGCAACAGGCGCACGGCGGTCAGCGCGCTGTTCTGCGTGGGATCCAGGGTGGGGGTCAGCTCCACGAAGTCCGCTCCGACGAGCGTGTTCTGGCGGATGGTCTCAGCGATTATCTGCACTGCCTCGTGGAAACTCAAGCCGCTGGGTTCGGGGCTGTTGACGGCGGGCAGCACGGCTGGGTCTAAGGCATCGGCGTCGATGGAGAGGTAAACAGGCTTGCCCGACGGGAGGGGCAGCGGTTGCCCCTCACGGAGCGCCTCACGAAACACCAGCGTGTGCCCCCGCGCCCGCGCCGCCTGCACCGCTTCGGGGTCAAACCGCACGCCGCGGAGCCCAATTGTGGTGATGTGGGTCAGGTTCGGCAGCGCCTCCACCGCGCGGCGGAAGGGGCTGGAGTTGGAATAGCGCCCGCCGTCGCGCGCGTCGGTGAAATCCAGGTGGGCGTCAATCTGCACCACATGCAGGTCGGGCACATCGTCAAACGCCCGGAGCAGGGGGAAGGTGATGCTGTGATCGCCGCCGAGAAAAAGGGGCAACTGCGCGCGCTGGCGCAGGAGCCGGGCTGATTCGGTAATGCGGGCGAACGCCGTCTCGTAGTCCATCGGCGGCGTGTCTACATCGCCCGCGTCCACGACACGAACACCCTTCAGGCGGTCGCCGTACAGGGGATGGTAGTAGCCCCCCTCCGAGAGGGGATAGCGCAGGCTGGCGAGCCGCAACGCCTGTGGCGCGAACCGCGCGCCAGGGCGATAGCCCACCGCCCCATCCCACGGGACGCCCAGCACGCCCACATCCGCCTGCCATGAGTCGCTGAGCGTGTGGTGGGGCGCTCGCAGGAAAGTTGCCACACCCGCAAAGGGGATCATCGCTTACTCCACCGTAACGCTCTTGGCGAGGTTGCGCGGCTGGTCAATCTCGCACCCGCGCAGGCGCGCCACATGGTAGGCGAACAACTGCAGGATGGGAATTGTTACCAGAGGCGCGAGCTCCTCCATCGGCGGGCGCGGCACAACAATCGTGTAGTCCGCCTCCTGAGGCAACAGGTCGTCGCCTTCGGTTGTGACCAGAACCACCGTGCCCTGCCGCGCTTTAATCTCCTTGAGGTTGCCCAGCAGCTTTTCACGAGTGCGCTCCTGCGAGGCGATGAAAACCGCAATCACGCCCGGCTCCACCAGCGCGAGCGGACCGTGCTTCATCTCGCCAGCAGGCGGCTCCTGCGTGGGGATGTAGGCAATCTCTTTGAGTTTGAGGGCGCCCTCCATCGCGACATAGGCGTCCACGCCGCGTCCCAAATAGAACGCCAGATGCGTGCGATGGAGCGCCTCCGCGACCGCGCGCACCTCTGGCTCACGCTCCAGACTGCGGGCGATGAGCGACGGCAGCTGCATCAGCCCCTTCGCTCCCTCCGAATAGGTCGCCATTGGGAGCGTGCCGTTAATCGCCGACAGGTACAGCCCCAGCAGATACAGCACCGCCACCTGTGTGCTGTAGGCTTTGGTGGAAGCGACGGAGATTTCGGGACCCGCTTGCGTGTAAATCACATGGTCGCATTCGCGGGCGATACTGCTGCCCACCACATTCACGATACCGAGGGTGGTATAGCCTGCCTCGCGGCACAGGCGGAGCGCGGCGAGCGTGTCGGCGGTCTCGCCCGACTGGCTAATAAAGATTGCCAGCGTGTTCGGCTGCAGAATCGGGTCGCCGTAGCGAAACTCCGAAGAGTAGTAGACCTCCACGGGGCGTCGGAGCCAGCGCTCCAGCACATGCTTGCCAATCAAGCCCGCATGGTACGCCGTGCCGCACGCCACAATCAGGATGCGCCGGAACTTTTGCCAATCCTCCACCTCCAGCTTCAGCTCAGGGAATTGGATGCCGCCGTTGGGCTTGAGCCGCCCGCGCAGGGTATCGCGCACCGCCTCAGGCTGCTCCAGAATCTCCTTGATCATGAAATGCTCGTGTCCGCCTTTCTCGGCAGCCTCGGCAGACCATGTGATTTCTACAGGGGGGCGTTCCACAGGACTGCCGTCCAGTCGGAACAGGCGCACCGAGTCGCGCGTTATCACGCCGAGGTCGCTATTCTCCAGCAGGATGACCCTTCGTGTGTAGGGCAGCAGGGCGGGAATATCCGAGGCGATGAAGTTTTCGCCTTCGCCCAGACCTATCACCAGCGGGGAGTCGTTGCGCGCCACCACCACGCGGTCGGGGTAATCGGCGAACATCACCGCAATCGCGTACGAGCCGCGCACGGGCAGTAACGCGCGACGCACCGCCTCTTCGGGCGAATTGCACAGGGGCAGCTGCTCTTCAATCAGGTGTGCCAGCACTTCGGTATCGGTCTCGGAGCTGAACCGATGCCCGCGTCCCAGCAACTCCTGACGCAGCTCCAGATAGTTCTCAATAATCCCGTTATGTACGACGGCGACTTTGCCCTGCTCGTCGGTATGGGGGTGGGCGTTCGGGTCGTTGGGGATGCCGTGGGTCGCCCAGCGCGTGTGGGAGACCGCCAGTCCGTGCGCCTCCACGCCGTTCAGCAGCTCCGTGAGCTGCTGGATCTTGCCTGCCCGCTTCATCACCTCCAGCTGGCGCCCGCTCCAGAACGCCACGCCCGCCGAATCGTAGCCCCGATATTCCAGCCGTTTGAGCGTGTCCAGCGCAATCTCTATCGCCTGTCTCGGTCCGATGTAGCCTGTTATGCCGCACATGGGTGTCGTTCCCTCTCCTGATAATTATGGCTTTGCAGAGAAGTATACCCGATGGGCTGGGTTTCAAGAGCCTGCCCACTTGGAGTGGGTTGGCAGGGCGCGCGGAATGGGATAGCCCTCCCCCACCTTCAGGGTACACTTCATTATGAGGTGAGCCAATGACCCACATCGGAACCGTTCACGGCAACCGAATCGAACTGGAGGAACCGGTCAACCTGCCCCAGGGCACGCGGGTGCGGGTCGTTATCCAACCACTAACGGAACCCGACAGCTGCCGCCTGATTGGGCTTTTTGCACAGGACGCTGATGTGCTGGATTGCCTGGTAGAAACCGTTATGCACGAGCGCGAGACGCGCCCCCTGCGTGGAGACGATGGACAAAGCCTTACTTGATACCGACATGCTCTCGGAGGTCCTCAAGGGGCGCCATCCACAGGTGGTGGCGCAGGCACAGGCGTATCTGGCTCAGCATAGGGTACTGACGGTTTCGGTAGTGTCGGTAATAGAGGTGGTGAGCGGTCTGCAGCGGGTGGAACGCTGGGAACATCTGGAGCGTTTTTTGCAAGCATTGCAGGAGATGGAGGTGCTGGATAAAGAGAGCGCGGTGCTGGCAGGGCGGATAGATGGGGATCTGTGTCGGATAGGTCAGCGGATAGGGCGTGCGGATCCGATGATAGCAGCGCAGGCGATGGCTAACAATCTGGTGCTGGTGTCGGGAAATGTGGGGCATTATGCGCATATTCAGGCGCTGGGTTATCCGTTGCGTGTGGTAAATTGGCGGGGGGATGAATAGAGACAGTGCGGGCGAGAGGTCATCTCTACATCACTCTGGCAATGGAGCTGGGGTGCTTCCACGCGAGCCGCCTTCTACACGCAACAGGTATAATCTCCCCCGTAGTGGAGGCAAACAGGAGATGGTAAACGGAAACCGTCGCAAAGGGCACGCCGTTGTGCTGGGCGCGGGCACGATGGGCAGTGGAATCGCAGGACTTTTAGCCAGTATCGGCTGGCGCGTCACGCTTCTGGATGAATCCCCCGAAATCGCAAAGCAGGCTTTAGAGCGTATTCAGAAAACCAGCGCCGTCTACCGCCCCGAAGACCTTCAGCGAATCACAACCGGTACCGTCGCGGAACATCTGGACTGTGTGGCGGAGGCAGACTGGGTGGTGGAGGCGATTGTGGAGCAGATTGAGCCGAAACGCGCCCTGTGGCGTCAGGTGGCGGAGCAGGTAAACCCGAACGCTGTGCTGAGCTCCAACACTTCGGGGCTGGGGATTGCCGAGATTGCCCAGGCGCTCCCCGAATCGCTCCGCACCCGATTCCTTGGCACGCATTTCTTCAATCCGCCCAGAGTGATGCACCTGCTGGAGCTGATTCCCACTGCCGACACCGACCCTGATTTGACCCACCAGTTTACCGCCTTCGCCGAGCGCCTGCTGGGCAAGCGCGTGGTGCTGGCAAAAGACCGCCCTGGCTTCATCACAACCCGAATCGGCATCTACGCGCTGTTGCAGGCGCTTGCGGCTGCCATCAAATATGGAATTGCCCCCGAAGACGCCGACCTGATGCTCGGACCGCTTTCTGGGCGCCCGCGCAGTGGCGTGTTTCGGCTGGCGGACCTTGTGGGGCTGGATGTCGCCCACAACATCATCCGCAATCAGAAGGAGCGCCTGCCCGAAGACGCCTATGTACAGGCGCTGGAGCTGCCTCCCATCTGGCATCAGCTGATTGCCGAAGGGCGCCTGGGTGAGAAGAGCGGGCAGGGCTTCTACAAGCGCGAGGGCAAAGACATCTGGACTCTGGACTTCGCCACGGGGCAGTATCGCCCGCGCCGCGAGCCGAGCGAGATACTCAAACAAATCCCCGAACGCGCGCCCCTTGGCGAGCGACTGATCGCCATGCTGAACCTGCCCGACCCCTACGGCGCCTTCTTCCGCGAAGCGTTCCTGATGCCGCTGGCATACGGCGCCGAAGTGATGCCCGAGGTCGCCTATGATATTCCCTCGCTCGATATGGCGATGCGACTGGGCTACAACTGGGAGCTGGGCGTGTTTGAAACATGGGACGCGCTGGGCGAAGCGGGGCGGAACGCTCTCCAGAGCCTGAACTTGCCCGGCGAACCCTATACCCTGCGCGCCCTGCGCAACGCCGGGCTGGAAACCTTCTACGCCACACACGGCGCGACCCGATTCTACTTCGAACCCCACGAGGAGGAGGGAGACTACGCGCCACTTGCCGTACCCCACTTCTTCGTGCGCCTTGACGACCTCGCGCGCGCGGGCAAGGTAATCGACGAAACGCCCGAATGCCGCGTGATGGACCTCGGCGATAATGTGGCGTGTATTGAGTTCCGCACCAAAGCGAATGTGCTGACGCCCAGCCTGATGGAGTTCATGCATCGCGTGCTGGAGTGCGCCGAGCGCGAATTCTCTGGCGTGGTGATAGGCAATCAGGGGCGCATGTTCTCCGCAGGGTTCAACCTGAACCTGTTTCTGGACTATATTGCCCGTGAGGACTGGCAGGGGCTGGACACAGGACTGCAACTGCTTCAAACCCTGAGCCAGCGGATTCGGTACTGTGGTGTGCCTGTGGTCGCGGCGGTGCATGGTTATGCCCTGGGCGGCGGCATGGAGGTGGTCTTACCGTGCGCTCATGTGCATGCGCATGTGGACGCCAGCGTGGGGCTTCCTGAGGCGCTGGTGGGCTTGATCCCTGCAGGCGGGGGCACAACGCTGATGACACGCCGTGCCCTTGAGAACCTGCCGCCTGACGACGACCCGCTGCCCCACCTGCGTGCTGTGTTCCAGACGCTGGCATGGGGCAAGCGCTCCAGCAATGCCTTCGAAGGCTACACGCTGGGATTCCTGCGCCCGCATGACACCCTCTGCTGGAATATCGACCGTCTGCTCTACGAAGCCAAACAGCATGCGCTGGCGCTCTCCCGGGCAGGCTACCGACCGCCCGAACCCGCGCCCATCCTCGCCGTCGGCGAGAACGGCTATAGCCGTCTGATGATGGAAGTCCACTGGGCGCATCAGGCAGGTCAAATCAGCGACCACGACCGCCTGATTGCTGAAAAGATTGCTTATGTGATGACGGGCGGCAGTCTCAAGAGCGCGACGCCGCTGCCCGAAGAGCATTTCCATGCGCTGGAGCGCGAGGTGTTCGTTGAACTCTGTCGGCACCCGAAAAGTGTGGAGCGCATTCGCCACATGCTGGAAACGGGCAAGCCGCTACGCAATTAAGACCCCTGAGGCGCGGGAGGCGAGGCACATACCAGGCGGGCAATCCGCTCGCCAATCGCCTCCAGCAGCGCCTCATCGGTGATATTAAAAGCGCCCACTTCGGTACCGTCCACATCGATCTGCCCGATAATCTTGCCCGTTTGCGGGTGGCGTATCAGCACCACAATCTCGGAGCGGGTCTCCAGATTACACGCCAGATAGTTCTCGCGCTCACGCACATCGTACACAATCTGGTTCATCCGCTCCGCAACCGCCGTGCCACACACCCCGCGCCCCACGGGAATGCGCACATGCTCCGTCGGCGGTCCTACATACGGACCCAGCACCAGCTCGCTGCCCCGGAGCCAGTAGAGGCCCACCCAGTGAAAATGGGGCAGGCGGTCATGCAAAAGTTGCATCAAGCGCTGGAGTCGTTCCTCAACGCTCCCTTCCTGCTCCAGGAGCGCCTCGCACTTCATCAGCACTTCGGTGGCAATTACATCGTCTATCATGGACT
>CAZQPV010000088.1:0-9540 GCA_964595265.1 uncultured Fimbriimonadales bacterium
AGGGTATAATCGTGCCGATCCGAACGCCGATCCGGGTCGGGTGTACCTGTCGGGCGTAGACGCCCTGTCGCGCCTTGTGGGGGTGGGGACGGAGTGGGCGAGCTATGCGACGGTAGGGGGTCTGGGTCGGCGGGCGGTGGCGCGCGAGGCAGGCGAAGAAGCCAGTGAGCGCCTGGCGCCACGAGCAGCTGGGCAGGCAGGCAAGGAACTGGCGCAGGAAGGCGCGGAGCAGGCTGCTGAAAACCTTCCCGAAAGGGTTTATCACTATACTCGTTCAGAAGTAGCTCCCCTGATCGAGAGACACGGACTGCTTTCACGATCAGGTGTTATTTACACAACGCCGAACCCTAATCTTTCTCCCCTACAGGCTCAAATCGACCTGGCACTGCCGCCAAATAGAGGCTTACCCAACGCCCTTTTCGAGATTGACCTTGCCGCTTTAGTCAGGAAAGGAATACGAGTGACAGGTCCCAGAGTAGTTGGTCGATGGTATAATATGCCAGGAGGTGGCATCGAGATACTTATACACGCATCTCGGATTGCACCACGCTTTCTGCGGAGGATTCGATGAGCAACGCACAGCCCGACTTGGCAGCGGAAGCGCTGAGCTGGTTGGAAAACTTGAGTGAGGAGATTAGCCGAGAGCCCCGCTACGCCAAGAGCGGGGAAGAAGTCTTGCTGCGCATCAAGTTTGAAATAGAACGGCTTGCGCCGCCACTGAAAGATGCGGTGCTGCAAGCTTTGACAATCTGGCTGGAGGACTCAGATGAGTATAAGTTTTATGCTGCGCTGACCCTGATTGAGCTGCTGCAAGCAGTAGAATTAGCGCCACACTTGAGGCGGATATTAAGCGAGGGAGATCTCAAGCAGCGGCAGTTGCCTGAAGACTGGCGAGAAAGTTTGAGAGATACATTAGACCGACTGGTCGGCTGACCCCTCTGCCCCCGATGGCTTAGCCTTTCTGAAAGCCCTTGAAGCCAGCGCGGGCGTTGCCCAGAGAGCGCTGGAGAGAGAAGGCTATGCTTCTTTGCCTCGGCGCTCGGCGGGCTGGGCGGTGGGTATACTGAATGCCGCCGACGACCTCGCGGACGGCGGACTCAGGCAGGTAGAGTTCCCTTCCCCTGCCTGCGCACTCACTTGCGGTGCGAAACACTTCTTTCAGGTACTATATTCCCCGATGAGCGAGCGGCTGAAGCAACAGATGGCGTTTCTGGTGGAAATTGACAAGATGAAAGGAATCCTGCGGCGCACGCGCGTTCTGGACGGCAGCCGCTACGAAAACGACGCCGAACACTCGTGGCACTTCGCGATGATGGCGCTCGTGCTGGCGGAATACGCCACCGAGCCGATAGACCTCTTCCGCGTGGTGAAGATGGCGCTGGTGCATGATATTGTGGAAATTGACGCAGGCGACACCTTCGCGTATGACGATCAGGCGCGCCAGACCCAGTACGAACGCGAACGCAAGGCTGCCGAGCGCATCTTCGCCCTTCTGCCTCCCGACCAGGCAGCCGAGTTCCGAAGCCTCTGGGAAGAGTTCGTCGCCCAGCAGACGCCCGAAGCGCGTTTCGCGATGGCGCTGGATCGCCTCGCGGGCGTGCTGGCGAACTACTGCAACAACGGGGGCGGCTGGCGCGAGTTTCAGGTGCCCAAAGAGAAGGTGATGGCTCGCAACAGCGCGATTGCGCTCGCTGCGCCCGAACTGTGGGAGATGGCACGCCAGATGATCGAAGAAGCCTTCGCCGACGCACCATCGGGTATAATTCAGCCAGTCGCATCCGAATAAGGAGGATAGAACGATGGCAATTACACTTTCTGAGCGCGCGGCGCAGGAACTGAAGGCTTTACTGGAGGAATCAGGCGCACCCAACGCCAGCCTGCGAGTGTGGGTGGCAGGCGGCGGGTGCAGTGGTCTGCAATATCAGATGGCAATCGACGACGCCGACCCGGAGCCGAACGATCTGGTGTTCGAATCGCACGGCATCCGCATCTATGTGGATGACCTGAGCATCCGCTACATGGACGGCTCCTCGATTGATTATGTGGAAGATAGTTTTGGCGGGGGCTTCAAGATTGACAACCCCAACGCCATCAACACCTGCGGCTGCGGCTCCTCGTTCCAGACGGATGATGAGACTGGCATGCCGGGCTGCGGGTGCGGCGGCTGCAGCTGTGGCGACTACTAAGCCCGACACAATATGCTTATGAACTGGAACGCGCGTGCCCTGAGACAGGCGTTTTTGAACTTTTTCCAGAGCAAGGGGCATCTGCTGCTCCCTTCGGATAGCCTCGTGCCCAAAGACCCCTCCCTGCTCTTCACCAGCGCAGGGATGGTGCAGTTCAAGCCCTATTTTCTGGGCGTCGCGCAACCACCTGCACCGCGAGTCACCACCGTGCAGAAATGCCTGCGCACCACCGATATCGAATCGGTGGGCGACCTCTCCCACCTCACCTTCTTCGAGATGCTGGGCAACTTCAGCTTCGGCGACTACTTCAAGCGCGAAGCCATCCTGTGGGCGTGGGAGTTCCTCACAGAGCATCTCAAAGTAGACACCGACAGGCTCCAGTTCACTGTATTTCAGGACGACGACGAAGCGTTCGATATCTGGCATAAAGAGGTCGGCATCGAGGCGAAGCGCATCTGGCGGCTGGGCGAAAAGACCAACTTCTGGCCCGCCAACGCCATCAGCGAGGGTCCCAACGGTCCCTGTGGACCCTGTTCGGAAATCTTCTATGATACGCGCCTCGATACGGGTTGCACCAACCCCGACTGCGGTCCTGCCTGCGACTGTGGACGCTGGCTGGAAATCTGGAACCTTGTGTTCATGCAATACGAACGCACGGAGGAGAACGGCAAGCCCAAACTGGTTCCCCTGCCTAAAAAGAATATCGATACGGGCATGGGACTGGAGCGCACCGCCGCCGTGCTGATGGGATTCGAAAGCCCGTTTGAAACCGATGTGTTCCAGCCCATCGTGAAAGCCATTGAGTCGCTGGCGGGCGTGCGCTATAAGCAGGGCGAGCCGACCGACACTGCCATCCGCCTGATTGCAGACCACATCCGTTGCGCCACCTTCGCGATTGCGGATGGCGTCATCCCCCAGAACGAGGGGCGCGGCTATGTGTTGCGTCGAATCGTGCGCCGCGCTATCCTGCGAGGACAGCGCGTGCTGGGTTTCGAGAAGCCCTTCATGGCGGAACTCGTGCCTGCCGTGATTGAGGCGCTGGGCGACCAGTATCCCGAAATTGTTCAGCGTAAAGACTATATCCAGAGCATCCTGCGCTTTGAAGAGGAGCGCTTCCGCCAGACGGTGCAGTCGGGTCTAACGCGACTGGAAGAGATGCTAACGGACGAATCGGTTCAGCGCGCGCGACTGCTCTCAGGCGAGCGCGCCTTCACCCTGTACGACACCTACGGCTTCCCCCTGGAACTCACGCAGGAGATTGCCGCCGAGCGCGGGATTCAGGTGGACACCGACGGCTTCCAGCAGGCTCTGGAGGCGCAACGCCAGCGCGCCCGGGAAGCCAGCGGCATCTCCGAAAAGCTCTTCGTGCAGACAGGCTCCGCGCTCGCCGAGCTGGCGCAACACGCCGCCCCAACCCGCTTCATCGGCTATGACCACAGGGAGGGCGAAGCGGTCGTGGTGGGCATCATCCGCGACGGCAATCTAACCCCCACCGCCCAGCAGGGTGATACAGTGGAGATTGTGCTGGACCAAACCCCCTTCTACGCCGAGGCAGGGGGACAGGTGGGCGACACAGGCTATCTGGAGTGGGACGGCGGACGCGCCGAAATCACCGACACCCAGAAAGCGAACGATTTCTATCTCCATCATGCCCGAATCGTGGAAGGCGAGCTGAACCTCAACACGAAAGTCCACGCCGTCGTGCCCAAACAGCGACGGCTGGACATTATGCGCAACCACACCGCAACCCACCTCCTGCACGCCGCCTTGCGGACGGTGCTGGGAACCCATGTGGTGCAGGCGGGTTCGCTGGTCGCCCCCGATCGCCTGCGATTCGACTTTACACATCCTAAAGCCCTCACCCCTGAAGAGCTGGAGCGTATCGAGTCGCTGGTCAACGAGAAGATTCTGGAAGAGCTGGAAGTTCGCGTCTACAACGATGTGCCGATAGAAGAAGCGCGCCAGCGCGGGGCGATGATGCTCTTCGGCGAGAAGTACGGCAGCCGCGTGCGGATGGTGGAGATTCCGGGCTTTTCGCTGGAGTTGTGCGGAGGCACGCACCTGCGCAACACGGTCGAGGCAGGGCTGTTCAAGATTGTGCATGAGGGCAGCGTATCGGCAGGCGTGCGGCGCGTGGAAGCGCTCACCGGGCGTGGGCTGTACCAGTGGCTGCTGGAGCGCGAGCATGCCATCCGCGCCGTCTCCGAACTGATGCACACACCCCTGCCTGAGTTGCCCCGTGCACTGGAACGCCTCACGCGCCAGCTGAAAGAACTTCAGCACGAACTGGAGCGCCTCAAACAGCACAGCGCGGCACAGGCAGTGAGCGAGATTACCCCCATCATGGTGGGCGAGACGCCTGTTGTGGCACATGCCATGCCGGACGCCGACCCCAGGACGCTCGGCGCGCTGGCTGACCGGCTGATTCAGAAAGGCGCGGGCGTCGCCGTGCTGGCAACCCACACGGACGGCAAAGTAGTGCTGGTAGCGAAAGTCTCGCCCGAATGGGTACAGAAAGGCTTGCACGCGGGCAATCTGGTACGGGCGCTGGCGCAGCAGGTGGGCGGCTCAGGCGGGGGTAAGCCCGACTTCGCGCAGGCAGGCGGCAAACAGCCCGAAAATCTGCCCCACGCGCTGAGCCTCGTGCCGCAACTAATACAGCAGCAACTCTCGGGCAACGGCTAACTCAGAGGCGAATATCGATAATCGCCGAGACGCCCACGCCCTCCACCCGATCCAGATTGCGTCCCGGATTCTTGGTGGAGATGGGGATTAGTCCACGCACCCGTACTTCACGCCCCATGAAGTCGCCTTCCACCTGAGCCACTGCCTGCACCTTCTGCACCAGCTCGGGCTTGCCCATCACCTGCGCTGCGCCCACATACGCACCCTTGCCCACGCTGACAATCGGCACGACTTTGGTGGCGAAATTCTTATCGGGCTTGGTATTGGTTAGGTTATTGACGAAGCGGTCTATGTCCTTGCCCAGTCGATCCACAACGACGGCAATCCCACCCGCCTTGAGAACCTTGTCCAGCTGGGTGTAGCCCAACACGCAACCTAAAGTGAGCAAACCTCCCAGAACAAAACCACGCAGTCCCTGTTTCATCGGTGTTGACCTCCTGGAGGGTTAGACGCCCGAAGAGTGAAAGGGTTCCCATGCATTATTCAAAGCGCTGGAGCGAAGCAACGGCGTTCCAGTGTTCGTGGAACTCTTCTTCTAAGGCGCCTGCGCTGGGGTAGCCGAGGCTGACTGCGACCTGCTCCAGTCGCTCGCCTTCGGGCAGGGTTTCGGGCGCCGGCTCAAAAAGCAGGCTCAGCCGATTGCGCAGATGATAGAAAAACAGCCACGCCTGATGGAGCGCCTCATAATCGGAGCGTGCGAGCCAGCCGCGCCGATAGAGCCACTCCAGCATGCCCAGTGTGCTGGTGGGCAGGGGCGTATCGTCCCCTGCCGCTATGTGAACCACTCCCCACTGAGCAAGAAACTCTATGACCGCAAGCCCCCCTCTGCCCAGTTTCAGGTGGCGTTCTGCCTGTTCAGGGCGCACACGCTCTGTCAAGGCGCGGCGTATAAGATGGCGTATCGCCCCGGATTGCTCTGGCGTGGGCGGCGTCCCGTAGCGAAAGGCGTCCAGAATCTCCTGAAACACTCCAGCAAAGGGAAGATGTGGGTTCGCCAGTCGTGCGCGGGTCGCCGCAAGGCGTTCCCAGGGTTCAGCGTGATGAGCAAAATAGTCGGCGAAGCCCGAAACGGTGCGCACCAGGGCGCCCGCTCCCCCTTCGGGACGCAGGCGCGTGTCCACGCGGGCGAAGGCGCCCGTCTCGTGCATCTGCTGGCAGCGTTGGAGCATCTGCTGCACCTCGGCGGTGCGCGCCTCGATATCGTCGCCATCGGCAATCACGAAACCCACATCCCAGTCGCTGGCGTAGCCCACTTCTCCTGAACCGAGACTCCCGTACAGGATTAAGCCGACCCCTTCGGGAAGCAGGCTCATCAGCAGCGTTTCGGCGAGCGCAGAGAGGTCTTCCGCGGTCTGGGTGGGGCGCGTTTCGCCCCATAGGTCGCGTGCGCCGATACGGAGCATCTCGCGGCGGGCGTAGGCGCAAATGTTGGCAAGTCGGGCGCGCTCCGTTTTGCACGGCGTCAGCCGCGCCTGAAGCGACTGCTTATGTTCCTCGATGGTCTTGGCATAGGGGGCGACTATCTCCTCACCGAAGAGCATATCCATCAGCTCCAAATGCGCCATCAGACGGCTCCAGAGGGATGGCGACTGGGCTAACCCCGCAAGGCGCGTCAGCACTTCGGGGCTATCGGCGAAGCTGTGATAGAGCGCGCCGCGGTTCGGCAGAGCGTCCGCCAGCTGCTCTAACGCACGCAGGGCGCGGTCCGGATCGGCGGTCCGAGCGCAGGCAGTGAGCAGCTGAGGCACAACCCGCAAAAACACCCGACGCACTTCCGGGGGCGACTCGCCATACTGCGTGCCCGAAGCAGGGATAGAAAGGACACGGTAAGCTTGTTGCGGCTCACGAAACCCCAGCGACTCCAGATAGGGAACCCACACCCCCTCGCCTTCGGGCGTGCCCAGAAGCAGTAGGTTTTCCTGTGGAAGCGAGAGCGTCTCGTCCTGCTGCGCTACTGGCGCCAGCACCTGCTCGCGGAACTGGCGTGCGACGGCGCGATGGTGCTGCAGGGTGGCTTCAAAGGCGTCCAGGCTGGGAAACCCCATGCGTTTTGCGAGGCGCTCGCGCTCGGTAGAGTCTTTTGGTAAAGAGTGTGTTTGGTGCCCGTAGAGCATCTGCAGGCGGTGTTCCACGGTTCGCAGAAAGCAGTATGCCTCCCGAAGTGCATATTCAGTTTCAGGGTTCAGCAGGCGCGCCTCCCGGAGCCTTCGGAGCGCCTCCAGGGTGCTGGCGACCCGCAGGCGCGGGTAGCGCCCGCCGTAGCGCAACTGCAACGCTTGCACAGGGAACTCAATATCCCGAATCCCGCCCCAGCCGTTCTTGATATGGGTTTCCCATTCGCCGCGTGCCCGCGTCTGGACTTCGGTTTTGAGGCGCTGTTCGGCGATTGCCTGCAGGTCTTCGGCGCTCAGGTGTCGGCGGTAAATCCATGGCTGTAGTCGCTCCAGAAAGCGTTCGCCCAGCCGAATGTCGCCTGCACATGGGCGCGCTTTAATCAGCGCCTGACGCTCCCACATCTCTGCCCAGGCTTCGTAGTAGCGCCACGCCGAGCTAAGCGTGCGCACAATCGGACCGAACCGACCCTCGGGACGCAGGCGCAGGTCCACACGGAACACAATCCCGCGCCGCATCGGCTCGCTGAGCGCCTTGACCACCATCTCGCACAAGCGCGTGAGATAGGCAATCGGCTCGCGGGCGCCCTTGAAATCCGGCTGGTCAGCACACAGAAACATCAGGTCAATATCGGAGCTGTAGTTGAGCTCGCGTCCGCCCAATTTGCCCATTGCCAGCGCCACCAGCGGCAGTGCCCCCTCCATCGGGTACTGAGCGCGCAGTTCTGTATCGGCAGATTCCAGCGCCCCCTGAATGCATACATCCGCGAGGTCGGAGAGCTGGCGCGCCACTTCGGGCAGACTCAATTTGCCCATCACATCCAGCGCAGTGATGCGCACCAGCTCTTGATCCTTAAACAGGCGCAGGCGGTCCAAACGCATCCAGTAGGTGGAGCAGGGTTTCAACAGGCGCCCCAGCTCGCGCTGGAGTTCCGACTTCGTGCGACGGCGATGGAGCAACTTCGGGTCCAATACAATCTCACTGAGCTCGGGGTTCTGGATGAGCGCGTCCGCCATATACTGCGAGCTGTCCATCAGGGTCAGCAGTGGCTCCAGCAGGCGCGGCGAATCTGCAAACAGGCGGTAGTAGGTGAGCCGATTGCCCAGCGACTCCAGCCAGCGGTCAAAGTTAATCAGTAGGCGGTTAGGGTCAGGGGAGCTTTGAAGAGCGTTCCGAAGCGTGCCTGCGAAGCGTTCAAACAGCTCCGCCTGTGTGCCGTCGCCACACAGGCGCTGGAGCGTGTGTTCCGCTTGCGCCATACTTTCATCAGGCATAAATCACGGCTGCACGAGGGAGGCTGTCCAGTCGCCCACCAGCGGGATACGGAACCATTTGCCGTTGTACGCTTCTATCGCCGCCCAGATGATGTAGACCAGCGCGTAGATTCCCAGCGCCAGCAAAAGCGGGATGAGCAGAATCAGCCCTATCCCGCAGGTGATGACCCCTATCACCACGCCGACAATAGTGAGGACTATAATACCAATCAGCAGGAAAAGCTGAAAAAGTAGTTGCTGCATCGCATGATAGGCAACAAAGCGCGAGCGATCGCGGTAAACCAGATAAATAATCAGCGGCACCAGATACTGCCCTATCGTCGTGACCCACCCCAGGAGTCCTGACAGGTGCGCCAGCATTGCCCACAGGCGCTCTTCCGAAGAAATCGCGTCAGGCGTGTTCATCATGGCATCCGTGTGTCAAATTTCGTTTCGAGTATACCCAAGTTTCTACACGGTGCTACAGGGCAATTTTCTCCTGGCAAGAAGCGAGGACTCTGGGTTCGGATGCGCTTGAGCGGGTAAAATTGGCTTATGCCAAAGTTCAAGGACGGCGACCGTGTGCAGGTTAAAGCGCGCGAGGCACAGGGCAAGGAGGCGCTGGAAGGGCGTTATGCGCCGCATCTGGGCGGCACGCGCGGCACGATTCTGAAAGTCTACTCGCCTCAGGAGATTGCGGTGGATTTGGATATTGACAGCCTCCCTGAAAGCGTCCGCCAACGCCATGCCGAACAGCAGAGCGCGATGCACGAGAAATGGCTCAACAGTCTCTCGGAAGAGGCACGCAACCGCCTCACCGATGAGGAAAAAAGCTTCCGCCTGCGCTATGTGGTGCTGCTAAGCGAGGCGGACCTGGAGCCACTCAAAGAGTCGACTCGCCAAGCCGCCGCAGCACCCAGAAAGCCCGAAAAACCTGCACAGCCCGCGCCCAGAACCGCTGAAAAAGCCGCGAAGTCCACACCGCCTGCGGAGGCGTCGGCGCCAGAAGCGCAGGCGTCGCCTGTAAAAGGTCGGGCAAAAGGAGCGAAGCAGGCGGAGTCTATTCCCACCCCACCTCGCCCCACGCCCGAACAGTTAGACCAGCTGGAGGAGCAGTATCTGAAAGCGCGGCGCAAGCGCTGACTACCGGGTCAGGCTCTGCACGAACGCCGGGAGGCTTGCGAGGCTCTCCATGCTGACGCCCGTTTGCTCAAACCACAGGCGCTCCTGCGCCTCGCTGACAGGCTTGGGAAACACCACCGCACACCGCCCAGATTCAACACGCTCGCCACACGGCGAATCTG
>CAZQPV010000089.1:0-9532 GCA_964595265.1 uncultured Fimbriimonadales bacterium
AAAATCACGCCGCTCATGCCCTGCACCGAGCAGTTGATGCACCCTGTGGTCAGGCTGAAGGTGTTGCTGGTGTTGCGCCCTGTGTCGATATAGAGGTGAATCGCGTTCCCGTTGCCTTCCAGGTTGCCCGTGATGCCGATATAGAGCACGCCATTCACACAGCGGATGAAGAGCTGGTCTAACTCGGAGCCATAGTTAACGCCCTGCACATGGTCGCCAAAGCCCGTGTAGTTGGTCTGCGAAGCGAGGGGCGCGCCGAACTCCTGCGGAATATTGCGTCCATCGATGGTCTGCGCCATTGCCGTCGCAGCCATCAGCGCCCAGACAGCCGTCATCATCATTGAGCGTCTCATCGTTGATTACCTCCTTTCCCCTAAAGGGGGCACTTATATTATAGCACATTTCGAGAAATCGTATTCTCAGGGGAATGGCTGTCGATACTGGCAGGAATTACAGGTTCTGCAGGGAATGGGGAAGGCATGCTACAGTGGCGAGCGCGCTGGATCTGGTCGCAGGGCGAGCCTGCGCCGCGCAACTTCTACTGGTGCGTGCGTAAAGAGTTTGAGCTCCCGCGAGGCTTTCGCAAGGTGCAGATTGCCATCAGCGCCGACACGCGCTATCTGCTATGGTTCAACGGGCAGTTTATCGGGCACGGTCCCGTGCGCGCGTTTCACGGGCACTGGTACTACGACCTGCACGATGTAACCGAGCATGCTCACGCGGGTTTGAACGCAATCGCGGTGCTGGTGCATCACTATGGGGTGGGGACTTTTCAGTACGATTTTGTGCGCGGCGGGGGGCGCGGGGGGTTGATTGCGCAGGTGGATTGCGACGGCAAAACGGTTGCGGCGAGCGACTCGTCGTGGCTGAATGTGCCGCATCCTGCCTTTGAGCGCAGGACAGTGCGGATGTCGTGCCAGCTGGGGTTTGATGAGCATTACGACGCGCGGCGCCATATCGGTGACTGGACGATGCCCCGCTTCGACGACTACGAATGGAACGAGGCGGTGGAGATTGGCGAGGCGGGCTGCCCGCCCTGGGGCGAGCTGCATCCGCGTCCCATCCCGTTTCTGACGCTGGAGCCCGTGTATCCCCAGCGGATTTTACGGGCGCGCATGGTGCGTCCGCCCCGAAGCGCCTGGGCGTTTGACCTCAAGCCCCTGCTGGCGGAAGGCGATTTGACGGCGAACCCGCGCACACTGGTAGGCATGATTGCCACCGTGCTTCGCGCCGAGACGCCTGCAACCGTGCGCCTCTGGAGCGTGCATCACGGCTTGCGCCCGAACGATGTGCGCCTGAACGGGCAACCCGCGCCTGTAGAAGGGGGATGCGCGACGCTCACACTTACGCCAGGCGAACACCTGCTTACTATTAATGTGTCGCGCTGGTACCACGACTGGTACTACTACCCTGTACTGGACTGGGACGAGGGCGCGAAGGTTCAGCTCGTCAACCCCCTGATGGAGCGTGCGGACTACCCGTGGGTGGTGATGGGTCCGTTTGAGAGCGAGCAGGACCCAGCGTTTCAGTTGCTCTGGAGCGCCGCAACCCCCGATGCCCTGCATCGCCACAGGGCAGTGCATGCTGTAGATCCGTTTTACAGCGCTCAGGCGAATGTGTTCGGCTTGACCACGCTTGCCACACCACTCCCTGCGACGCCCCGCATGGAAGACTCGTTTGCGGGGATTCGGGGCGTGGACGACGCAACAGTTATCTATCCCCCTGAAACAGGTGATGTGGAGCTCTGGCTTGACTTCGGGCGCGAAGTGGTCGGCTTTGTGGAGCTGGAGCTGGAAGCGCCCGAGGGCACGCTCTTCGACTTCAACGGCTTTGAGTATTTAGACCCCACGAATCCCGACCGTGTGCAGTGGACGAACGGACTGAACAACACTTTTCGGTATGTGGCACGGCGGGGCTGGCAGCGGTTCCGCTCCACTGTGCGGCGCGGGTTCCGCTACGCGACGCTCACCGTTCGCTTCCCTGAGGGCGCGAAAGACCCCGTGCATCTGCGAGCGATCCACTGCGTGATGAATGTGTATCCCTACGAGTCGCGCGGCGCGTTTGAATGCTCCGACCCCCTGCTGAACCGAATCTATGAGATTTCGCGCGAGACCGTCCAACTCTGCTCTGAAGATACCTTCGTGGACTGCCCGACCTACGAGCAAACCTTCTGGGTCGGGGATTCGCGCAACGAGGCGCTCTTCGCCTATGCGGCGTTCGGCGATTATGCGCTGGCGCGTCGATGCCTGCGGCTGGCGGCACAGTCACTGAATCGTTCGCCCCTTGTGGAGAGCCAGGTGCCCAGCGCGTGGGAAAACATTCTCACCGCGTGGGCACTCTTGTGGGCTATCGCCTGCTACGAGCATTACCTGTTCACAGGCGACCGCGCCTTTGTGGAAGCGATTTTCCCTGCCATCCGCCAGCAGAACGAAAATCTGCACACGCGCTACATCAACAACGCAGGACTGCTGGAGATTCAAGCGTGGAACATGCTGGACTGGGCAGACATGGACACTCCCAACGCAGGCGTGGTGAGCCACCAGAACATGTGGCTGGTTAAGGTCTGGGAAGACACCGCGAAGCTGGCGGAGGTGGTAGGCGAGACCCTGCTGGCGCAAACATGGCGTCAGTGGGCGCAGGACCTGCGGCAGGCGATTAATCAGCACCTCTGGGTGGAGTCGCAGCGCGCCTACACCGACTGCCTGCGCCCCGACGGGCAGCCCAGCCCCGTGTTCAGCCAGCAGACCCAGATTGTCGCCTACCTGTGCGACATTCCCACCCCAGAGCGCAAACCGATTATTGAGGGCTACCTTCATCAGGTGCCCGACCATTTCGTGAAGATTGGCAGCCCCTTTATGATGGCGTTCCTGCTGGAGTCGCTGATTCGGGCGGGACATCGCCACGAGGCGGTGGCGCGGATGCGCGATGCGTGGGGCATGATGGTGGAGATGGGCGCCGTTACATGCTGGGAAGTGTTCCCGCGTAAGCGTCCCCGAACGCCCTTACAGGCGCATGAGGTGGGCTGGTTTACCCGGAGCCACTGCCATGCGTGGAGCGCCGCGCCCGTGTATGCCCTGCCCGCGTGCCTGCTGGGTCTTGAGCCGCTGGAGCCGGGCTTCGCACGATTCCGACTGGCGCCCGACCTCTGTGGACTGGAGTGGGCGTATGGGACTTTCCCCACCCCGTATGGCATAATCTCCTATGCGATGGAGCAGCGTGATGCGCGCCTCTACTTCAAATTCACTCTCCCAGAGGACACGCGCGCGGTGCTCGGCAATACTGAGTACGCCGCAGGCACGCACGAGCTTATGCTGTGAGGAACCTTTGCGATGTTTTGGCGTCAAAATCAGCAGAGGGGTGAAAGGTCGATGAAGCCGATGCGTTATGTTGCCGTGCAGATGCGTATCGAAACGACGGACTATCGTTCGGTAGAAGCGTTTCGGGAACGTGTCTTTGGGGTGATGCGGGTCGTTCGCCAGCGCGTGCCGAAAGAACCCGTGCTGGTGGTGTTCCCCGAAGATGTGGGGCTGGGGCTGGTGTTCACGCAGGACTATGAGCGCGTGCGCACCAGCAAAACGATGGTGGAAGCGGGCTTTCGTCTGATGGAAAAGTATCGTCCCCAGCCGCCCGATTCGGAGGAGACTGTCTCGTTCCCGATGATGGTGCGCCGCTTGCTGATGGCGCTCAGCCCGTTCGTGGAGCGGGTGTATCATCAGGTTTTCTCGGAGGCGGCGAAACAGTTTCAGGCGTGGGTGGTGGCGGGGAGTGCGCCGATTGCGCAGGGAGAGTGCGTGTATAATGTAAGCTATACCTATAACCCTGGGGGCGAACGAGTGCTGATCCAGCGCAAAATCAATCTGGTACCGCTGGAGCAGGAGATAGGGCTGAACCTGTGCCCAGCGCCGCGCGAATTGCCTGTGGTGGACACGCCTGGGGGTAAGCTGGGCGTGTTGATTTGTCTGGACGGCTTCCAGCATGACCTGCTGGCGCAGTTAGTGCGTCAAGGTGCAAGGCTGGTGGCGATGCCCTCATTCAATCCCCTTCCGTGGACGCCAGAGCAAGCGCAGGGTTGGGAAGCGGGGTTATGGGAGGGCGTGCAGAAACATCGGGGCGTGATTGGCATCAACCCGATGGGGGTAGGGCAGCTGTTTGATGTGATAGCGGAGGGGCGCTCCTCCATCGTGGCGCATAAGAGTGAGACGCCTGACAAAAGCGGCTACCTCTGCCGCGCCCAGACGAAGGACCAGGAGGAGATTCTGGTCTGGTGAAAAGGCTCGCCCCTTGACAGGCAGGCGTCGGTTTGGGTATACTATAGGTGTCCGTGCGGGCGTGGTGGAATTGGTAGACACGCTAGATTCAGGTTCTAGTGGGCGAAAGCCCGTGGGGGTTCGAGTCCCTCCGCCCGCACCAGCAAGGCGGCGTAGCTCAGTTGGTGAGAGCGACCGGCTCATACCCGGTAGGTCGGCGGTTCGAGTCCGCCCGCCGCTACCATTCCCATAAAACTATGCGTCGCGCTCAAAAGTTCTCATTACCGCCCGTTCGGCTCACGCATTTGGCTCGTCTGACCACCCCGCTCGGCATCTGGCAACATACGCGCTATGCCGAGCCGTGGGAGGAACACGGCTTCTCAATAGACGACCAGGCGCGTGCGCTTATCGTCGGCGTGTGGCTCTATCAGCTGCTCCCCAAACAGCCCGACTGGCTGGTCTGCGACGACCCCAGCTTCCCCGAACAGCTGATAGAAATCTGCCTGCGCTATATCGAGCGAGCCCAGCTGCCAAACGGACGCTTCCACAACTTCCGCGACGCCGAAGGGCGCTGGGTCGATGAGGTCGGCAGCGACGACTCGTTCGGACGCACGGTGTGGGCGCTCCAGACCCTGCAGAAAGCGCTCCCCCATACGGAATGGGCGTCTCGTGCCCAGAAACTGCTGGAACTCGCTCTGCCCCACGCGCTCACCATCCAGCCCACGCGCTCCATCGCCTTCCTGTTGATGGGAGAAGAAGACTCGCGCCGCCTCAACGCGCTGGGACGCACCCTTGCCGAACGCTATCAGCAAACTCGCGAACCCGACTGGCGCTGGTTCGAGCCGTTTTTAACCTACGACAACCCCCGCATCCCGCAGGCGCTCCTGTTAGCAGGATTGCGCCTGCAGAACCCCGTATGGATTCGCATCGCTCGCGAAGCGTTCGAGTTCCTCGCCGAGACCACTTTCTCGGATGTGGGCTACTTTAACCCCGTCGGCAGCGATGGCTGGTACTTCCGCGGCAAGATGCGGGCGCTATTTGACCAGCAACCCGTCTGTGCGGGCGCCACAGTGGAGGCGTTTTTAGATGCATGGCAGGGCTTCGAGCGCTACAAACCGTTCCTGGGCTACGCCCAGCGCGCGCTGATGTGGTATCACGGCGACAACATCCACCAGATTGCCCTCTACGACCCCGAAACAGGCGCAGTATATGACGGCTTGACTCCTGTGGGGGTGAACCTCAACCGCGGCGCGGAGTCGGTCATCAGCTACCTGATGGCGCGCATCCGCTGGGAGGTCTACACCCGCTTCTGAAGCTCACGGAGCTTTTTCTGCAGGTTCGTTATCCGCGCCTTCTGCCACAGGAGATACCCGGAGATTCCAACCCACACGATACCGATCACCAACGCCAGAACGCTCTGCCAGTTCACGAATTTGCTCCTCCAGCGCAAACACTTGCATTCTCAGGCGATACATGCCAAACGCCATCAGCGCGTACACCAGCACGCCGAAGTAAAACGCCGTGCGGTAATGAAAGTCCAGCGCCCCCTTTTGTGCCACCACATTGTTGGGGTGGAGCGACATCTCGGCAATGGCGGGGATGCGCGGGATGATGAAAATCAACAGCGGCACGGTCAGCGCGGCGAACACGGTATAGCCCGCGCTTCGCAGGGCGCGCTGTGATTCCTCTTCAATCGAAGCGCGCAGGGCAAAATAGGCGGCGTAAATCAGCAACTGAATCACTATTGTGGTCTGGCGGGGGTCCCAGTGCCACGCCTTGCCCCACTGCTGCTGGGCGAACACCATGCCCGTCACGGTCGTCAGAACGCCAAACAGCAAACCAACCTCATTACAGGCACAGGAGCGCGCGTCGTCCATCGGGTCGCGACGCCGCAGGTAACGCCACCCAAAGAAGCCCCCCAGCAGGAAGCAGCCGACCGCAATAAAGGCTGCAGGCACATGGAACACAATAATGCGGGCTGTTTCGGGTTCTTTGAACGCCTGCGCAGGGGGAACCCAAAGGTACGCCAGCCCCGCCAGAGCCAGCATGCCCAGCCAGGCAAGCCATAAGGCCATGCGCATAACAGCCGAATTGTACCCTATTGGAGCCATTCCAGAATGCGGGGGAAGGGGTTCTCGGCGCCTGTCAGGATTTTTTCCAGGGTCTGGGCGTCAAACAGCTGGCGGGTGAGCGTTTTCGCCTGGCGCTCCAGCGCGTCGTGAATGAGCGCCTGGAGCTCCCACTCCAGTTGCTCGCGCCGCCGCTGATGCCAGCCCCCCGATTCCTGCTGATACCCGCGATGCTCCAGCAGATGGGCGACCACCTCGTCGATGCCCTTGCCGTTGACTGCTTCGGTGAGCAGGATGGGTGGGTTCCAGCCTTTGGGGCGTCCGCCCAACTCCAGCGCGTTCCGCAGTTCCATGCGCATGCGCCCTGCCCCCTCGCGATCGGCTTTGTTGATCACATAGACATCGGCAATCTCAATAATGCCCGCCTTCATTGCCTGAATCACATCGCCTGCTTCGGGCACCAGCACGAGCAGCACCGTGTCGGCGACATAGCGCACATCCACCTGCAGTTGCCCCGCGCCAACGGTTTCGATCAGAATCAGGTCATAGCCCGCCGCCTCCAGCACGCGCACCGCTGGCGGCACGCCCCGCGATAAGCCCCCCAGACTGCCCCGACTGGCAAGGCTACGAATGTAGACCTCTTTGAACTCTTCGTCAAAACGGATACGGTCGCCCAGAATCGCGCCCCCGCTGAACGGGCTGGTCGGGTCCACCGCCAGCACCGCCACCCGGAATCCCTGCTGGGTCAGGCGCGGAATCAGTTGATAGGTGAGCGTGCTTTTGCCTGCGCCAGGCGCGCCTGTAACGCCCACCTTGTAGGCATGCCCCGTGTAAGGGAATAACTGCGTGAGCAGCTCCAGACGCTCTGGACTGGAATCTTCCACCAGCGAGATGGCACGGGCAATCGCGCGGGTCTCCCGACGACGCACGCCCTCCACAAGCGAGTCTAACGCAACACGCGGCATCAGCACAGGATTATACCTCGCTCCAGAACTCGCACCATTCCCAGCCCCGCAGGCGGAAAAACTGGTGTATAATAAAGCGGAGGCTCACCCATGCGAAAGGGATGGCTTGTAATTGTTCTGGCAGGTCTGCTTGTGAGTTTGTTTGGTCAGGAACCCTTGCGGACACTCACGCCTGACTATGCGCCCGGGCAGCTGATTGTGCAGTTCCGCCCTGAAATCACGCCAAGCGAACGCGCGATGTTCCGTGCGCTGGTGAACGCGCACCTTTTTGGCTACAACGAATGGCTCGATTTCGAATACTGGCAGGTCAGTCCGTATGCCGATGTCCCTGCGCTCTGCGAGCAGCTCAAGCGCACAGGCTGGGTGCTGAGTGCTGACCCCAACTATCGGCTGGAGCTGGCGTGGGAGCCGAACGATCCGCGCTGGAGCCAGCAAAACGCTCTGCGCGTGATTCGCTGCCCACTCGGCTGGGACTACTGGCGCGGCGACCCCAACTTCATTGCAGGCATTCTGGATACCGGCGTGATGCGTACCCACCCTGACCTGCAAGCGCGCCTGCTGAATGGCTGGGACTTCGGCAACGACGATAACGACCCCAGCGACCCCTTCGGGCATGGCACTTTTGTCACGGGAATCGCGGGCGCTGTTACCCATAACGGCGTCGGGATTGCGGCGGTCTCGCCCGAAGGCAAAATCCTGCCCGTTAAGGTGTTCACAGACGCAGGGCAAGGATACTTGAACGACATTCTGGACGGAATTACCTATGCCGTAGCTCAGGGCGCGCATGTGATGAATCTGAGTTTAGGAAATAACAGCCCCCTCCCCGAGCTGAACACCGCCCTCCAGACGGCATGGAACGCGGGGGTTGTGGTGGTGGCTGCCGCAGGCAACAATAATAACACGAACCCCTTCTACCCCGCTTACTACCCTGTTTGTATCGCGGTGGCGGCGTCAAATCTGGATGATACGAAAAGCAGCATTTCCACCTACGGCGCATGGGTAGATGTGGCGGCGCCCAGTGGGGATGTCACCAGCACCAACAGCAGCGGTGGATACTCGCGCAGTACTAACGGCTATACTTCCTACGCCGCGCCGTTCGTGACGGCGCAGGCGCTACTGCTGTATCCCCTCGTCGCGGACTCCCCCACAGACCGCTCCGTCGCGCGGGCGCAAGCCGTGCGCGAACTGATTGAAAGCACCGCCGTGCCTGTGCCAGGCAACTATGTGGCGCACGGGCGCATCGATGTGGGCGGCTCTATTCTCAAGGCTCTGACCGTGCCCGTGCGCGGGCGCATCACTGTTGCAGGCTATGTCGGCTCGTACGCGGGCAAAAGTGTGGAGGTCTTTGTGCGCCCGCTGAACAGCAGCACGACGCTGGCTTCTGCAACGGGCAACGCCGACAGTGCAGGCAACTTCGATATTGGCGTCTTTCTGGAGCCGAACCAGCTCGGCTATCGCGATTTAGCCATTCGGGCGCAGGGCACGCTGACAAAGCGCGTACCGAACATGCGCATGCGCTACCCCGGTGTCAGTAATCTCAACCTGACTCTGATCCCAGGCGACATCAACGGCGATAATGTGATCGACGACGCGGATCTGCTCGCGGTGCTGTTCGCCTTCGGACAGACCAACGACCCCGCCGATGTCAACGGCGATCATGTGGTGGACGACGCCGATCTGCTGACCGTGCTATTCAACTTCGGACAGACTGGCGAATGAGGCGCTCTCAACTGGGACGCTGGGGCGAAGAGCGCGCTCTGGAATATTTACAAGCCCATGGCTACCACATTCTGGAGCGCAACTGGCGCAAACGCGAGGGCGAAATTGACTTAATCGCCCAGAAGGAGGCGCTGCTGGTGTTCGTGGAGGTCAAAACGCGCCGCTCGCATCGGTTCGGGGAGGCTGAAGAGAGTGTGGACGCCCGCAAGCAAGCCCAGATTGCCGCCCTTGCCCAGCGCTACCTCGACGAACACCCTGCGCTCCACTTTACCGCCTGCCGATTCGATGTGGTGGTGATCGACCTCACCCACTCCCCACCTCAGGTGCGACACTACGAAAACGCTTTCTACCCGCCTTAGCCCTCTTCGTCCATTCGCTCGTAGCGAATCAGGAGCGTTTCGGGGTCTACGGGCAGGTTATACTCTTCAATCAGCTGCATGATGCGGGCGTTCGTTTGCTCGATAATCTCTTCCACTTCGCGGTTGATTTGCTCCATGCGTTCCAGCAGGCGCAGGATGATGTCCACCCCTGC
>CAZQPV010000090.1:0-9519 GCA_964595265.1 uncultured Fimbriimonadales bacterium
CACCCGAAACTCTGCAGCTCTTCAATCAGTTCTCTGACGCGCGTGTCCCGCACATCGGGCACATTCTCTTTGAATGCCACCCCCAGCACCAGCACCTTCGCGCCCTGCACACTGCGCCCCGCGTGAATCAGCAATTTCACGGTCTCCGAAGCGACATAGATGCCCATCTGGTCATTCACACGGCGCCCTGCCAGAATCACTTCAGGGTGGAAGCCAATCTCCTGCGCCTTGTGGGTGAGATAGTAAGGGTCTACGGGGATACAGTGCCCGCCCACCAGCCCCGGCTCAAAGGGCAGGAAGTTCCACTTGGTGCGCGCGGCGGCAAGCACATCGCGCGTGTTCAGCCCCAGCCGATGGAACAGCAACGCCAGCTCGTTCATCAGGGCGATATTCAGGTCGCGCTGGGTGTTCTCAATCACTTTAGCAGCCTCGGCAGTGCGAATACTCGGCGCTTTGTGAATCCCCGCCTTCACCACCAGCCCGTATAGATTCGCCAGCAGCTCCGTGGTGGCTTCATCCTGCCCTGCAACGACCTTGACGATGGTCTCCAGCGTGTGTTCGGGGTCGCCGGGGTTGATGCGCTCTGGTGAATAGCCCACTTTGAAGTCCACGCCACATTTCATGCCCGACACTTCCTCCAGCACGGGCACGCAGTCCTCTTCGGTGCAGCCGGGGTAGACGGTGGACTCGTACACCACAATTGCGCCCCGTTTCAGGTGTTGTCCCACGGTGCGGCTGGCGCTCAGCAAGGGTCTTAGATCGGGGCGTTTGGCTTTGTCCACAGGAGTCGGCACGGTGATGATAATCACATCCGCCTCGCGGAGCATGCTGGGGTCGCTGGTGAAAATCAAGTTCGGCTGGCGCAGTTCATGTTCGGGGGTTTCGCCGTTGCGGTCGTACCCCTGCTGGAGCTCCGCAACGCGCTCATGGCTCACATCGTAGCCGATCGTGCGCAGATGCTTCGCGAAACCGACTGTTAGCGGCAGCCCCACATAGCCCAATCCCACAATCGCAACAGTTTCAGGCGTTTTCATGGTAATACAATCTCCTTCGCCCAGCTTCGGTTTTCCAGATACCATTCCACGGAACGCTTGAGACCCTCTTCCAGACCAATCTGAGGTTCCCAGACGAGCAGCGTGCGGGCTTTCGTGATGTCCGCCCATGTGGCTTTGACATCGGCAGGGTGCATCGGTTGCTGGTTCCAGCGTGCAGGCTTGCCGAGATACTCTTCGAGTTTCTGGATAATCCAGCGCAACGACACGGGGCGGTCGCCCCCCAGATTGATAATCTCATATCCCAGTGGTTTGAGTGCAGCGATGGTGCCCCGTGCGATATCGTCTACATAGGTAAAATCGCGCTCTTGCAAGCCATCGCCGAAGAGCTGAATCGGCTCCTCTTCGGCGATCCAGCGAATGAAGCGGAAGATGCTCATATCGGGTCTGCCCGCAGGACCGTACACCGTGAAGTAGCGTAGCACGGTAATATCCAGCCCGTAGAGGTGGTGGTAGGTGTAGCAGAGCGTTTCAGCGCCCTTTTTGGAGGAGGCATAGGGCGAGAGCGGGCGGTCGGTGGGCTGGTCTTCACGAAAGGGACGCTCATTGTTGCCGTAGAGACTGGAAGTGGACGCCAACACATACTTTTGCACGCCGTGTTGACGGCACAGTTCCAGCAGGTTCAACGCCCCTGTGGTGTTGGTGGCAATATAGACCCACGGGTTCTCCACGCTCTGGCGCACGCCCGCCCGCGCCGCTAAGTTAATCACCGCATCATAGGGCATGTGCGCCCTGAACACCGCACAGGTCGGCTCCCACTCGCTGATGTCCAGCGTTTCAAAGTGAAAATGCGGATAGGGAAGCAGTTGCTGGAGACGCCACCGCTTCAGGGTGGGATCATAGGCGTCGTTGAGGTTGTCCACCCCAATCACTTCGTGTCCCTCTTTGAGCAGCAACTCGGCGGTCTTCGCACCGATAAACCCTGCACAGCCTGTGAGAAAGATTCGCATCGCAGACCTCGTTCAGAGGGGATTATACCACAGAGGAGGGCTTTGCACGAGGTATAATTCGCCTCGATGAATTCCAGTAGGATTGTCTTCTTTCTTCATAGTCTTGCAGGTGGCGGAGCCGAGCGTGTGATGGTGACACTGGCGAACAGTTTTGCTCAAAAAGGGCATGCCGTTTCTATGGTTCTTGTCTTTCCCCACCACACTTACGCCGACGAACTCCATCCCTCTGTGGAACAGATCGATCTTCATGCCTCTCGCCTCATGGTGGGCGGCTTGCGCTTCGCACGGTATTTACGACATGCCAAGCCAAACGCAATCCTCTCCACGGTAACACGCATCAACGGTTGGGCAGCGATTGCTCGGTCGCTCGCGCGCAGCCACGCACGGCTGGTGGTTCGAGAAGCCACTACGCCTACTGTGGTGTTGAAGCAGCTTCGTACCCACAAACAGCGGTTGGATTTTCAGGTAATTCGTTATCTTTATCCAAAGGCTGATGTTATCGTGGCGCCCTCTCGAGGTGTTCAAGAAGACATCCTACAGATTATCCCTCACGCTGAACCCAAAGTTAAGGTGATTTATAACCCTGTCATCGACGAAACGCTCTACCAAAAAAGTCTGGAACGGGTGACGCATCCATGGTTTACTCAGCCGCGGATTCCCGTTGTGTTGAGCGTCGGGCGTTTGATATGGGACAAGGGATTCGATACGCTTATACGCGCCTTCGCCCGGATACGCGCTGGGCATGATGCACGGCTGGTAATTTTAGGAGAAGGTGGAGAGCGTGCCTCTCTGGAGAAGCTGGTGGACTCTCTGAACCTGGGGGAATGGGTCTGGATGCCGGGCTTCGAGAAAAACCCGTTCAAATATATGCGCCGTGCGAGCGTGTTTGTGCTTTCCTCACGCCGGGAAGGATTGCCCAATGCCCTGATTCAAGCCATGGCATGCGGCTGCCCCGTTGTCAGCACCAATTGTCCCAGCGGTCCCGAAGAAATACTGGACGGGGGTCGGTATGGGCATCTGGTCCCTGTAGACGATGTGGACGCTCTGGCACAGGCGATTGAGCAGACCCTACGGGGCGATCGAAAGGAGGTTCCCTCCGGCTGGCTTGACCAGTTTGCGACCGACCACATCAGCAAGCGGTATCTTCAGGTATTATTAGGCTGAGCCGATTCCAACTGCCCTGTGCGCTTCCAGTGAAACATCGCTTCGATAAAAGACCACATAAAAATCACCGGGGCAACCTGTTGCGAATTCAAAAAGTCTGAGTGAACCATATCGTATCCTATTGCAGCTGCCATGCCTCCCGTAACCCCAGCGACAACGGCACGCCAGAGCGGATCTTTGAAAGTTAAAAACGCCTGCGCCGCCCTAAAGAAGAAGCCAGTTAAGAGCAATATCATTAGCCCAGTGCCGACAAGACCAATATGCAGCAGTCGAGCAAGCCAGGCGAAGTGCATCTCAATACGCTGAAAATAGACCTGCTGAAAACCTGGACCTCGAAAACCCGCTTCCGCCAGCGAGACGTACTTGCCGTACGGCTCTTCCAACCCAGCCCCAAAGAGTTGCTGGAAGGGAGTTAAGGTCTGCATACGGAATTCCCATGCCTCGCGCTCCCGCACACGAAACTGGTAGGAGGGGTCTAAGCGGGGATCACCCCCAAAAGCGTAGTTTCGCTCCCAGCGTTGGAGTGCTTCTGAGGTAATCTGCGAAACGGTCTGGCTGACGACGGGGTGAAACAGCAGTGCAATCCCGAACAGGCAAGATACGAAGGCAATGCGCAATTGCTGCATGAGCACAACAGGAGGCTTCCAGAGGAGAACTATCGGGACAACGACCAGAAGAGCGCCCCAGAGCGCCCGATTTTTCGTCACCAGTATCACATACATAGCGCCCAGCAGATAGGCTACTGCCACCGCCGCGCGCCAGCCTTTATAAAACCCCAAGGAATAGAGAGCAAATACAAAGCCTGCCACAATCAGGTAGAGCGAGGCAGGGTCACGGATACGATACCCTTCCATGGTTTCACCCGCGCCGCGCAGCTGGAACAAAACCTTGACAAAGGTGGGCAGAGGAGCAAAATACTCCCATAATAACACGACCACCCCAATAAACGCAACCACGCCCAGTATGAGGAGTACCCTCTTGGCGCGACGAATGTCTGACAGGAGAATAATCAGTGGCAGCACGCCAATCCAGAGCATGTGCCGATCGAAGTATCGAAAGAAACCGGGACGATAAAGACCAAGCGCCACAAAGCGTTCATCGGGAGGAATCTCATGATAGCGAAAGAGATAGATGTATCCTACATGAAGCATATAATAAACCCAAAATACAACTAATAGAACAATAAACCAGCTAAAAACTCTTACACGCTTCTCAGTCGGCATCCGCATATACTCATATACAGCACGTACTGAAAGGATAGACAAGAATAACAAGTTCAGCACGCGCTCTCCTGTCCCCACTTC
The DNA here is from genome assembly GCA_964595265.1 of uncultured Fimbriimonadales bacterium. Taxonomy (GTDB): domain Bacteria; phylum Armatimonadota; class Fimbriimonadia; order Fimbriimonadales; family GBS-DC; genus LDYB01. Next base: position 4,471 of record CAZQPV010000090.1, read on the forward strand.
TATGGCATAGTAAAAAGCGTTCACAAAAAGCCCCGTTCCCGCCAAAATAAAGGTCACTATACTAACTTCGGGAATCAAAAATGCTAATGGCGCCAGAAGCATCAGAACGGCAAAGGCTATAGCGAGGTTCTCCTGACCTCGCAAGATGAAAGCCAGAACAGCCAGGTTCGCTACTACCAGAGCGCTCACAATGAGCAAATTCGTCCATCGCTCCTGATTGAGTCCTCCCGAAAAGCGTGCCGTCAGCGCTGCGACCCTCTCTAAAGGCGCTCGCCAGAGGTCGCTTACTCGTAAACTGCGTTCACGCACCACACGAATACCCATACCCAATTATTATGGCACATGGCGTCCCAGAACTTGCATTCGCCCCGTTGAGTATAATTTTTGTGATGGAAATGCCGAAAGGCTCTTCCCTGAAAAAACAGGTCTCCAAGAGCGTGGTATATCTCTCGCTCCGCCGGATTGTTTCTACGGCTCTGGCAACGGTTGGCACGCTGTTTATCGCGCGCGTGTTGGGACCAGAAAACCAGGGGCTTTACGCAACAGCACTTGGGATCCAGAGCTATGCGGCCATGATTGGGCTGCTTGGGATACGCCCATACCTCATTAAAACTCAGTTTTTTCAACATCAGACGAAACTCAATCTTGCTTTCAGTTTCGAGCTGATTTTTGGTACATCACTCTTTATAATGGTTTTTCTTATAGGAAGCCTATGGTACGGGGTAAGCCACTCACAGGTTCCGTTAATGTTGCTTACACTCACCTTTGCACTACCTTTTATTCTGGGACGCGAAGTTCCCTTGGCTGTGTTGGAAAGCCGATTCGAATATAACAAAAGCGCCTTTGTCGAAACTGTGGCTCAAGTAGCGTATTACGGGGTTGCAATTACTCTGGTTCAGATGGGCTACGGCGCATGGTCTCTGGTTTGGGGATATTTGGTTAGCGAGTTAATAACCACTGTGGGCTTTTTCTGGGCGGCACGCTACTTCCCACGCTGGCACTGGGATTTTTCTCAACTGCGTCCTATGTTGGCTTACGGGGTAACTTTTGCTCTTTCCGACTGGGCGAGTGGTTTGCAAAGGTTAGTCCCTTCGCTGGTTGTGTTTCCCATATTAGGGGCATCTGCCGTAGGCTACATAGCGATGTCAGAACGGCTCATTGCACTGTTTTCCTTTGCCAAAGGGGCTATCGGGCGTGCTGTGTTTCCTGCCTTTTCGCGACTTCAGCATGATACACAACGCCTCGTTCGCGCGGTAGAAGAAGGCGCCCCATGGCAGATGTTAGGATTGGGGGTAATCTATGCAGGGGCTTCTCTCCTGATGCCTTATGTGATTCCAATTCTGCTGGGTAAAAAATGGGATATAAGCATCATCGCCTGGTTGTTTGCCCTTCTCAGCATACGCTCGCTGCTTTCCGCGCTTACTGCCTTAGAAGGTGCCGTTCTATATGCCATCGGCAAGAATTTGCTGGTTTTCTTCGCGTCAGCAGTCAATAGCCTTGTTTTAGGACTGGCAACATACCTTCTTCTTTTACTGGGCCACAGTCGCTTGGATGTCCATGCGTACGGAATTGCTGGTATCTTTGCTGCGCTTATCACCGCTTTGATCAGGCACACGAATTTTCGTACTCATGTGGGCAAGGCGCGCCATTCGTTAACTCTCGCGTGGTTTGTTGCAGGATGCGCCGCGATAGTAGCTCCTCTCACCAGCGCTTGGCTCTATGGAATTGGGCTGCTCATAGCGCTGGGTTTGCCGCAGAGCCGACGTATGCTGATAGAAACGGCGAAAAAAGCAGCCTCGCTCTGGAACAGGAAGCGAAGCACTTAGTTCGGAAGCGCAAGAAACACGTTCTCATCTACAGGGCGCCCTGCCGCAAGGTTCTCCAGCGCCCGCACATAGTTCTCAGGGCGGTGCCGCGTGGCAACCAGGCGCAGACTATTTGCACCCATTCGTTGCAGGCGGGCTCGCTCCTCTATGACGCTTTCTATCTTGCACGCCAGATCCACTGCATCACAACTGCGAAATACATAACCGTTATATCCCGACTCAATATAACATCGAGTACCGTTTGTATCACTGCAAATCACGGGAAGCCCATGTGCCATCGCTTCCAACAGAGAAACCGAAGCGGGTTCGTTGTAGCTGGGCAGGACATACAGGTCATGGCTTCGATACAGCAACCCCATTTCCCGATACGGTACATTCAGTCGATACTCGATGAGAGGAGCAATCTTGAGATGGCAAGCCAGATCCTCTAGCCAGCGGTAGTACTGCTGGCGCTCTACAGTCGAAGCATCCGCAACAACCGTAAGATGCAGGGGATACCGATCCGCTAATTGAGCCAACGCATGGTAAAGCAGGGCGTGTCCTTTTCGCTTCTCGAATTTGGCAACACATAAAATATTAATTCTGTTTTTCTCAAACCATGGCTTCGATGTAGCGTCCGGCTGAGCTTCAATAACAAACGGAACATAATAAAGATTCCCTATGAAGCAAGCTTTTGGGGAGAAAGTCCCTAAGACAGGCGTGTACCAAGCACTGCGAGTCCATGCTGCAAAGGCACCGAGCCCTGGGCGCGGGGACAGGGTATATTTCGGCATCTGGGTATACACTATGGGCACCGCCCTCTTCAGGCGGGCAATCTGCAGGCAAAAGAGTCCCGTGAGAGTGAGAGGGTCGCGAATCACCACAACGGTGGGATTATAAGCGCGCATGAGGTCGATAACAGCCTTAGGACTGGGCATGCCCCAGCGAAACCGCAGGCGATACCGAAAGGCATTATCTTTCTTATGGGCAAGCCAGTCTAAACCACGAGTAAGCAAAGAGTCGTCAAGCGCTATCGGCGTAAGTACTTCATAATCTTCCTGAGCACGCTTCCAGCGCACTGCATAGACAACCTCATGCCCTTGCGCCTTGAGCGCCCTGACAATAGGGATCTGGTTCGTATGGAATCGCGGTGCTATAAAAAGGACACGGTGCCTAGTCTCCATCGGAGTTAATTATGCCATATCACGCACTATCCCCCGAACCGATACTTAATCAGCGTCCACAGGGCTTCCACACCATCAGTCCAGCGGATTTTTTTGCCCTCGCGTTTGAGACGCGGGCGGTAGCCTTCCAGCTCCACCTCCAGAATCGGCACGCCGCGCTTCAGGGTCTTGGCGGTTACTTCAGGGCAGAACTCAAACCGCTGACATTTAAGCGGGATAGAGCGCAAAAAGTCGGTGCGGAACGCCTTGTAGCAGGTCGCTTCGTCAGTCAGGGGGTAGCGATACAGCAGGCGCACCGCCCACGCCAGGATAATATTCGCAAGCTTGTTGGGCAGGGGCATGCCTTTGGGCATCCCGCGTCGGAAGCGCGTTCCGTACACGACTGTCGCCTCGCCGCGCAGAATCGGCGCCACCACCTTGGGAATCTCGTTGGGGTCATACTCAAGGTCGGCGTCCTGAATGATAATCACCTCGCCCGTAGCGTGCTGGATGCCCGTGCGGATGGCAGCGCCCTTGCCCTGATTGCGCTCATGCCGAATCGCGAGAATATCGGTTTGCTCCGCGAGAATATCGGGCGTTTTGTCGGTAGAGGCGTCGTCCACCACGATAATCTCCTTGCGGAAGGGCGCCCGCCTCAGCCGCTCCAGCAGCTCACGCAGGGTGGCTTCCTCGTTATAGACCGGCACAATCACACTCACCAGCGGCTGGTCTTCCATCGGTGTTTTACATCAGAAAGTATACCTCGCCTGCAATAGGGTATCCTGATAGCGCATGGAAGGGGACAAGGCGCGGTTTGATTTGGCGCGAATCTGGCTTTATCACGAGCGGCTGAGCGCCATTCCCGAAGAGATGGGGATGGTGTTGGAGTACGCCGCCTGTTCGCCCAACATCAAGGAGCGGCGCGACTATTCGTGCGCCTTGTTTGACGAGCGCGGGCGCATGATCGCCCAGGCGGCGCATATCCCCGTGCATCTGGGCGCGATGCCTGCCCTGATGGGGTGGCTGTTGCCCCGAATCGAGTGGCGCGAGGGCGATATGGTGTTGACCAACGACCCCTATCAGGCGGGCACGCACCTGCCCGACTGGACACTGATTGCCCCCGTGTTTGTGGGGGGCGAGTGCGTGGGCTTCGTGGCGAATCGGGCGCACCATGCGGATACAGGCGGCGCAACCCCTGGCTCGATGCCGATGGCGCGCGAGATCTTTGAGGAAGGCTTGCGCATCCCCCCAGTGAAGCTCGTGCGCGAGGGGCAGCTGGATGAATCGCTCTGTGCGCTGATTCGGCACAATGTGCGCACGCCCGACGAGCGCATGGGCGACCTGATGGCGCAAATCGGGGCGAACCGCATCGGCATCCTGCGCCTGCGCCAGCTCATGGAGCAGGATGGCGTGGAAGTATGGCGCCACCGCTGGGAGCAGCTGATTCGCTATAGCGAAACCATCACCCGCGCCGTGCTGCGTGAAATTCCCCCGGGCGAATATTGTTTCACGGACTATCTGGACGACGATGGGCGCGGTCAGCAGAATCTGCCGATTTGCGTGCGTATCAGCGTGCCCGCCTCCAGCGCCGGCACGATACGGTTTGACTTCACCGGCAGTGCGCCGCAAACCCCAGGCTCCCTGAACGCACCCCTGCCCGTGACGCAATCGGCATGCTACTATGTGGTGCGGTGCCTGATTCCGATGGAGGTGCCCACAAACGCAGGCTGCTGGCTGCCCGTGGAGGTCTGCGCGCCCGAAGGCACAATCGTAAATGCCCGCTATCCCGCGGCGGTGGCTGGGGGCAATGTGGAGACTTCCCAACGAATCGTGGACACGGTGCTGGGCGCGCTGGCGCAGGCGTTGCCCGACCGAATCCCCGCCGCTTCACAGGGCACGATGAACAACCTGCTGTTTGGAGGCTATGACCCGTTCCGCCAGCGTGCATTCGTGTATTACGAAACCATTGCAGGCGGCGCAGGCGCGTGCCCTTATGCCGACGGCGCCAGCGGCATTCAGGTGCATATGACCAACACGCGCAACACGCCCGTAGAGGCGCTGGAAAGCACGTACCCCGTGCG
>CAZQPV010000091.1:0-1190 GCA_964595265.1 uncultured Fimbriimonadales bacterium
GCGCTGGCTGTTGCCCCGCGCGGAGCGCGAGCCACGCTATCGCGCCTTCCAGCGCGAACAGTGGCGATTGTGGAGCGGTTGCCCTGCTACAGGTTGTTGACCCTCAGGAATTCGTTTGGATTATTGAAAGCGTTGAAAAACAACGGCGTTCCCGCGAAAGAGAGTGGGGAGACAGGACCAATCGTCATAAATGAATATTCACGCGACGAGAAATCAAAGGAAGAGTGAGGGTCTCGGAAAAGCTGGTATAAGTCGAGCGCGGTGCCTCGCCCACCAACTAGCTCACTGAGCGCTCTGAACTCAGCTCCCATCCCCAATCCAAAACCGAAGAAGAAGATACGCAGTTGCTCAATAATTTCACGATGTAGGCTGGAAAGGGTCTGGCTGATAAACATCCAGCCTACCCCGTACTTGCGGGTTGTACGAACAGAGTCAATAAGCAGGGAGCGAATGGCTTTTTTCTCCTCGCTTTCGGGCTCCTCGCGAGGTGCCAGACGGTGGGCTTCGTCCATTAGCACCAGCGTGTTCAGACTCTGGTTTTGTTTGTAGGCACTTTCAGCGACGAATCGAATCCCTTCCAGCAGCCGCTTGATGATTAGGGCCTGAATGTCTTCATTCCAGAACAGGCGTGCCTGTTGCTCTATCTCCTGATCATCGGGAAACAGAGAAGAGTCGCTCGCTGATCCCCCATCAACAATGTTATGCTCAAGAGAAAGGTCTAGCACCACAAGGGGACGGCTTGGTTTACTCGTATCGAACAGATCACGCAGTATATTGTCTATCTTTCTTGCGTTCTGACGGCTACTGTTGAACAGCTGCGCAATTGGTACCCAATAGTTTTTGTAGAACTCGTCGGGATTAGCAGTTTCTATAGTGTCAGCAAATCGCTCTCTCGACTCTTTGGAGCGATAGAAAACCTTCTGAAGGTCGTCCTGCCTCAGGAGTGTCCACGCTTTATTGAAAGACTCTCTTTGATGCAAATCCTCGAGACGAACTCCCTTCTTGCGCAGCTCCTCAACGAGGACGCCCACAGCTAGTCGCCGATTCTCCCCCTTGGGAATTGTTAGGCGCTCGAAAAAGGGCGACTCACAGAGAATCTGTTCAAATAGCTCCCATCTGTCGAGAACCAGCTGCCTGACCCCGTATACAAAACAGGGCTTCTGCATCCTGTTCCTAATCACACTTCCCAT
>CAZQPV010000091.1:1290-2992 GCA_964595265.1 uncultured Fimbriimonadales bacterium
GTAATCTGTCCCAGAGCATAGTGTGGAGTCCCGTCTTGAGAGTATTTAAAAATGCTCAACTCACCAACGAGCTTCTTTGTAGCCGCAGGAGCAAGAATATCAAGCGTTATTTCACTGGTGGAAGAGGGCGACCCTACCACACCTATCCGTTCTGCACCGTCTACCAGATGCTCCAGCTTGAGATGCTCTTGCATCAGCTACACCCCTGATTCCGTTCGGTACCCATGAAGTCCTGCGAAAACCTCTTGAATGTCGCCAGAGTATTGCTCGGCAACATACTGACTGATAACCTGCCGAAAAGTGGGTATCGCCTGAGGGAGATGTTTCACCATTCGGTCTGCCATGTATAGTGGGTATGGCTCTAAGATTGCTGGTGCACTGCACTGGTGTCTGACTCCGTGAAGAATTGTAGAAAGTATCGCGGGATTGGTCGCAGCGTTTCGGCTAATCTCTATACGTAGAGCAGGCAGCCATGCATATGGACGATAATAGACAACCTGTATGGTATTGAGCGCCGACAAGACTTCTTCCGCTGTTTCCTGCGCCTCGATCGGCAGGGCGCTGCGGTTCAGGTGCCAAGGTGTTTGAGGTGCTTGCAGTCCTTGTGGCGTTGTGTATTCATCAGGTTCCAGCACGAGACTCAACAAGCCCCTGTCGTCGAACTGGGGTGGCGCCTGCACTACGTTGCCTATTTCGCGGCGGGTGGTGTACTTTGGAACAGCAACCCACACTTTATCACTTCGGCTGGAACACAAGATTTTGTGGTAAGCGTTCAAAAACGAAGGCATTTTGCCCATTAGCGCATCCGCGGTCTGCAACGATGGCGCTGAACGAACCTGATTCAACGCCTGGTTGAAGTAGATAAGCGGAGTAGTCAGGGAACCATCGAGGAAAACCAGCTCGTGGGGAGCTTGTGAAGCCAGTTCCAGTTCCATTCCAATCATGAGGGCGCGTAGGATAGTATTCGTTGCTTCACTGTGCGGTTCATTTTTTATCCAGACGGAGTGCCGCGGCTCAGGCCAGTGACGCGTTTCAGAAGGCGGCGTTAAGCCTTCCACGGCAACCGCGGCGGCAACAACAAGGTCGCTTGCCAGAAGCCTCTCTACTGCACACGAACCATCCACTCCGCAAGTGGTTGGGAGAGTAGGCGGGGGAGTTAACTCACCTATGCGTTTCAGGATACCCTTCTGGATCAGCACATCTCTCCATCGACTCCGTTGCGCTCGCAGTTCCTCGAAAGACTCGCGAAACTGCTGGCTTAGTTCGCCAGTTTTCTTCAGCACTTCCTCCACGAGTGCAGAGGGCAGTTCCGCGAAGGGACGAAGCTCCCCCTCGGAAACAGAGCTATAGCCGTTCCGCGAGTCATGCAGGAATGGCATTGCTTGTGTCACCTGCACAGGCTATTATACCTGATAATAAAATGTACCCGAGAAAGACTCCCAACCAAACAAAAAGCAAGGAAGCATAAGGCTTTTGGCATCTTATGCGGAGCCAGCCCGCCCCGACCGGGTGCAGGCTGGCTTCTCAGAGCGAGATTTCGCGATTCCGCCGCCTACAGGTTCCCGCGCAGGGCTTGCTCGCGCTCAATCGCCTCGAAGAGCGCCTTGAAGTTGCCCTTGCCAAAGCCGCGCGAACCTTTGCGCTGGATAATCTCAAAGAACAGGGTCGGGCGGTCCTGAACCGTCTTGGTGAAGGTCTGCAG
>CAZQPV010000091.1:3092-4584 GCA_964595265.1 uncultured Fimbriimonadales bacterium
TCGTCCGAGAAGTGAACCAGCAGTTCAAACCCCATGATGGAGCGGTAGAAGTCCACCCAGTAGTTCATTTTGCCCAGCTCCACATTGCCGACGATGTGGTCAATTTCGTAGACCCCTATCGGCTCGCCAGGGATGAACATCTCTTTGAAGCCGGGCATGAACACCCCGCGATAGCGGTCGCGATTGATGAAGGTATGGACCACATCGCCGTAGGTGTGGATCGAGGCGATATGCACTTCGCCGTCGTCGTCTTTGAGGACGGTTGGCTCCTGCGCGCCGCGTGCGCCGCGCCGCACCGCCTCGCTATAAGCGCGCGCCACATCGTCCACCTCAAATGCAATATCGCAAACGCCGTCCCCGTGCTTCACCAGCCAGTCTATCTTGGGATGGTCTGCTTTGTAAGGGGCAGTCAGCACAAAGCGGATGTCGTTTTGCTGGAGCACATAACTGGCTTCGTGGCGCACGCCCGTCTCCAGTCCAGCGTATGCCACCACATTGAAGCCGAACATCGTGCGGTAAAAGTAGGCTGCCTGCTTCGCGTTGCTGACAAAAAACCGCACATGGTCAATCCGTCGAATCGGCATAATGTCCATCGTTTCACCTCCATCGTTGCAGTGCCGCGGCGTCGTCGCCGACGGGGCAATTATACCTGCTACAGCCGCTCCTCAAAATCTTTGAGCTCCCAGCGGAGACCGCCCTTGTAATTATCCCACTCTATGGAGAAGACCACATCCATGCTCGTCAAGGGATCAAACGCATACTCAGCGCCATTCCACATCACTGCAGGGAAATACATGGACCGATGGGGATGCTTGAAATCCAGAAACAGGTGTTTATCGTTGCGACAGGTGCGTCGGCTGATTACGGTCATGCCCCGACAGAGCAGCAGGGGCGCTTCGTTGCCCTGCCCGAACGGTTCCAGATGTTTCAGGTCGCGGTAGAGCGCCTGGTCAATCTCTTCAGGCGACACTTCGGCGTCAATTTCCAGCAGCGGGATGAGATCGTCGTCGGTCAGCAGGTTATCGGCGTATTCCCAGATGAGCTGGCGCAGGGCGTCCAGCTGGTCGATGCGTGCGGAGAAGCCTCCGGCGATGGCGTGCCCGCCGCACTTGGTGCAGAGGGGTTTCATCTTTTGGAGCAGGGGCACGAGGTCCATCGCGGGGATGCTGCGGATGGAGCCGCGTGCGCGTCCTATCTCCTCCTCAAGGCTGATAGCGAAGATAGGGCGTCCGTATCGCTCGCGTAGCTTGCCCGCCACCAGTCCCACAATCCCGTGATGCCAGTTCGGCGACGCCACCACCAGCGCGCGATGGCGGGTCTGGTTCTCTGCCTCCACGATAGCAATCGCTTCCTCTACTGCTTCCTGCTCCATTGCCTGACGCTGGGCATTCTGCTTGTTCAGTTCGCTGGCTAATTGCTCTGCCAGCGCGTCGTCCTCGGTGAGCAGCAGTTCCAGCGCGGCGCCCGCATCGTCCAGACGCCCCGCGGCATT
>CAZQPV010000091.1:4684-9384 GCA_964595265.1 uncultured Fimbriimonadales bacterium
CGATGGGGCAGTTTGACCTTCACCTGCGCGCCCAATCGGGAAAGCGTCGTGTGCCAGAGCGCCGCGGAAGAGACGCCATCCACATCGTAGTCGCCATAAATTAGCACGCGCTCGCGCTGTTCAAGCGCCTGCGCCAGCCGTGCCACCGCCGGTGAGGCGTCGGGCAACAAGCGGGGGTCAGCGAGGTCGTCCAGCGAGGGCTTCAGGAACTTGTAGGCGATTTCGGGGTCTTCATAGCCCCGCGCCACGAGAATCCGCGCCACGACCGGGTGAAGGCTCAGCTCGCGCGACAGCAGCTCTGCTTTAGATTCGTCCGTTTGTCGGATTTGCCAGCGGTAGCGCGCCATCGTTGCGGTTATTATACCAATTTACTCGCCACTGGCGCAGGCAACTTGCTCATAGACGGTCCATGTGCGCTCGGCGGTGGTTTCCCAGCGGAAGCGCCGTGCCTGCTGGAGGGCGTGTTCCCGAATCTGCTCGCGCACACTCGCGTTTTCCATAAGAGTCTGAATGGCATATGCCCACATCCCGTACTCTGTGGGGGGCAGCAGGATACCCCCAGAGCCGACCACTTCGGGGAGCGCGCCCCCGTTGGACGCAATCACGGGCACGCCACACGCCATCGCCTCCAGCGGCGGCAAGCCGAACCCTTCATAAAACGAGGGGTAGAGCAACATCTCGCTGGCGTTGTAGAGCCATACCAAATGCTCATCGGGCACATAACCTGTGAAATGGACCCACGACTCTGCCTCCAGTTCGGTGCAGAGCGCGCGCACGGACGCCTCTGCCCAGCCGGGCTTGCCCGTCAGCACCAGGCGCAGCGGGCTACCGCTCTGCTCCCGATAGTGGGCAACCGCGCGGATTGCCAGCCCCCAGTTTTTGCGGGGCTGCAGCACGCCCACAGCGAGCGCAAAGGGCGGCTCGATGCCGTATTGCCGACGCACCCATGCCTGCGCTTCGTCCTTCGGTATAGGATAAAACCCTTCGGGAACGCCGTTCGGGGTCGCCACCACCTTTTCGGGCGGCAGGTGAAGATAGCGAATAATATCCTCGCGCGAGGTTTCCGAAACGGTCAACACCCGCGCCGCACGCCGACACGAGGAGGGCACGGTCAAACGCAACAGCCAGCGGTCTTTCCAGCCGAACCATTCCGGCGCAATCAGAAACGAGATGTCATGCACCGTTGTAATCGCGGGTATCCGAAACAGGGGCGAAACCGTATACTGCGTGTGCGCCACATGACATCCGTGGCGTTGCGCCGCGCGTGGAAAGTGCCACAGGCTCCACCACCGCTCCGAGCGGGCGGGGATTACAACCGACTCCCACACAGGCGAGGGGGGCAGAACCTCCGGCGGCAGAGGGCGTGAGCTGAACAGCACCAGCCGATGCGCGCTTCCCTCTAACTGGCGAATCAGCGCTTTCAGCATCCCGCGCCAGTATGTGCGGTCGCCCGTATAGGCGCCCGTGAGCAGGCGCGCGTCTATGGCGACTCGCATTCCGCACCTCGTAGGGGGTGTTTGAGAATCTGGTTCCATCGGCGCGGGTAGAGCGCGGGAGTCGGCGCATGCTTGTGCAGACACACAATCAGGCGCGCAATCATTCCTTGCTCCGTCTGGAACGGAACCGTCTCTATCTCCATCGCGCCGCCCAGCAGGCGCACGGCATACGCGGCTTCGCGTACCTCCTCAAGTTCCTGCTGACTTTTGAGTGCCAGCGCCCGCGCTTCGGGCGCGACCTTCACAAAGGGCATCATCAGCTCGGCAAGAAGGGGCATCTTCGCCACGGCGCGCGCCACCACCCAGTCGTATCCCTCGCGTGCTTCCTGCTGATGGGCGTACTCTTCCGCGCGCGCCTGCACCACTTGCGCCTCAAGCCCCAGCGACTCGCAAACCGCACGCAAAAACTGCACCGTTTTGCCGTGCGAATCGAGCAGGGTCAGCCGAATATCAGGGCGCACAATTTTGAGTGGGATGCCAGGCAGTCCTGCGCCCGTGCCGATGTCCAGCACGCGCGCGCCTGGTGGTGGCTGGGCGACTTTCAAAAGGCACAACGAATCGAGCAGGTGACGCCCCACCGCCTGTTCCGGCGGCACGCGCGTGAGGTTAAACCGCTGGTTTGCCTCATAGAGCTGTGTGAGATACGCCCGCAAGCGTTCTTCTTCCTCAGATTTGAGGTGAACGCTCCACTCCGTGAGCTGTTTCAGTAACGCCCAATCGCCAATTTGCATCGTCTCGCGAGCGCAATTGTACCGCAGGAAGTTCCTGCTAAAGCCGACTTCCTCTGTTGCCGATAATCCCTTGCGAGGGTAGACCATGACGACATTACACCTGATAGAGCGAGAGGTCAAGCAAGTCATCCATCAGATACCACCCTTGCCAGGCGTGGTGATGCGCCTGATTGAGCTGGTAGATAGCGAGAACGCCACTGCGGAGCAGGTGGAGTCGCTGATTGTCACCGACCCTGTGTTGACAGCGAAAGTCCTGCACCTCGCGAACTCGGCATACTACGGGCTGTCGCGCTCCATCAGCACCATCAAGCAGGCGTTGCTGGTGCTGGGGTTTCACGCCGTCAAGAATCTGGCGCTGGGGATTGCGTCGATCACCGTCCTCAAAAACGGGCGCGCGCCCACTCCTCAGGAGCTGGAACTCTGGGAGCATTCGTTTCTCTGTGCAGGAATTGCCCGCGAGCTGATGCTGCGTCTCAAACGCGGCACCCGCAAAGCCGAAGAGGCGTTCATGGGGGGGCTGCTCCATGAAATCGGGATTATTGTGCTGATGACCCGGTTCCCCAAGGAGTACCAGCAAGTGCTGGAGTATGCGCACAAGCCTCAAAGCGAAGGTCTTTCGCTGATGGATGCAGAGCGCCAGCTGCTGGGAACCGACCACGCGCAGGTGGGCGGCTTGCTGGCGGAGCGCTGGGAACTGCCCGACGAGCTGGTGGAGGTAATCGCCTCGCACCATGCACCTGTGCTCCCTGCCAGCGACCACGCTCAAGTGCTTGCCAGCGTGATGCTGGGCGACTTCTGGAGCCATCAGCAGCACGGGGGAACCGAATTCGGGTTCGCACTCGTCCCACCCCCTGTAGAGGCGAGTCAGAAGTTTGCTTTGCCTGAATCGGAACGCGAAGCGCTGCTTCAGCACATTGGCGAACAGGCGCGCGCCATGCGGCAAATTGTCGTCGGGTAGCCCCCAAAATTGCCAGTTTTTGGAAAACTCTCTCAAGGGAACCGAGCCGACTGCCTATAATGCGCTATGGACGCGCGGAGGGAGGAATATGGAAGTCTACCGACTGTTTGAGCCAGCGTCGCCTGTAGAGGCAGGAACGAACGCACCACAGCGCCATGTGCTGATCGTGGATGACGACGACCTGGTGCGCGAGACTCTGCGGTTCGTGTTGGAAGAAGGGGGCTATCAGGTCTGGTCCGTTTCGCATGCGCTGGACGCCCTGGCAGTGCTGGAACGCCAGCCGATAGACATTGTGCTGAGCGATATCTTTATGCCCGGCATGAACGGGTTTGACTTATTGAAGCAGATTCGCCAGCGTGCGCCCGATGTGCCCGTGATTTTGATTACAGGCTACGGGAATGTGGAGATGGCGAAGCAGGCGGTCAAAGAGGGCGCAAGCGATTTCATCACCAAGCCCTATAACATTTCGGAAATCCCCATTCTGATCGAGCGGAACCTCGCGCGTCATTCTATCCAACACTCGCAGACACGCCATCTGGAGAAGGAGGTGCAGTCGGCGTATCGTGCTACGCTGGAGGCGCTGCTGGCGGCGCTGGACACACGCGACACCGAAACCGAAGGGCACTCCGAGCGCGTGGCTGCCTACACGATGGCGATTGCCCACCGCCTGAAGATAGATGAAAGCGAACTGCCCCATATCGAGCGTGGCGCCCTGCTCCACGACATCGGCAAAATCGGCGTGCCCGACGCCATTCTCTATAAGCCCGGTCCGCTCACCCCCGAAGAGTGGGAAATCATGAAAAAGCACCCCGAGATTGGTTATCGGATGTGCATGAAGATAGAAATGTTGCGCCCTGCCGCCCCGATTGTGTTGCATCATCATGAGCGCTGGGACGGCAAGGGCTATCCCTATGGACTGGCGGGGGAGGAGATCCCCCTTGGCGCACGGATTTTCGCAATCGCCGATACACTGGATGCGATGACTTCGGATCGCCCGTATCGCAAGGCGCTCAGCTTCGCTCAGGCGCGTGAAGAGATTGCGCGCCATGCGGGCACGCAATTTGATCCCGACCTGGTGAAAGTGTTCCTGGAAATCCCCGAAGACGAGCTTCGGATGATTCGCCAGGCAAGTCTCTCGCAGCAAGCCGAGCGCGCCGCTTAGCCCGAGCGATGCCCCTGCAAGGCGAAGAGCCGTCGGAGCGCCTGCATCAGCTTACGCTGCTCTTCCACAAGGCGTTGACAATCGCCACACCGTTTCAGATGCTCTTCCAGTGCCTCGGCGAGCGCAGGATCCAGATCTCCAAACACATAGGCTTCGATATGTTCTCTGGCTCGCCTGCAATTCATGGGCTATCCACCTTCCATGATGATAGATTTGATTAGCGGGTGGGCACGCAGTCGCGCCACGGCACGGCTGACGCGCTTTCGAACAGTTTCTTCGTTCAGCCCGATTTCACGGGCGATTTCGCGATAGCTCATGCCCGCGCCATAGCGCAACTCCAGCATCTGCTGGTC
>CAZQPV010000092.1:0-6736 GCA_964595265.1 uncultured Fimbriimonadales bacterium
GATGCGTGGCGAGCTGGAGCGCAGCCTTGCCCAAACTTACGGGCGTCTCACCCTCTTGAGCGCGGCATTAATGGCGGCGGGTTGGGGATGGCATCTGATGCGTGGCGACACCACTAACTGGCTCCTGAACGCAGGGATTGGCGTTTTGCTGCTGACCCCCGTGCTGGCGCTGTTGCATCTGGCGTGGCTCGCTCGCGAGCAGGACCGGCTCTCTGCACGGTATTGCATACTGGCGGTGGCGTTGATTGGGGCTGCCGTGGGAGTGGGGCTGGTGTTGGGGCTGGGGCGTTAGTCGGGGCGCTCAGGCAGGTCGTCAAGACTGTTCAGCCCGAAGTGGTGGAGGAACTGCTCGGTCGTGCCGTACAGAATCGGTTTGCCCGGCGCGTCTTTGCGTCCCACTTCGCGAATGAGTCCGCGTTCCAGCAGCTGGCGCACGGTGTGGCTGCTGTCCACCCCACGCAGGGCGTCAATTTGCGCCTGCGTAATGGGCTGTTCGTAGGCAATAATCGCCAGCACTTCCAGCGCCGCGCGGGAGAGGCGTTTGGGGGGTGGATTGAGCAATCGCGCCAGATAAAACATATATTCCGGCTTGGTTGCCAGTTGATAACCACCTGCTATCTGCACAAGTTGAACGGGACCTGTTGTAGCGAGCGTTTGCTGGAGGTTATTCAGCGCCTCTTTCACCTCAGCGGGGGCAGCGCCCGACGCTTCGGCAAGGGTTTCGAGGCTCAGCGGCGCATCCGCCACGAACAGCAGGGCATGCAGAATATCTTCCAGACGCATCAGCCGCTCATCTCCGCACGCAACACTTCAGGCTTGATGATGCCGATATAAGGCAGGCTCCGATACTGCTGGCGCCAGTCCAGTCCGTAGCCGACCAGAAACTCGTCGGGCGCGTCGAAGCCCTTGTAGGCGATGGGAATGTCGATCAGTCGGCGATAGGAGCGATCCAGCAACACACACACCTTCAGACTCGCGGGTTTGCGCCGCTCCAGATTGCGAAAGATATACGAGAGCGTCAGCCCCGTATCGAGGATGTCCTCCACGATAATCACATGGCGTCCTGCAATCGGTTCATCGAGGTCTTTGGTGATGCGCACCTCCCCGCTCTGCGACTGGGGTCCGTAGCTGGTGATGGCTAAAAAGTCCAGCGTGTGAGGGATGGTCAACGCGCGCGCCAGGTCGGTCAGGAAGAAGAGACCACCCTTCATCACCGTCACGAGGTGGGGTGTTAGCCCTTCGTAGTCGCGGTCAATCTGGCGTGCAATCTGGCGCACCTTGCGACGGATTTTGCGCTCCTCCAGCCAGATGCGCTGGATGATGGGGGGCAAAGGCTTCTGGGTTGCTGGCGCTGTCTTCATGGCTACCGCACGACGCTCCCGTTGGGCACTTCGCGGTCGGGCGAGAGCAAGACCGCCTTGCCGTCCACATCTGCCGCAAGGAGCATGCCCTCGGAGACCACCCCGCGAATCACCGCAGGTTGCAGGTTCACCAGCACGGCAATCTGGCGCCCGATGAGCTCTTCGGGGCTATAGGTCTCGGCGATGCCTGCCACTAAGGTGCGCGTCTCGTTGCCGAGGTCTATGGTCAACTTGTAGAGTTTGTCCGATTTCGGGATGCGCTCCGCCTCGCGGATGGTCGCCACCCGAATCTGGATGCGTTTGAAATCGTCAATCGTGATGGTCTCGCTCATCATGCGCAATTGTACCCGATGGCGTCAGATTGCCAGTCGCTTCTGGTACCGATTGCGCAGATAGATAGCGGCGGCGTTCAGCGTCAGCAGGAGCGCGAGCAGCACGACAATGCCCGCCGCGGCGTTTTGGTGGAAGGCGGCTTGCGGGCGCGAAATCCAGTCATAAATCTGCACAGGCAGAGTGGTGAAAGGCGAGGTCAGCCCTTCGGGTAGGCGTGTTAGATACACATACGCGCCGATCACCAGCAGGGGCGCGGTCTCCCCAATCGCGCGGGAGAGCGCGAGAATCACCCCCGTGAGAATGGAGGGCATGGCGACGGGCAGCACCGTGTAGCGCACGGTCTGCCACTGCGTCGCGCCCAGCGCCAGCGAGCCATAGCGCAAACTGTTCGGCACCGTGCGCAAACCCTCGCGCGCGGCGGTGATAATCACAGGCAAAATCAAGAGCGCCAGCGTGCAGGCGCCCGCAATCAGACTTCGGTCCATCGAGAGCGTGCGCACAAACACTTGAAGCCCCAGCAAGCCGTAAATGATAGACGGCACGCCCGCGAGGTTGGTGATGTTAATCTCTATCAGGCGCGTCCACCAGTTGCGTCGGGCGAACTCTTCCAGGTAAATCGCCGCGCCCACTCCAATCGGTACGGCAATCAGCGCAGTGAGGATCATCAGATAGAGACTGCCCACCAGAGCGACCTTCACACCCGCGCGGTCCGCAAAGCGCGATGACGCCTGCGCGAAGAAGTCCCAACCGAGCCGCGCAAAGCCGTCTATCAGGATTTTTGTCAGCAGCACTGCCAGCATCAGCATCGCGGTGAACACCACCAGTGCGCCCACCACCTGAAAAATCGCCTCGCGGCGGTGTTCGCGCGCGTGCCAGCGTGCCAGTCCCGCTTCGGTAAAGTGATTCATGCGCGTGCCTCCTTGTAGCGACGCCGAACCGCTTCGCTGATCAGATTCAGCGCCAGCGTGATGAGGAACAGCAGCAGCCCCACCGCAAACAGCGAGTAGTATTCGGGCGAGCCATGCGGCAGGTCGCCCATCGCGATGCGCACGATATAAGTGGTCATGGTTTCGACGGAGCGGAGCGGGTTGAAAGTGAAATTCGCCTGTTGCCCAGCGGCAATTGCGACAATCATCGTTTCGCCAACGGCGCGGGCAATGCCCAGAATGAACGAGGCTGAAATGCCCGACATCGCGGCAGGCACGACCACGCCCCATGTGGTCTGGAACCGTGTGGCGCCCAACGCCAGAGAGCCATAACGCAAACTGTTCGGCACAGCAAAGAGGGCGTCTTCGCTGAGCGACGCGACGGTGGGCAGAATCATAATGCCCATCACCAGTCCCGCCGAGAGCGCGTTAAAGCCTTCCAGTCCGGGGATGAACCTCTGAAGCAAGGGCGTTACGAAAGCGAGTGCGAAGTAGCCGTAGACTACCGTCGGGATGCCCGCCAGCACTTCCAGCACAGGCTTGACCACACGGCGCAGGCGCGGAGAGGCATACTCGCTGAGATAGACCGCGACCAGCAGTCCCATTGGACCCGCAACCAGCATCGCAATTAGCGAGGTTAGCAGTGTGCCCGTAACCAGCGGCAGCACGCCATACGCAGGCGGGTGGAAAAGCGGCGCCCACTCGGTGCCCGTCAGAAACTCCACAAGAGAGGCTTTGCGGAAAAAGCCGAGGCTTTGACTGAACAGGATAAACACTATGGCGGCAGTGGTCAGCACGCTCAGGGCGGCGCAGAGGAACAGAAAGGCGCGCACGACACGCTCTTCCCAGCGCACGCGCTTGCGAGCCGAGGCGGTGGGTATCCGCACCACCGCCTGCGTCACCTCGGTGCTATTGGCGCTTTTGAGTGCCATCGGTGCTTTGCTCCTCGATCTTGTAGAGGTCTTCCAGCTTGACTCCGACCTGCGAGCCGTGTGCGCCAAAGGCGGAGCCTGCGATGCGCTTCTCAACGCGCTCGCGCGCCAGCTGGTACACCTTGTCGGGCAGAGGAATATAGCCGACCTCACGCACCAGTTTCGGCGCATTCTCGATGCAGAACAGCACAAACTCACGCACCTCGGGGCGTTCCAGCGCCTTCACATTCACATACAGAAAGAGCGGACGCGACAGGGGTTGATAGGTGCCGTTCAGCACATTCTCTTCGGTGGGGAGAAACGCGCCGTCGCCATTATTGGGGTTTTCATCGTCGATCGCGACCGCTTTGAGCCGATCTTTATTCTCCACATAGTAGGCTACACCGAAGTAACCCAGAGCGCCCTCGTTGGAGGCGACCCCCTGCACCAGAATGTTGTCGTCTTCGCTGGCGGTGTAGTCGGGTCGGCTGGCTTTCTCTTTGCCCACAATCGCGGCGGTGAAGTAGTCGAAGGTGCCTGAATCGGTACCCGCGCCAAACAGTTGGAGCGGCTTGTTGGGGAAGCCGGGGCGCACCTGCGACCAGTTCGTGATTTTGCCGCGCGCTTCGGGCGCCCAGATTTTTCTCAGCTCAGACACCGTTAGCGAGTCACACCATGTGTTTTTAGGGTTCACCACGACCGCCAACGCGTCGTAAGCGATAGGGATTTCAATGTATTCAATACCGTTTTGCTTGCAGGTGGCATCCTCATCTTCTCGGATGGGGCGCGAGGCGCCCGTGATGTCAATTTCGCCGTTAGCGAACTTCTTAAATCCGCCTCCTGTACCCGACTTGCCGACCGCCACCGTCACTTCTGGGTGCTGGTTCTGAAACTCTTCGCCCATTGCTTCCGAAATGGGCAACACCGTGCTGGAGCCATCCACAATAATCTTGCCCGATAAAGCCTGCTTTGCACCCGATTCGGCGCTTTCTGTGCCTTCCTTCTTTTCGCCGCACCCACTTAGCAGTAGCCCGGTGAGCGCCACGATGCCCAGAAACACCCTCGCCCGTATCATAGCCATAGCATATCTGATGGAATGTTAAGGGCGGGTTAAGAGGATGTTGGGGTATATTAGGGGGTGGTGAAACCAGCCGCGTTATGGAAACGGGCGTTCACCGTATATTGAATCTACTCGTTTGAACGCAAGCTATGGTCGGGACAACTTTTCGGGCGATGCGCTCGCCCCAGTTTCGGCGTTACTGGCTGGGCGCGTTTTTATCGTTTGTCGGTTCGTGGATTCAGAATGTCGCGCAGAGCTGGCTGGTGTACGACCTGACCCGCTCGGAGTTCCTGCTGGGGCTGGTGGGCTTCGTGCAGGGACTTCCGATGCTCTTTCTGGCGCCGATAGGTGGGGCGCTATCGGACCGCTGGAACCGTCGTGCGATTCTCCTGATTACCCAGAGCATGTTTGCCCTCAGCGCGCTGACGCTGGCACTCTTAACTTTCACGGGCTGGGTGCGCTATGAGTTTATTCTGGGCTTGGTGCTGTTGAATGGGCTGGTGCTTTCGGTGGATCTGCCGGCACGCCAGTCGCTGGTGGGGCACCTGGTGCCGCGCGAGGATTTGGGCAACGGGATTGCCCTTAATGCGGCGGCTTTCCACACGGCACGCATTCTGGGTCCTGCGGTGGGGGGCTTACTGCTGGAATGGTTTGGTCCTGCCCCCTGCTTTTTGCTGAACGGCGTGAGCTTCGCTGCCATTTTGCTGGCACTTTGGACCATTCAGCTGCACGACTCGCCCGAAAAACCGCGCGTCGTCCGACTGTGGGACTCGCTTCGGGAGGGCGTACAGTTCATCACGGAGCGTCGTGGGTTGCTGATGCTCTGGCTGAATGTGATGGTTCTGAGCGCGTTCGGGCTTTCGTATCTGGTGTTGCTGCCCGTGTTCGCCGATAAAGTGTTTGGGATTGGCAAGGCGGGATTAGGGCAGCTTTATACCGCGGCGGGAATCGGGTCGCTAATCGGGTTGCTGCTAGTGGCGCGGCTGTCGGGCGAGGTTCCCAAGGGCTGGCTGGTGCTGGTCGCGGCGAACGGCTTTGCATGGTGCGTGATGGGATTCGTGCATGCGCCGAATGCATGGGCCGCGAAGGGGCTGCTGATGCTGGCGGGGATGTTCGGGGTGATGCAGCTGGTCTCTACGAACACGGCGCTTCAGACCTCGGCGCCCGATTCGCTGCGGGGGCGCGTGGTGGCGTTGCACAGCTGGGCGATTAACGGTCCTGCGCCCTTTGCCTCGCTGCTGATTGGTCAGCTGGCGGAGATGTGGGGCGCGTCGCTGGCGGTTACGGTCAGTGTGAGCGTGTGCGCCGTGTTCGGACTGGCGTTGCTGACGGTGCGCGAGGTACGGGCGCTGGAGTGAAGCCGGGCGGAGGGTTTTCAAGCGCGCAAAACGCAGAAGGTTGAGCTTCAGTTAACCGAGAGCGATCGCCTCGCTTCTGGGCGCATGGGAGACACCCAACAGGTGGTGTGTCTTCTGGGCACAGCCTACTACAGAACGATGGAGCCGGCGGGGGGATTCGAACCCCCGACCTTCCGCTTACAAGGCGGCTGCTCTCCCGCTGAGCTACGCCGGCAGCGGCGCAATTATACCCTACCTGCCTTTGACCGTGTCCGAAACGCAGAATGTCCCAAAATCTACCAGTTTTTTATCTTATGAAGAAGTTTGGCACATAACTTGCTCCTCTCATGCCTCAGCGGAGATACCGCAAAGGAGGTAAGATGCTCATGAAACAACGCTTACTGACGAGCTTGGCTCTTGCGACTGTCGCGCTGAGCGCGTTTGCGCAGTGGAATGTGAATGTCAGCACCAGCAACGGCGTGCTGAACCCCCCGTCCGTGCCTGTAACGGTACCCTACACGCTCATCACGAACCCGCTTCCTCAGATTACCTTCCTGACCGCCGCCGCAACGCCGAACCCTCTGATTGTGGGCGACGGCACCTCCTTCACCGTCGGGACCTTCACGGGAATCTACTCTATCAGTCCCCAGCCAGGCAACACCACCATGCTGACAGGGTTCAACTTCGTGATTTCGGGCTTCGTGCAGGGGTTCGCTCAGATTAGCTGGACCAAGAAGGTCGTGCGCAACTCGGACAACACGATTCTGTACCTCAAGAGCGGGCTGATTCAGGGTTCTGGCTATGGGGG
>CAZQPV010000092.1:6836-9308 GCA_964595265.1 uncultured Fimbriimonadales bacterium
CGCCAGCCCTGAAGCGCCCCAAACCGCTCCACAAAATGGCTCAGCGCAGCAGGGTCGTCCACATCGAGACCGCGCAGGTTCCCCCATCTCGAAGCGAGAGCGCACGCACTCTTACTGTATCGCCCGCAGGGCGTCGCGCACGCGGAATATAGACCAGCCCCCGCATCGGTTTCTGGATGGAGCGAGTGGTCAATCTGGAACGACCTGGCGCCCCAGACGCCGAAGTTACCAGAGCAATAAACACTGAATCATCGGGATCAACAACGCCATTTCGAACAGGCGCAACGCACTGACATACACTGAACAAGCCGTTGCTCACCGCAGCATCCAGCCCCCAGTGGAGTACCGCCCGTCGCCGCGTCATAGAGGCGAAAGGTTATCGAGAAGTTACCGTTCTCTTTAAGCAGCCTTGATAAGTGAATGGCTGGATCCACGCGCAATCCGCAAGCCTTGTAAAGACTGTAGAGCGTTGTGCGTTTCCTTGTCGGCTCTCCTTTTATCTCGTGAGAAGTCGGGTGCTAACACCCGCTCCCAAAGAGGAACAGCACGGTGAGCAGGTCAGCGTCGTCGACAATCCCATCCTTGTTGAGATCCTCATAATGGGTATCTTCTGTGCCGGGTGAACCAAACGCGAACAAAACATTCAGCAGGTCGGTGTCGTCGACGCATCCATCTCCATTTGTGTCGCCTTCACGCCAAGTGTCTAACACGAAGGCTTCCTGCCTGCCTGAGTGAATCCCCTGTCCCGCGATATAGCGTCCGTCGGGGGTTACAGCTCTTGCACTGGTCAGGATGGAGCCGTCTTGGAGGTTGCTTGCGTAGGTTACATTGAGATCTTCAACTCCAAAGCCCCAACGCCAGCGCAACGCGCGTGTCCCAGCGCTTAAAAGCGATGTCTCGCCTACAATTGTGCTGCCGTTTTGATCTACATCATACGCCCAGACATAATAGCTGTTGGCAAGGATTGGTAAGGATTGCATCCCTTCAGTCGGTTCCCAGCGAAACGCTCGGAAAAGTTCGGCTTCGTTGTATGACCATCCCACAACTACATTTCCGTTAAAGGAGGCTGCGTAGGCTTGACTACCCCTGCCGCCCAGCGTATCGAGGTCTTCAATTGTGTTTTGCCAAAGACGCCATCGGCAGGCACGATACTCCCCATCCAGGTTGTCGGCCCAGCCCACAACTGTCGAACCATCCGAAGAGATATTGAGAGCGCCACTCCTGCTGCCACCCAGGGTACCCAGGTCGCGCATGCCTCCAGTTAAGTCGCGTAAAAAGGCGTGCCCTACGCCCGCAGTGGTGGTGGAATAGCCCACAACAAATCGCCCATCAGTGGACACCGCGGACGCCTCGCTCCAGCTGCCCCCTAAACTGCCGACAGGTTGCATACCATTCGCGGCGGTCCAGTAGAAGGCACGCCGAATTCCGGAGACATGTTCGCTCCAGCCTACGATAACATCCCCTTGTGAGGAGGAGCTGCTCGCCACTGAACCAGCAGTATAGGAAGGCAAGGTTCCGAGATCGTACAAACCTGTGGTTCGGGTCCAGCGGAACGCGTGCTTGGCGCCGCTGATAGTAAGCGCCCAACCAACACAGACCGATCCGTCCGAGGAGAGATCTAATCCTATGCTCTGAGTGCCCCCGAAGGTTCCCAGCCAGACAATCGATTGCGTAGATGCCACGCTACTTACGAGCAGAGTGAGCCATAAAAAAAGAGAACTTTTCAGCATAATCGTCTCCACGACAATATGTATTATACCCCATTTCGAGAGGCTTCCCCTTCTCTCTCAAACGCTGGCAACAACACGGCGTCGCATCCTGCCCCGCGAAACAAGCTCCAAAGGGCACCCCACAAAATCACGCCTGTAATCCCCTCTCGGCTTGCTACCGTGCCGGTGCAAAAGCGTACCTGGACGGCTGCCCAACCTGGCGATGCGAGGACCGAGCAGGTCGGGGTGCGTGTTCATCTTGCCACTTTGACGCGCTACATGGAGCGGTTCGGAAACAGACTTGGCGGGTTTGGTACAGGAGGCGGCGCACTGGGGCAAGTTGGTGGGGATAAGGCGTTGTGTCATCGTTGGGGCGTGTGCGAGCGCGTTGTGGGCTATAGTCCAAAAATTGATGCCAATGACCCTAACCTTACAGGATAGGATGTCAGGATGGCGAACGAATTCTTATGCGCACCGACTACATCCCGCAGGTGATTCAGCGACTGCAGGCGGTTTACGAGCGTCAGCGTGAGATGCTCCAGACAGCGGCGGAGTGGGTCGCCCAGACGCTGACGGCGGACGGCTTGGTTTATATCTTCGGCGCGTCGCATGCAGGTATCCTCACGGAGGAACTGGTCTATCGCGCAGGGGGGCTTGTGCCCGTCAGCCCTATTTTTATCGCGGGATTGACCTGCGATGTGCGCCCAATCACGCTCACCTCGTTTCTGGAGCGCGTGGACGATTATGCATGGAACGCTGTGCA
>CAZQPV010000093.1:0-8998 GCA_964595265.1 uncultured Fimbriimonadales bacterium
AGGTAGAGCTTGCACTGGCGCCGCTTGGCGAATCGCCCCGCCGCGAAGCGCTGGTAATGGAGGTCAGGCGCCCCTGATCAACCCCATCATCGCCGCTCCCAGCGTCGCCAGCGCGTTCACTCCATTATTGTCCAGCCAGCGCCAGCCCGAACGCCATTCTGCTGGCACACCGCAGTGAAGGCGCGACTCGGTGAGTTTCTGGCACTGCGGACACTCAAACCGCGCCTGTACCGACGCGCCCAGCAGGCTGTCCAGCATCACGCCCGTCAGCGCCGCACCCCATACCCACAGAAACCGACCCGCTGAGAGTCCCATCCCCAGCGCGCCCAGCCCCGCTATCAGCCCGCTCCCCAGTAATGCGCCCAGTGTGCCAGCGAGGCTAACCGCGCCCGAAGTGCCCGGCGGCACGGGCGCGCCCGTGAGAATCAGGCGCGGCTGTCTGCCATAGCGGATGCCGATTTCCGTCGCCCATGTGTCGCCTGTCGCGCAGGCGAGACTGGCAATATAAGCAAGCCACGCGCGTTCGGCAAGCGCGGGCGCAAAAAACGCCAGCCAGACCGTGAGTGTTGGCGCGCCCCCGTTCGCCATCACCTGCCAGAAGTTGCGCCGTTCCGACTGCCCCGACCGTCCCAGCACGCGCGGCAGCAGGCTGGAGGTGAAAAAGAAGACCACCATCAGCAGGCTCGGCTGCCAGCCCCCCAGCCCGAACACACTCGCGCCCACCACCGCCGCGCCCAGCGCACCGTCGCGGGTCAGCAGGCGCATGCGATAGGCTCCCCACGCCACCCCGCTCGCCAGCAACACGCCCAGCGCCAGATTCACTGCCCACGCCCCGACACACACGGATTACCCCGCTCATAAAACCGCCAGAGCCGATCCGTCGCCTTCTGAATGCCGATACGGGGTGAGATGCCCACCTTCGAGTCGGGTACAGGCTCACCCTGCCAGATTTGCACGCGCCCCGTGATTAGCGACTCGCCATTAAACGCCCGCGTAATGCCCAGCGCCCGACAGAGATTGCCCGGTCCGCGACAGAGCACCGTCAGCGGGCGATGCCCCCGATGGCGAGTCATCCACTCCACGCCCAGCGTCGGCTCCAGCGCACGGATCAGCACCGCCTCGCCCACACCCTCCGGCTGACACACGGCATTAAAGCACTCGTGCACGCCGTAGATTAAATACACATACGCCGTGCCCGGCGGTCCGAACATTGCGGCGTTGCGCTCGGTTCGCCCCCGATAGCTGTGGCTCGCGGGATCATCCTGCGTGTACGCCTCCGCCTCCACAATGCGCCCACCCACCCAGCCTGCGCTCGGATGATAGACCACCAGCCAGTGTCCTAGCAGGGCGCGCGCCGCCTCTACCGTCGGCTGCAGGTAAAACTCCACAGGTAGGGGACGCGGCTTCTCCATCAGCAACCCTCATAACTGAAGAGTCTTCTCGTGCAGGCGAATGCCCAGCAGAAGCCCCACCGCCATCATGGACGCTAGCAACATACTGCCGCCCAGGCTCACAAACGGCAACGGGATGCCCACCACCGGGAACAACCCCATCGTCATGCCCACATTGGTCAGCAGATGGAACAGGAAAAGCGTCAGCACGCCGCCTGCAACGAGCCGATAGAACTCATGGCGCGCCTCCACCATCACACGCCAGATGCGATACAAAAATAGCCCGTATAATGCCAGAAACCCCGTCGCGCCCACGAAACCCAGCTCCTCGCCAATCACCACGAAAATGAAATCCGTGTGTTGCTCCGGAATATAGCGCAGGATCTTCTGGGTTCCATGCAGGTAGCCTTTGCCTGTCAGCTGCCCGCTGCCAATTGCAATCCGCGCCTGCAAAATGTGATAGCCCGATTGCTGGGGGTCTGCTTCGGGGTTGAGGAAGGAAACCAGTCGCGCCTTCTGGTAGTCGCGCAGGATGTCCAGATGCCACATCGCGCCGAATCCGAGCGCGCCTGCCACCACCGTAAGCGCCAGCCAGCGCCCCGACGCCTCCGCCAGAAAGACCATCGCGAACCACAACACCCCCAGCACAATCGAAGTGCCCAGATCAGGCTGCTTGAACACCAGAAAAGCAGGGATGGCGGTATGCACCAGCGACAGCAGGAAGCCTTTGGGCGTGCGGAGTTGCGCCCCCATCCGCACCAGCAGGCTCGCCAGCGTGAGAATCAAAAGCAGCTTCGCGAACTCCGACGGCTGAAACTGGAACCCTCCTGGCAGTTCAATCCAGCGCTGGGCGCCCTTGCGTTCCGCGCCGAATAAATCCACATACAGCAGCATCAGCGCGTTCAGCCCATAGAGCCATCGGGAAGAGCGCATCCACACCAGTGGGTTCACCAGCATGAAGAACACCATCGCGCATGCGCCCAGCGCCAGCCACATCAGCTGGCGACGCATCAGCTCCGGCGCCCAGTGATAGGTTGCGCTGTGCAAAATCAGCAACCCCGCCCCAACGAGCGCCAACACGCTCAACAGCAGCGGGAAGTCCAGATTCTTGAGCGCGTGCAAACGGCTCCGCCACGCCAGCGCTGTCGCCACAGTGAGAAAATTGTACCCCTATTGGCTTGACTCGTCATTGGCTCTCCCGCAAACGGTTAAGTCCCCCCGCTCGCTCCAGTGCTTGTGGTGCATCGTTCAGTGATTATGCCTCATTCGCTGTCTCGGACGGTCTCGCGGTGTTTCTGACCTAGTTTATCGTAAAATATATCTATAAATCTTTCTAATGTCAACGAAAATATTGCAAGAACTACAATACTAAAAAGAGACGCTGCAAGTGCTATATAATAAGTATCTTTATTCCAAAGATGAACTTTCCAGACTACCAACAATGCAGGAAGTGTACCTAAGGCTACTATCAACAAAGCTATAAGTCCACGGAGCAACCTCATAACCCTTCCCCTTATGGCGACATCCTCACCCTACCAACTAAACTCCAGCTCCTCCACTAACCACCGCCCTCCCGCCCAGAACAACCGCATCCGTGCCACCCCCACACCGCGAACACCCTCCAGCCGATACTGCAAATCCATCCGCTGCCCTCCCGTCCCCGCATAAATCTGAAAAATTGGTTCGAACCCACCTTTGCACTGTGCCAGTCGCCTGTTCCACAAGGTGCCAGCGCTGCTGGAGAACAGCCGGTGTGAAGCGTGTCTGGGCTTGAGGAGTGAAGTGTTGCAGGGCGACCTGCCAGCGGTGGTGTTGGAGGGCTTGAAGCAGTTGCTGGGCGGTTTGGTCGCTGGTGGTGAGCGCTTGTTGAGAGCCGCGGAAGGCGAGCCACACGCCGATACCGCACACTACGCACAGCAGAAGAGCGGCGCCTCCTAACACACCAAGCCATATCCTGAGACGAGTGCTTTTCATAGTCTTGCATGCCTCCCGTTCAAGTCTTCTCTACCTTATTTTGATTAGGTGAAGCATCCAAAAATAAACGAATACATAAGTAAAAACAGAAACTAAAATCTGAAACAATAATGAGCAGTAAAGTATCGAACGATGAGCCCACAACGGAAACCAGACTATTCTTCCTTCTACCGTCATTAACCAAAAACTTAGTCCCTGACGCTCCGCTTCGTGAACAACCTCAATGTAGGAGCCTCTACAAAGTAAAGGGCGAACACGCTCCATCACGATAATACCCAACTCCAGCCCTTTTCGCGCTAACCAGCATACGGGAAAACCCCGCAGGAGCAACCATCGATACCACCAGAATCGCTCCAAAGAGTCGAACCAACTCAGCTCTTGCCTGTATACGGAGAGACGTTCGTCCACTCGTTTTGCTAATTGTTCTACATAATAAGAGCGTTGCATACCTACCACCATCGCCAAATCCATGTATCCGTAATTCCACCGTGAACTTCTATAGGGGCAAGCCCTGCTCCAACACCAATACCGAAGCTCCACTCTGAATATCGCCACCAATCAGAATAGCAAGGCATCGGCGAAATCGGAATGCTCACACCACCCCCAAACGATGGTCCTACTCCCACTTTGCCTCCCGAACCACCAACATGCCCGAATAATCCTTCGGCTGTCCCTAAATCGCCATCTATCATTCCAGATCCAACCAGTTGGATACTTCCTGAAACGCCAGCACCTCCGCCACCACCTACGGTGACATAGCCTCCCCCACCTGCTTTCCCACTCGGATCCACCAGCTGAACGGGGTCATTCAAGCAGTACCCATACCCATTCATCGTTCTCGGCTGATAAACATCCCCCAGCCACGGATCTACCTGCAAAAACCGCCCGACCACAGGGTCGCACCACCGAACACCCACCTTCTGCAATCCGCCCGTGAGCGCCTCGTTTCGATAGCCCCACAAACCGTTCCAGTCGTAAGCCTCCCGTGCGCCGTTCACCAAGTCCCCAAACGCATCAGTGACGGGCGCAGGCTGATACGCGCCGCTGGAGGTGGACTTCGCAGCTAAGTCCCCACGCCAGCTCCAGTGCTTATATTCCATCCCCGTGCTGGATGTCTGCGCGTACATCGCACCACTGTACCCATAATATACCCACTCCCCATTCACCCGCTCGGCAACAAGCGTATCCCCCGAATGGAGATACGCCACCTCCAGCGTGCCACGCACCGAACGCACCCGACGCCCCAAACCGTCATATGCATACACCCAGCCCACAGCTTCACCCTGCTTCCGCAAACTCACCAAGTTCCCCTCCGCATCATAACCCAGCAACCAGGTCTCCCCGTTCGCCCGACGCACCACCACATTCCCATCCAAATCATACTCCCAACTCTGACCGTTCCACGACACCAACTGGTTCGCCTCGTTATAAATCATCACATCCTCAAAACTCTGCCCGTTCACTGTGCGCGTGCGCGTCAACCGATTGCCCACCTTGTCATACCCATATGCTATCGTATCAGAGAAACTTTGACACCCCTCGCGCCCCACTGCATGCGGGTTGGTTGCCCACTCTCATTTGTTGCGCCACTCGCGCTCAAAATGCATCAGGCAAGCGAGGGCGGTGTCCACTGGATGCGTTTTGCCGCCACTTTCACCTCCTGTGCTGTTTTTTTTCTCTGATGAGACAAAGCCGTCCAGCGTCGGCTGAAGTTGCTCTGTTGCGAAGACCGCAGTTTCAGGGAGCAGGAGGCGGGAACGGCGTCCGTGCGGACATGGGTAGGGGCACGGTTCCCGTGCCCATGCTCTAAACAGGGCGCGGTCGCCGTGCCCCACGCGGCGAAATGAATCGTGCCACGAGGTGGAGTGCGAATCCTTGCGACAGAGCAACAAAACCTGTTGCGAGCGTTGACCTTTTTGTTGCGCTCGCATTTCAGCAGAAAGCAAACCGCTACCTTCTTCAGAGGCGTAGGAAGTGCCTAACAACACAATAAAAGCTCGATGCGCCATCCGCGCTCAAAGTGACCAGGCGCCCGGCGCTACGCCCTGAAGGTTCACCAACTCGCTCGCTTTCGGAGTGAGGGTTTCTCACCTCTTTGGAGGGAGATTCTCCCTTCTTGGAAGGTTTCCTGCTACCGCATCGACGCATGAGCTCTGGGGTACAATATAGCCCGACGGAGGCACTTATGAACACGCCTGCAGATCTGCGTTATACCAAAAGCGATGAGTGGGTTCGCGTCGAAGGCGATGTGGCGACCATCGGTATCACCGATTATGCCCAGTCGGAGTTAGGCGATATTGTGTTTCTGGAGCTGCCCGAAGTGGGGCGCTACCTGCAAACGGATGAAGCCTTCGGCGCAGTGGAGTCCGTCAAAGCGGCGTCCGACCTCTATGCCCCTGTGGAAGGCGAAGTGATTGAGGTCAACCACGCGCTCCAGTCCGCCTTAGAACAGGTCAATCAGGACCCCTACGGTACAGGCTGGATGATTAAGATTCGCATGAAAGACCCCAGCCAGGTGAACTTGCTCATGACTGCCGACGAATACCGCGCCTATCGAGGACTATGAGATACATCCCCCACACAGAAGAGGATATTCAGCAGATGCTGGCGACCATCGGCGTTGCCAGCATTCGTGAACTGTTTCAGGATATTCCCGATACGCTTTTTCGTGAGGAGCCGTTGCCCATCCCCGACGGGTTAGATGAGCATGCGCTCTTCAAGCGCCTTGCCCGATTGGCGAGCCAGAATGCCGACACCACATGTTACCTGAGTTTTCTGGGCGCAGGCGCCTATGACCATTTCATCCCCAGCATCGTGCAGACCCTCATCAGCCGCGGCGAGTTCCTCACCGCCTACACACCCTACCAGCCTGAAGCCAGTCAGGGGTTGTTGCAGAGCATCTTTGAGTTTCAGACGATGGTGTGCGAGCTCACGGGGATGGAGGTCGCCAACGCCTCGATGTACGATGCTTCCACCGCTTTAGCCGAATCGGCACTGATGGCTTGCCAGATTACGGGACGCTCCAAAGTGATTGCCTCACAGGCGATTCACCCCCACTACCGCCAGGTGCTACGCACCTACCTGTGGACAAACAGCCGCGAGCTGGTGGAGATCCCGTACGCGGAAGGACTCACGGATAGAGAAGCGCTCCGCTCCACAATAGACGACCAGACCGCCTGCGTGCTGGTGCAATATCCGAACTTCTTTGGTTTGATTGAGCCGCTGGCACCAGTTGTGGAGATGGCGCATCAGCATGGCGCGCTCGCGATTGTGTGTGCCGACCCCATAGCGCTGGGTGTGCTGAAGCCCCCTGGCGAGTACGGCGTGGATATTGTCGTGGGCGAGGGGCAATCGCTGGGCAACGCGATGGGTTTTGGCGGACCGTTTCTGGGACTGTTCGCATGCAAACAGGAATATGTGCGGCGCATTCCAGGGCGTATTGTGGGGCAAACAGCCGACAGCGAAGGGCGCCGCGGCTATGTGATGACCCTGCGCACCCGCGAGCAGGATATCCGTCGCGAGAAGGCGACCTCCAATATCTGTACCAACGAAGCGCTCTGCGCCCTCGCCAGCACGATTTTTATGAGCGCACTGGGCAAGCAGGGGTTCCGCGAGCTGGCAGAGACCTGCACCCAGAAAGCCCACTACGCCGCTCAGCGCCTGACGGAAATCCCTGATGTGGCCATCCGATTCCCGAAAGCCCCCTTCTTCAAAGAGTTTGTGCTGGAGCTGCCCATCAGTGCTAAAGCGGTCTGTGAGCGACTCCTTGAAAAGCAGATTCTGGCTGGGTTGCCGCTGGAGTCGTACTACCCGAACATGGAAAACGCGCTACTGGTGTGTGTCACCGAAACCCGCACGCGCGAGGAGATAGACGCCTTCGCCGAATCGCTCGCCGAAGCCTTGCAGAAGGAGCAGGTTTAAGCGCTTTAAAGGCGTATTATAAAGGGCGTGAGCCGATTCCCATATGGCAACTCGGCGCTGGCGATGCTGGGGCTGGCAGCGGCAAGCGGAGCCTACCTTACTCTGAACCGCCCCAACAAGACAAAGCCGACCTTGCGCCTGTGGACTTTCGCGAAAACGCATGGCGAGGCGTACCAGCAGGCAGTGCCCGCTTTCGTGAAAGCGCACCCCGGCGTCTCGGTGGAAGTACAGATTGTGGCTGGGGAAGCCGTTACCTCGCGCCTGCAGGCGGCGTTCTGGGCAGACCTCGATGTGCCCGACCTGGTGGAGGTGGAGATTAGCTGGGCGGGCAGTTTCTTCCGGGGTCCCCTGGAGAGCATCGGCTTTATGGACCTGACGGAGCGTATTCATCGGTCGGGCTTATGGGAGCGCGTGGTACAGGCGCGGTTTGCCCCCTACACAACTCGCGGACGAATCTTCGGGATTCCTCACGATGTGCATCCCGTGATGCTCGCCTATCGCCGCGACCTGGTGGAACGACTCGGCATCGATGTAGAGCAACTGCGCACCTGGGACGACTTTATTGAGATAGGGCGTCGAATCACTCAGCCCGGCAAGCGCTACATGATCGAGCTCCCCGATACCGAGTCGTCGCGTTTTGAGGCGTTGCTTTTCCAGCGTGACGGCGGCTATTTTGATGCGCAGGGGCAGTGCATTATGGATAATGAGATTGCGGTGGAGACGATGAAGATGTATGTGCCCATGGTGGCAGGGCGCTACCGCATCGCCAGCGATCTGGGGGGCGGGCAGATTTTCACCCGCGCGGTGGAGGATGGCTATTTTCTGTTTCTGATTGCTCCTGATTGGCGCACTCGCACGATAGAACAGGATGTGCCGCGTGTAGCAGGGCGCATGGCGCTTACGCCACTGCCTGCCGTCGCGCCCGGCAAGCGCCGCACGACCACATGGGGCGGCACCATGACTGGCATCACCCGCCGATGCCAGAACCCCGATCTGGCATGGGAGCTGATAATGCATCTCTACTTCAATCGCGAGGATCTGGCACAACGCTTTCGCGATACGAACATCCTGCCCCCCGCCCGCGATTTGTGGGATCACCCCGCATATTACGAGAAACGCCCCTACTGGAGCCATCAGCCTCTGGGGGCGCTTTACGCCAAACTCGCTCCCGATGTGCCGTTTCAGTATACCAGCCCCTATATCAGCCTGGCGAAAGCCAAGATGAGCGAAGCGCTGATAGGCTGCGTGCGCTACTATAACACCTATGGAGAGCGCGGTTTTGACGGCTATGTCCGCAAGCAGTTGGAACAAAGTGCCGAGGAGGTGTGCCGTGCCATACGCCGAAACCCCTATCTGTAAGCCTGCTTGGGAGCGACGCTGGCGCGCCGAACAGATAGCCCCCTATCTGTTTGTGGCGCCGTTTGTCATCCTGTTTCTCGTTTTCGGAGCGTACCCCCTTGCCAAGAGCTTTCTGCTTTCGCTCTACATTACGAACGGTCCGCGTGATGTGGTGTTTGTTGGCTTGGATAACTTTCGCTACATGTTCAGCGACCCCAACTTCTGGAAAGCAGTTCGCAACACGGCGGTCTTTACTTTCTGGTCTATTGTGCTCCAGATCCCCGCTGGGTTGGGGCTGGCGCTTCTGCTCAACAGCCCCTGGATGCGCGGGCGGAACCTGTTTCGGCTGGCATTTTTCTCGCCTAACCTCGTGG
>CAZQPV010000094.1:0-4009 GCA_964595265.1 uncultured Fimbriimonadales bacterium
AGCAGGCGCAACGCCAGATAGGTTTTGCCCAGCCCGACCGAGTCGGCAATCAACACGCCGCCGTACTGCTCCAGAATCTCGCGCGCGGCGTGGTAGCCATCCCGTTGAAAGTCCGCCAGCACTATCGGAGACGGCTTGCCGTCCTGCTCGCGCAGGTCGCCCTCCAGCCGATCGCGGTACGACTCGTACAGCACCTTGATATACACTTCGTAGGGGCTGAGCGCGCAGGTGAAGTTCTGGAGCAACGCCAGCAAAGCTTCTTTGTAGTCTTCACTCTGCTGCCAGAGTTGCTCGAACCAGTGTTTGAGGTCGTTCACCGCGCTGGTTTGTTTGAGAACAGCGTTCAGCTCTGTGTTGGTTGCCAGCCCCGCGCCTGTGAAGTTGGAGGAGCCGACAATCCCTGCTGCGCCAATCACAGGAATCCCCAGAATCAGGTACGCCTTGCCGTGCAGGAAGCCGCTTGTGTAGCGACGAATCTGCACTCTGTCGTCCTTCAGAAAGGCGACCCAGCGCTCCACCTTCTGTTGCGATTGGGGGTGGATGAGGGCGAAGTGGCGTTCCAGCTCACGCGCCAGCCGTTCGGTCAGCACGAAGCTCTGCTCCTGCTCCGTGCCCAGCAAGAGGCGCAGTTCCGCGACGCGCTGAATCGCGCCGTTCAGCTGCTCCAGCCCGTCCAGATTGAAATAGGCGGTCGCAATCCAGAGGATGGGTTCAGGCGCCTGCTGGAGCGTTTGGGATAGCACCGCGCCCAGCGTGTGCTGCGTCACGCGCTGGTTGTCTATCAGGTCGGGAATCTGCCCCGTCATGGCGGGAAAGCAAATTCGCGCCGAAACGCCCGACTCCTGCCCACTTCACACACTTTTTGCTTTCACTAAGCGGTCTTTGACCAGCTGCACGACGGCGCGGTAGACCGTTAGGCGCTCTTCCTCAGTCAAGCCCAGCACATCGAAAATGATGCGGTCCAGCTCGTAGCGGTCAGGCGACGCTTGCCTGACCTGCTCCAGCGTGAGGGCGTTGGGGTCGATGTTGCTGTAGTCTTTGTTGGGCTTGGGGTAGCCCAGTTCTTCGAAAATTGTGTTTATTTCTCTTTTTGAAATTTCTGTCAGAGCAATTCTCAAGCATGCCTTGAGCTCAGAAGGAATAGCATCTGGAAGAACAACGAGAACTTGTTTCCATTCTGGTCCGAGAATGTAATCAAGCCTGACTGGTTAGTTCGCCCTATAACGTCCATATATATTTGCGACAAAGTGGAAATCAGAATGCTGGCGATTAGTATATTACTATCTTCATCATACAAGCTCGTTAGGAAGTAAAATGTGTGGTCTGTTGGGAGGCGAAGCGGGTTATAGGTAATATGGGGTATCTGCCTAAAAAACTGAGGAACAAGAACAGGGTTTTCGGGGAGAGTTTCTAGCAGCCACCAATATTTTCGCGCTTTGCAAGTTGGATTTTCCTGAAACTCTTGTTTCTCACCCCATTCAATATAACCTTTCGCATGGGGGTATTTGTCCAGTGGGGGTTCTTGCCCCTTGTCGATAGCGTGGCGCACCTCGTCGGGGGGCATGAAGACCATGTAGCGCAGGTCTTCGGGGCGCACGATGAGGGTTTTGAGTTCGCGTGGGCTTTTGATGACGGGTCGGAGCCAGCAGGCTTCGATCTCGCCTTCCCAGCCGGCGCCGTTGCGGACGCGGATCGTCGCCGTAGCACGGGCCTCTTGCCCGTGTGCGTTTGCGGGCAGGATGCCCGCGCTACTGGAGGCCTCTTGCCCGTGTTCGGTGTTTGCGGGCAGGATGCCCGCGCTACGGAAGCCGCGCCATTTCCACTCGCTCAATCCAGCCAGTTCTGGGTTGCGAAGTGTGTACTCCACACAATGCTCGAAATCCTCCTGATCCCGAATCAGATGGTCAAAGTATTCCACTTGCCAGAGCGGTTCTGTCCGATTTAGCCGTTTGTTGATGGCGTTTGCTGTGTACGACTTCCAGCTGTGGAGAATCGCGGACAGACTGTGGTGGGCAAGGGGCTGAACGACCACATGCACATGGTTCGGCATGACGCATCATGCCCACAGGTAGTAGCGCTGCCCGTCGAAGTAGCGCAAGGCATTCGCCACGATTTCGGCAATGTCGTTGCGCTTCATCCAGCAGGCGCCGTATCCCGCATTCAGGTAGCGGTCTACTTTTTCGGAAAAGAGCTGATGCAGGCGCTTGCGCTGAGCGGGGATGAGCGTTTGTTCTGAGGACTGCACCATCCGCATCAGCGCTTCGCGCTCCGCTTTCCATGCGCGCACGACGGACTGGGGCAGGGAGTCTGCCAGGCGGAAAGTGACGAAATAGGTTGCGCCTTGTTGCGACCAGTGAGGGAGGCGGGCGCCCTGTCTTTTGCTGATAGGCTGGTAAGGATCCATGTAGGTTGGGGTGATTTCGGTCGTGGGCAAGATGTCCGCGCTACGGACAGGCCCCAGATAGAAAAATTCGTTCGCGCCTGTTTTGATACCGAAGCGCACTTCGGCGATCTCGCCCAGCTTGACCAGCAGGGGCTGGAGTTCGTTTTCGCGTGCCAGGAAGTAGCGGTCGCCGTCGCGTTCGCGCACGACGCGATAGCCCGCCTGACGGAGGGCGTCCAGCGTGCGCAGGGGTCTGCCTGCTGCCTGTTCGGCTTCGCTCAGGTTCGCGATTTTGGGAAGCAGTGTTTCGTATTTCATGGCGTTGTTCGGACTCCTTGCCATCGTTCGGGATTGCTCAGGATGTAGGCGCGGGCGGCAAGTAACCTCCTGCGGTTTGTCAGGTGGCGTTCGTAGTAGTTGGTGTGCCACAGGGTAGCGCCTTCCTGCGCCTGGGGCAGGTTGTATTGCTTCGTGGTTTGATATTTGAAATAGGCGATGACCTGTCCCAGAGTGGGGTTCTGGATGCGGGAGGGTGGCTCATCAGAGCGTGGAGAGAGTAGGGGCACGGTCCCCGTGCCCTGAGTGTTCCATGTGTCTAAATAATCCTGGGTAGGACATGAGGATTGCGCCCGTACATCGGGGGATGCGGCAGGTAGGGGCACAGTTTCCTTGCCCTGAGAGGTCGGAACGCCGGAACCCAACGCAAGGCGCGGTAACCGCGCCCCTACGGATGGGGCGTTGCTGGACGCCGTGTCCTGATGGTGGTGAATACCTGCGCGCTGGGGATGCGTGCCTAAATCCGACGCGGGGCGCGGAAGTCGCGATCCTGCAGGTGGAGCGTCGCTGGTTGGGGGCGACGGCAAAAGCGCACGGGGCACGCCTCTGGCGATAGCCTCATAAGCAAGCGCCTGCTCCCAGAACGGCGGATACCGCATAGGGGGGGTCAGCACAAAAGGCGCCTGCGAAGCCCCTGCAATCCCTTCCCACCAATCCACCTCGCCCAGCACCACAATCCCGTGGAAATGGTCTGGCATGACCACGAACGCATCCAGTCGCACGCTGGGAAAGTGCAGAGGCAGATGCATCCACACATCCACTATCAGGGCGCCTGCAGGGCTTAGCCACACAACCCCTTCATGCACTTCGCCAAAGAGAGGCTGGCGCTCTACAGTGGTGATGGTTACAAAGTATGCGCCCTGTCGGTAGTCATGCCCTTTCTGCCGAATGGAGCGGCGGTGATGGCGGTCTGGGTCAAATCGCACGGTTTTGCCCTCCAGAATGGTTTCATTCGGCATCTGCGGAAGGGCTCCTGCAGATCTGCCAAAAGGGGCATGGGGCAATCGGGGTTCGTTCAAAGGCGTGGGGCGTCAGGGCGGGATTGGAAGGGGAGGGGCGTCAGGGCGCGGGGACCGTGCCCGTACGGGGGATTGCGTTTGGCTTACATCCGGGCGCGGGAGCCGCCCTGTACAGGGGGTGCAATCAGGGCGCAGGAACCGCGCCCGTACATCGGGCGTGGGTGTTGCAGCAGGTAGGGGCGCGGTTTCCGTGCCCTGAGTATCCCGAATGCCGGGGATTTTGAACAGGGCGCGGGAGGTGTTAGGGGGCAGGGGCGCGGTTTCCGCGCCC
>CAZQPV010000094.1:4109-6087 GCA_964595265.1 uncultured Fimbriimonadales bacterium
GATTTTGAACAGGGCGCGGGAGGTGTTAGGGGGCAGGGGCGCGGTTTCCGCGCCCTGAGTATCCCGAATGCCGGGGATTTTGAACAGGGCGCGGGAGGTGTTAGGGGGCAGGGGCGCGGTTTCCGCGCCCCTACCGTTGCCTGTACGGACGCGGTTCCCGCGTCCTGCACTGTGCCCTGCTTAGTGCGAAGCCTGTGAACCGTGCCCTGCTTGACGGATCTTCGCTCTTTGCACTCCATCCGTCGTGCTAGCCGCATGCTATTCCAGCCAATCCGTAATATCCTCCACAATCACGGGCGTGCCCTGCCAGTGGAACACTGTGTAGCGCTGTCCTTTTTCCAGAATGGTGAAGTAGATGTCGGGGGCGCGGAGGTATTTGCCGCCCCATTTGTTGCCGGTGTAGCGCCCTTCTTCGTCCAGTCCTTCCTGCCACAGTTCGGCGCGGGTCTTTTCGATCACCCGTTGCTGGCTGGGGTCCGCGACTGCCGACTCAAAGGGTCCCTGCAGGCGGATGAAGCGCGTGAGGGCGTTATCTGCGGGGCATCCTTTGCGCAGGATGGAGATAATCGTGTTCACATCAGCGCTGGCGAACTGGCGCTCCAGCGCGCTGTCGTAAATCGCCAGGATATGCGCGTTCTCCAGGAGGTATTTTTGCAACTTGCCGCCGAAGCCCACATCGAGCCAGCTGTTGGAGCAGATGAACACATGCATTCCGCTTGGTTTTAGCAGCTGCATGGCGCGGGCGTAGAAGTAGACATAGAGGTCGGAGCGTCCTTCCGCCACATCGGGGTAGGCTTTGAGGAGCATGTCCTTATTCTGGATGAGTTCCTGCCGCACATAGGGCGGGTTCGCCAGAATGATATCGAAGCCGCCACCTCAAAACACTTCGGCGAACTCCACGCGCCAGTCGAAGCCCTGCACGGGATTGCCCGCATGAGTCCATTGACGAATTTCCTCTCGGAGCAAGTCAATCTCGGCGCGGAGCTGGCGTTTCTGTTCGTCGCTGTGTTCACGAAGGTATTGCGCTTTGAGGCGTTCGTAATCCTCTATTTGCTGGAAACGGTACATATCTTGCAGTTGCCCATGCTGGGGGTCAGGCGCGGTGAGGCTGTCGCCCACTTCAATTTTGAAGTCGAGGTTGGGTAGCGACACATCGGCGTTGGGGTCGTCCAGCGGGTGGCGGGTGTCGTCCACCACCAGACTCAGCCACAGGCGCAGGCGGGCAATCTCCACGGCGAAGGGGTCGATATCCACGCCGTAGAGGTTGTTCTGGATAATCTCCAGCTTGCGCTGGTAGAGGGTTTCGGGGTCGAGGCGCTTTTGCTCAAAGAGGGTGGTGCGCAGCTCCAGCAGTTCCTGCAGCATGCCCAGCAGGTAGGCGCCGCTGCCGCAGGCGGGGTCGCACACGCGTACGGTCTTGAGCGCGTGCAGCACGGCTTCGGGGTCGCGCAGGCAGCTGCTGTCGCGCTCGTCGACGAACTGGGCAATCGCCTCGGGTGTTTCGCGCGTGGCGGTTTGCAGGTAGCCTTTGAGCGCCTCGCGGCACATAAACGCCACCACGGGGCGTGGGGTGTAATAACTGCCTGACTCATGGCGTCCCGTGACCAGCTCCTCGAACACCTTGCCCAGCATTTCGGGGTCTACGGCGACCTCTACCTCCATCGGCGTGCTTTCGGTGATGGTGAAGTTGTAGCGGTAGAACAGGTCGCGCAGGGGGGTTTCTATCAGCGCGTCGGGCACGCGAATGTCTTCTCGCGTATCGAGTTCGTCCTGCTCGAACAGCCCGCCGTTGAGGTAGGGCACTTCGCCAATCAGTTCACTCAGCAGCCCGCCCTGGTTGATGCGCATCAGGTTGCGGTGCTGGGGGTTATTCAGCCCACTGAAAAAGAGGGGCTTGAGGCGCGTGGCGTAGAAATCCCCTGCCGTAGCACGGGCATCTTGCCCGTGTTCTGAGGGCAGGATGCCCGCGCTACTGGGG
>CAZQPV010000094.1:6187-8995 GCA_964595265.1 uncultured Fimbriimonadales bacterium
GATGCCCGCGCTACTGGGGTTTTCCCATAGCGCTCTCAGGTAATCAGTGCGCCCGTTAAAGCGGAGCCAGCCCTTACGCTCCAGAAAGCGAATAAACATCAGGCGGTTGAAGAACTTCGACACGAACTGGCGTCGGGCTTCTTCGTCCGGGATGCCTTCAATCTGGCGTACCGCCTGCTCAAAGAGCTGGCTATATGCCTCAAAGAAGCGGTCGGTGACCTTCTCGACATTGAAAGCCTCCGCAACCTGCTGGCGCAGGGTTTCAGGCGGCACATCGGGAACTGTGGCAAGCGCCATCAGGATTTCGAGGTCAGTGCGGGTGGGGGCGTTGGGGTCTATCGGGAGCGTGCGAATCACGGTGGTGATGCGCCCAGTGGCGTCTTTGATGACAGGGCGCGGGTGGACGAACAGCAGCGTGTGTTCAGAGGCGTCTTTTGGCTGAACCACGAACAGGAACTCATACTGCGGGTAGCGCCGATAGAGGGGTTCTATAATCTGGCGTAAATGCGTGCGTCGGGCGGTGCGGGTACGCAGGTGATAAAGACGCAGGGTATCGGGTACTTCGCCTATCAAATGGGCGTTCATGAGGTGCTGACGCGCGGAGGGTGGGAGTTCTTCCATCTCCCGTGCAGGAAGAGGGTTATTCAGCACAGGGTAGCCCAGCGCTCGCCAGAACGCAATTCCTGCTTCTGGTGTCTGGTAGTTGGACAGCCATTCCCGCAGTTTGAGTTCTGTCAGCATTGCGTGCATGAGTCTTTATAGGACGGCGGTGGCGTCATTCCTGCTTTGTCTGATGTTTCGCTTCGCTGGAACGGTAGATTTCGCGGCTTCGGAGTGCGATTGGGGCGTCCTGTCTACTCGATCGGCTGTCTTTGCCACAGGCTCGGGGGCGTGGCAACCACGCCCCTACTTATAACGGTACGGACGCGGTTCCCGCGTCCTGTTTCCTGGACCGTCCGTTCTTTGCAACAGAGCCAATTCACCCTGTTGAGCAACAAGAGCTGGCTCGTTCATCCAGGACTACTTGCCTCTAGGGCATCGCTGCGGCAATCTCTTCGGGGCGGAGCAGGCGGAAGCGGTTTTCGCGCAGGGTCTGGCGCTCCAGAATGCCCGCCTCCACATGGGTTTCGTTGTCCAGAATCTCGCGCAGGGTTTCGTGCGCCTTGCGTTCGGACACCTGCTCGCGCTCTTCTTGGGTTGCCAGCCGCCGCGCGATACCCCACGCCGTCAGAGCGTGCCGAATCGCCGCTTCCAGTGTCGGCGCCTCCCCGACATGCTCCTTGAGATACTGGAGCGCCTGCTCCTCGGCGTAGGTTGTGCCCGCAATCACTGCTGCCCGACTCATTGGCAGGAAGTCGCCATCGTAGTTAAGGATGTAGAAGAGGTCGTCTTCCGGGCGGTCGTGCAGTTCGGCAAACAGCCCGCGAAACACGAACGGCGCGGTCAGTGGGTCGCCAAACGCCTTTTTGAGGGCAGGGCTGAGCGCAAAACCCACCACGCGCTGAACCGTCACATCGTCGGGACTGCGCACGAACCCCTCCTGATGCGCGAAGTCAATCGCCGCAAGGCGCACCGTCTCCACATCCGACTGGTTGCCAATCGCGGAGAGCATCAGGCGGTCGTAGATTTCGTACACTTTGCGCGCCTGCCGTCGGACAGAAAGTAGCATCACGCCGTTCTCGTAGCTCAGCCCAATCACCGGGCTGCCCGACTGCAGGCGGTTGCGAATGTATTGCGCACGCTGTTGCAGATTCTCCTGAAAATCGTAGGGGGTGAGCATAGGCTACAGGCTCCTTGCACGCAGGGATTGGACGATAGAGCGGATAGTGTCGGCGGGCACTTCGAACACGCCGTCGCGGTTGGCATAGCGGGCGGTGGGGAGTACCTTATCGATGCCTCCCGTGGCGGCGTCCAGATCGGCGGCGATATCCAGCATCAGCAACGCCTCTTCCAGCACCTCTTCCAGCGGGCGTGCGCTGAAGGGTCCCTTGGTTTTGGTGATGTAATCGAACACGCCGCGGATGCGCTCCGCCCCAGAGCCTGCCGCGCCGTATTCCTGCGTTTCGAATCGGGCGCCGCTCACATCGTAAAAGAAGATTCGCCCGCTGTCGGTGGCAGGGTCATACGCGCTGAGAATGGGCACGAAAACGCCGATGCCGCTCAGGGCGTTCGGCAGGTTGGCAGCCAGCGCGCGGCTGACTTCCTGCAGTTTGCCGTCGAGGCTCATGGGCTGGAGCTGGCTTCGGGCGTAATATTTGAAGGCGTGGCGCAGGTAGCGCACCACCTCCATCGCGCGTCCGTAGGCGCCCGCAATCGCAATCAGGGTGTAGTCGTCCAGAGGGATAATCTTGTCGGCGCGGTCGTACATCACGGCGTTCGCCGCGGTGGCGCGGCGGTCGCCCACATTCAGCACGCCCCCACGGAACTTGAGCGCAATCACGGTCGTGCCGTGGACCTCGATTGCGCCCTCGTGGGGGGCGTGGGCGGGCGTTTCGCCCGTGAGCGCGTTCAGAAGCGGAATGCGCACACCTGTGCGCTCCTGATACGCTTGCAGGAGCGCGAAGAAGTCGCCTGCATGGTGCATACGGCTACTCTCCACTGCGCTGTCGGTATTTCCGTGCCTGCTCCGGGTCAATACGGCGCATCCGCTTCAGCAGCTCGTTCGTGTCGGGACGCTTCACATCGGGGCGGGACGGACCATCGCCGTCGCCCCCCGGACGGGTAATCGGTTCCTGCGGTATCGGACGCCGTAGACGCTCTTCAGCTTGCCACATCATGAGATGCCTCCTGTACCTTCTGCACAAAGGT
>CAZQPV010000095.1:0-8974 GCA_964595265.1 uncultured Fimbriimonadales bacterium
AAACAGTCCTGCACAAAAAGGGGACGGTTGGTCAGGTACGCCGTAACCCGGGCAAGCAGCCGCTCGAACACTTCGGCGCCCATCCGCTGGTTCACCGCGCCCCAATCAATGGACGCCTCATGCTCAGGACGCGCCACGACGAACTTGTCGCGCGGAGAACGCCCCGTATACTGCCCCGTGCGCACCACCAGCGCCCCGTTGGATGCAAGCAGCGCCTCCCCGCGACGCACCGCATGCTCCACCAGAGACGCCACTGAGAGATTTAAATAAAGAGGATTTGCCTGACCTAACAACACCTCAATTTCGGGATTTTCAGCGATCTGAGTCATGTTGCTTTCGGTAATCATGTGCCTGTTCCTCCAGCGTTCGCTCTTCTGTGAGCTGCCTGCACCAATGCAGGGCTATTAAAGGATACCTCGAATCGGGGCGATTTTTAGAAGCGAACGCTCTTATGCGTTCGGAACGACCTCCTTACGCTGTTGCTGCTTCGTGGAGCGGCACAATCCCCGGCTGCCAGCCTATCGCGCGGAGGGTGTCCAGATAGTCCTGCGGGGTCAGCGTGTCGGGATGGCGTCCCGTGAGCGCGACAATCACGCCCTCCATCACATTGGTGGCGAAAGTCTCTCCTTCTATCACGGGCGTGGTTGTAATCACCTGCGCCACGCCTGCATTCCGCAGGAACTCAATATCGGCTTTGCGCACGGTATTGGTCAGCACCACCTTATCAGGCAGGCGGTCGGGCATGTAGCGGTGGATGTAGTGCCAGTCGCCCGCGATGACATCCGCTTCGTAGAACAGCTTTTCCGCACGGGGGGTGCGCTTCTCCTGCTTTTCGCCCGTGGGGTAAAACCACTGGAACGGTAGGCGCGTGATAATCGGCAGCAGCAGCCGCCCCAGCCATTCCACCGTGCGATACGAACGAATCGGGATGGGCACGCCCACCGCGAACACGAGGTCGCCAAATACCACGCTTTTCGCCAGATGCGCCAGCTCTTGCGCCATCCCAAACCGATCTACCGCCGAGACCAACAGCACGCGCTTCTGGCTGAAATCCAGCACGCCCTGCGCTTGAAGCCAGCGCACCGCCTCGCGCTCCAGCGTGTTTTTCAGCCCGCTACCGTCTACCACAGGCGTCTTTTTCGCGACCGAGATCAGCCTCTGAATGGAGCGGAACACATAGCGGCGGTTGCCCACCCAGATGTAGAGGTCTGCACCGCCGATGCCCAGCGCGTCCACCTTGCCATCCAGCTCCGCAAAGAGCTGCTGAAATCGTTTCAAGTCGCCGTCGGTGCCAATCCGCTCAATCAGGAACGGCTCACCCCGCAGGGTGATTTCACTGCGCTTATCGCGTTTCGAAGAACCCAGACTGACGGAAACGATATGCTTCATCCGCTAAAAAGGATACCCGTTATCGGGAAACCATCTTCACCTTGAAGCGCGCTGTAACGAGCTGCGGCCCCAGCGCGCCTCCTGAGACGCCCACCAAACCGAGGTCTATATCTTCAAAGTAAAAAAAGGAGCCGACGCTCCCGTCGGGGAGCTGGAAACCGCCGTGAACCATCTTTTCGCTGGGCACGCGCATAAAGCGCGGCTCTCTCAGCGTCAGGTTCGGCTGATTCAGGGTGAACTGGAGGGTAATCATCAACACCTTCTCAAGAAGTTCATCGTGGTGTGGCTCGCTCTTCTGGAGGAACTCTGGGCGGTCGCCGAAATATCTGAAGAAGTAGCGCATCACCCCCGCGTGGCTGGACGCTGTTTGCAGGCGATACTTAAGCTCCGCAAAATGTTGCACGGTCATGGCTCGTTGCCTCCTATCAGGGGGAATTCGCCGCAGAGGGCGTTGCTCCTGCCAGAAGTGAGGTATACTTTCTGGCTGGTGCGATGGTTCTGCGTGTGCTGGCGTTTATTGGTATCCGAACTCTGGTGAACAGCTTTCGGCGTGCGTTTTCTAACCCTGTGCGGGCGGTGCTGACCA
This sequence comes from uncultured Fimbriimonadales bacterium, assembly GCA_964595265.1. GTDB lineage: Bacteria > Armatimonadota > Fimbriimonadia > Fimbriimonadales > GBS-DC > LDYB01. The sequence continues at coordinate 1,976 of CAZQPV010000095.1, forward strand.
CGCTGGTGTTGCTGTTTATCCTGTGTGGCTGGGGCGGCGCGTTTTTAGGGAGCGTGCTGGGCGGTTCCCCTCGCAATGCGCCGATGCCTCAAGGCGACCCCCAGGTGTTGCTGGCGCGCGCGTTCGCCAGCACGCTGACGATTCACTGGTTCTATGTAGTGTCGCTGTGGCTTTCGGCGCTGTTTCGTCCCCTCACGCTGTTGTTTCAGGAAAGCGATGTGCATTATCTGTTCACGACCCCGCTGCGGGCGCTCAGTCTGTTTCGCGGACTTCTGCTAATGCGGGGGTTGCTGGGCGCGGTGTTCCTGTTTTTCATGCTGGCAGCCTATGTGTTTCTGATGGGGGGGCGCACCACGATGCGCGCGTTCGTCGCGCTGGAGCCAATAATGGGGGGCTGGGCGCTGTTGAGTTATCCGATTCTTTATCTGCTGGCGTTCGCGGGCTTGTTGATGGTGAGCGTGGTGCTGGCGCTTCGGGAGCTGCAGGGGCGTTCGGCGCGCCGCCACTGGGTGGCGGGCGTGCTGGGCTGGATTGGGCTGACTTTAACACTGGTGGGCTGGCGCTTTTACGGAGAGTGGAACGCAGGCAGTGGGTTCAGCCTCGCGCTGATCCGTGCAGCCGACTGGGCGCCTGCCGCTGTTTTGCTTTTTCCCGTGCGCTGTCTGGCAGATAGCGCGCTGGTGATTTACAACGGCTGGACGCCCGCGATGCTGGGTGGCGCACTCTTCTGGGGCACGCTGGCATACTGGGGGCATCGGGAGCTGGTGCGCCATCAGAGCTGGCTCTACGAACTGGGCGCGGAACTGGCGCGACTGGGAGGTAAGGTACGACGTGCGCGTCAAGATCCAATTCGGGCCCATATGGAACGCACAATTGAGCGTGCCCGGCAGAAACCTCTGCGCACCCTGCGCTGGCTGGAACGCTGGACGCCTCAGGGCGTGTGGGCGCTCCTCTGGCGCGACCTGCTGATTACATGGCGCGCCAGCGGCTGGGTCAACTTGCTGGCAGTGGCGGTGCTGGCGCTGGCGCCCCTCGGACTGATGTGGCTGGTAGCACGCGATGGGGATACACCGCCCCGAATGATTCCGATGATTTATCTGGCAATCCAGAGCGCAGTCGCCTTCCTCTACGCCATTGGGAGCTATTACGGGATGACAGAGATGCTGCGTCGCGTGGAGTGGCAGAAGCCGATGCCGTTTGTCAGCTGGCAGGTGGTGATTGTGGAGGCGCTGCCGACGGTTGTATTCTTCGCGCTGGGGCAGGTGCTGACGATTCTGTTTGCGACGCTCTGGCTCCCCAGCATGGCGGCGTTCTGGGTGGTGGGCAGCCTGATGGTGACCTCGTGGCTGGTGGTACTGCAGATGGTGATGTTCACGGTGGCTCTCATCAACCCCGACCCCAGCGACTACACCCAGCGCTTGCTGACAAGTTTCATCATGGTTCCCCTGCTCTGTTTCGGCGGGGGACCAGGCGTTCTGGTGAGTGTTCTGGGGCTGGTCTATCGATGGAACTGGCTTCTTCTGGGGCTGGGAGTGCTAACAGTACACCTGTTCCTCGCGATGGTGCTGATTGCGATTAATGCCACGCTTTATGAGCGGTTTAATCCTGTGGATTAGGTTCTCACGAACCGAAACTCGCGTTCGCCTTTGGGAGGGCGCGTCATAAGGCTCTGGAGGGCATCGGGCACGGAGCGGGCGCCTTTGAGAATTGCGGCGATGGCGTTCAGCAGGGGCGTGTCAATCCCGTGCTGGTGCGCCAGTGTTTGCGCCACGAACGCGGTGAAGTAGCCCTCGGCGACCTGCCCCAGTTCCTGAAGCGCCTGCGCGGGCGTTTTGCCCTGCGCGACGGCATAGCCCAGCCGATAGTTGCGACTCAGGCGGCTGGCGGCGGTGGCGAACAGGTCGCCCACGCCCGTCAGTCCCATAAAAGTTTCGGGGCATGCGCCCAGCGCGACGCCAAGCCGCATCATCTCTGCCAGCCCGCGCGCCAGCAGTGCGCCCTTAGTATTATCCCCGAAACCCAAGCCGTCGCTCATGCCAGCGCCAATCGCGTACACATTCTTCAGCGCGCCGCCCAGCTCCACGCCCACCACATCGTCGTTGGTGTAGACGCGCAAAGTGGAGGTCATAAACAGCTCCTGCACGGCTTCGGCGGTGTCCAAATCACACGCGGCGGCAACGGTGGCAGTGGGCACGCCGCGCACCAGCTCCACCGCCAGATTCGGTCCCGAAAGCACCGCGATTTGCTCTGGCGTCCAGCGCCCCGTTTCCAGCACCACCTCGCTCATGCGTTTGCCCGTGTCGGGTTCCAGCCCTTTGGCAGCGATAATGCAGAGCGCTGCGCCCTGCGGGAGTCGAGCCAGTACCGAGCGTACCGCCCCCGACGGCACTGCCAGCACCCACGCCTTGCATGCTGTCAGCATGTCAGGGTCGGCGGTGGGCATCACAGCATTGGGTAGCACGACTTCGGGCAGGTAGCGACGGTTCACATGCTCACGCTGGAGCGCCTGAATCCGTTCGGGGTCGCGTCCCCAGAGCCAGACCTGCACCCCCTTCTGACCCAGCAGGTATGCCAGCGCCGTGCCCCACGAGCCTGCGCCGATAACCCCGATACACTCAGGCATGCTCCTCTCCCACCTCCTGCGCCCAGTTCGTTGCAAGTTCCTCCAGCAGGGCAATCGCCTCCTCACGCTTGCGCAGGGGAACCCAGATAAAAATCGGCTGCGGTATAGAAGGGTACAGCGGCACCTGCGGCGTTTCGGGCGTGAAGGTCAGTACGCGATGGTTTATCAGGTAGGTCTGCACCAGCTTCGCCGTGACGTCATCGTAGGCGACCGCGATTGCGACCAGCTCTTCCGAGACCTTCTGCTCGTCCTCCGCGAGGATACGCCAGTTCATGCCATGAGCATACCTCACGGGGCAGGGGCGATTTCCCTGCCCCGCTCCTTTTAAGGCTGCACCGTGTGGCTGACCGTTTCGCGCAGCACGAACCCGCGCTTCAGGAACTCGCGCACGAACGCATGCCCCGACATGGATTGCTCGTAAGGAATAATCCCGCGCGGAACCGTGCCGGTGGCGACCCCTATCGCGATAATCGACGCCGAGAAACCTGTGCAGCGCTCCATCGCGGTGAAGCCCGTTTCGTCGTCGTGGTAATCAATATACTGCACGCTGATCTCGTAGGGTGCGCCACTCTTCTCGCCCGAGGCATAAACCCATACCACCACCAGGTCCTTCTCTTCGGGGAAGTCTATTTTGGGCGGGATTACCGTGGCGGTGAACTGGCGCGGGACGATGGGATGCCCTTCCACCTTGATAGGTTCCTCGTCGAAGAAACCCAGGTCGCGCAGGGCGCGCATGATGTCCCAGTGTCCGGGGTAGCGCAGGGTTTTGTAGTCGTACTCCTGCACCTTGCCCGCGAGGGTGTAGGGCGCGGTGGAAGTGCCGCCTGAGGTGGGCGCGGCTTCCAGCAAGCCCAGCTCCTCAATTTCCAGATATTCGACATCCTCCAGAGTGGGCACATAGGTCGGCTTGCCTTCCCGTAGCACCAGCGCCTCGCCCGTATACTCCGAGATGACGCCAATCATGTTGAACACCAGTTTGTAGCCCAACGGACCGACGGGGTGCTGGGGCAGCCCGCCACAGCGCAGACGAATCTCGTGGCAGGCATCCATCTTCTCCATGCAGTAGAGGCCGAGGTGGTTCACCATGCCCGGCGCGAGTCCGCAGTCGGGTACGAGCGCGATTCCGGCTTCTTTGGCTTCTACGTCGCGCTTGCGGAACTCATACCAGAACCATTCGGGGTCGTTGCCCATATCGATAAAACTGCGCTTCGCCTCCAGCGCCAGTTGGATCAGGCGCATATTCATCTGCCACGGCACGGCGCTGATGACCACATCCGCCTCACTGAAGTAGTCCAGCACCTGCTTCTCGTCGCGAGCGTCCACTTTCCGCGGGAACACCCGCTCTTCCTGAAGCAGTTGATTCACCTTTTCGGCTTTTTCTGTAGCGCGGTCTAAGTCAATATCTGCAAGGTCAATCCGCTCTGCGTTCCCGAATCGGGCTAAGTCGTAAGCAACCGCAGGTCCCTGCATTCCAGCACCTAAAATAGCATAGCGAAACGAACTCATAGCGTTAACCTCCTTCTTTTTTATGCTAAAAAACAGGGGGTCAACTCTGCCCCCCTGTTTCAGTATACCCGATTCGCCCGGTTTTAGCGGATGAGCTGGAGTACCGCCTGGGGCGCGAAGTTCGCCTGCCCCAGCACGGACATACCCGCCTGCTGCAGGATCTGGAACTTGGTGAACCGGCTGATTTCCTCGGCGAAGTTCACATCGCGGATTGCCGACTCGGTTGCGGTCAGGTTCTCCTTCGCAACGGCGAGCGAGCGCATGTTACTCTCAAGCACATTTTTCTGGAACGCGCCCATATCGCCGCGCAGTTTGGAGACCTGTTGAATGGCTGCGTCGATGATTTTCAGAGCCTCCTCGGCGCCGCCCGCTTTGGTCACATCGATGTCGGCAAGGCTCTTGCCTGCCACGACACCCGTCCCCAGCTGGCTGGCGCGCATGTTGTTGAGGGAGAGCTGGGCAGTTTGACCCGCGTTCGCGCCAATCTGGAAGGTTACATCGCCCGCGGTGGTGCGTGCAACGGCGTACGCGGTGTTATCGTCGACATTCCCGCGCTCCTTGAGCAGAATCACATTGCCGCGCGCGTCGGTCAGGCGCAGTCCTGAGGTCCCACCAATCCCGCCAGTGAAATAGACGGTGATGTTGTTGCCATTGACATCTCTCACGGTTACGGTGGCTTGAGCATTTTGCCCCGCGGTTACCGTGGCGGATTGCAGACCCAGCACATTCGCCGAGTCGCTGACATCCACGCGGAAGTTGGAGCCGTACTCGGTGGCACGCAGGGTTACCTGACCCGTGGTCTGGTCATACTCTGCCACCACACCCGTCACCGAGCTGAGCGAGTTAATCTTGTCCAGGATGCGTCCCAACGTTTCGGTGCCGTCGGTCGTGACGCTCACACCGTTGATGACGATGGTGCCCGCAGTCGTGATGACCGAGGACAGGGTGGTACCCGTTGCCAGTGCAGCGCCTGTTGCGGAGGTGCGAGTGGCTTCCTGGGTTACCTCAACGCTCACCATGCCGGTACCAACGGTGTATTCCGCGGCCGTGGCGGTTCCAATCTGTCCATACACGGTGCCGCCGAAGAAGACGCCGCCGATGCGCGTCGGGTCTGTTACCGCCGAGGAGACGCCCGCGCTGCCATCCAGCAGCTTCTTGGTGCCGAACTGGGTCTGCTCCGCGATACGATTGATGCTGTTGATGGCGGAGCGAATCTGGTTTTGGTTTGCCTGAAGGGCGGTCAGGTCGTTGGTTCCGGTGTTCCCTGAAGCCACAGCCAGCTGGCGCATACTGCGCAGCAGGTTATGAACTTCTTCCAGAGCGCCTTCAGCAGTCTTCACGAGGTTTGTCGCGTCCTGAGAGTTCGCAATGGCTTGTTCCAAACCCGCAATCTGGGCGCGCAGGTCTTCCGAGCGAATCAGCCCTGCTGGGTCGTCGCCCGCACGGTTGATGCGCAGCCCCGACGCCAGCTTCTCGATCGAACGGCTGAACCCATCCGAAGCACTCTGCACATTGCGCAGCGCGTTCAGCGCTGACATGTTGGTGTTAATCCGCAAACTCATCGTTCCATCCTCCCTGATAGAGTTTTTTTTTCTGGACGCCCCTCCCCGCCGATCCGTCAGCAGGGCGGTTTTTGCGCGTCCAGAGGGGATTTTCGGAGCGAACTTAACCCGTTTTCTCCGCAAAAATACGGGGGTTTATCAAAAATCGTAAAATTACGAGGCCCCCCGCTGAATTACGGGGATAACGCCAGCAGCCGTTCCTTCTGGAGCGTACGGAGCGCCTTGCGCACCGTCTGCGGAACCGCCTCACGGAAAACAAGTCCCAGACGATAGACGGGCTGGTGTGATTCCATACCCGCAACCGTGTGGCACACGACGCCCTCAATTTGAAACGCGAGGGTACCGCCGGGTGTTTCCCACTCGATGGTGAGCGTGCCTGCCGTATTGCGCCCCACCTCCTCATGCACGAGTGCGCCCGCGCCCCCCTCGCTGAGATCTACCAGCTGCCCCCAGATAGAGCGCTGGATTCTGCCCAGTGGTGAAAGCGCAATCCGCCCGCAAGCAGAGATTCGGGGGTAGCGCCTGCGCTGACGGCGCCGTATCAACTGGGGCAGATTCACCAGCCAGAGGTCTGCCTCGGCTCCGCGCCGATGCTCTACCACACGCGATCGGAACTGATAGAGCGCGTCCGCGCCGTACCACTCCACGCACACCTGCGCAGGGGCTCCCGTCTCCAGTGGGGGCGTTTGCAGACAGAGCATCCGATCGTCCATGCGTTCGGGTGACGCCACCAGCCGATTCCCCTCCCAGCTCAGCCAGACCAGGCGTGCCGAAACAAGCGACACTGCCTCAGCGAGCGGCACGCCTGTGCGCACCTCCATCGAGACGAGTGCGTGCGTGGGCAAAGTGGGGCGCATCAGTAGTTGGCGCACCGTCGCCAGAAGCGTTTCTATCTCAAAGGGTTTGTAAAGCACCGCGCTGGGCGCGTAGGCAAGCGCCTTCTCCAGCTCCCGATCCAGCGCATACGCCGTAACCAAAATCACAGGGAGCTGCGCATCCCGCTCCCGAATCTGGCGCAAAACCTCGCTCCCTGACAAATCGGGCAGGCGTATATCCAGAATCACAAGGTCGCACGGTTTCGCTTCCAGGCATGTCATCACCTCGCTCGCGTGATGGACAACTTCACATGGAAACCCTGCCGTGCGCAGCGCGTCCGCCACAACACGATAGACTAACCTTTCATCCTCCACAACCAGAATTCGCCAGCCGTTCACCTGACCTCCTCCTTGAGCAACCGATTGCAAGTGCCCCAACTCTAACAACAGCAACTTTTGTGCCAATTGGGGGCGACACATCACGATTCAGCGT
>CAZQPV010000096.1:0-8950 GCA_964595265.1 uncultured Fimbriimonadales bacterium
TATGGGCGACCAACAGACCTATTAGGAGGTACGATGAACGGTATGAATCGCAAGGGCTTTACACTGATCGAGCTGCTGGTTGTGATTGCGATTATCGCAATCCTGGCGGCAATCCTGTTCCCCGTGTTTGCGCAGGCACGCGAGAAGGCGCGCCAGACCAGCTGCACCAACAACCAGAAGCAGATTGCTCTGGCGGTCTTGCAGTATGTGAGTGACTATGATGAGACGATGCCGATGAGCGCCTATCTGGGGCGCAACCAGCAGAACCAGCCGGCACTGATTACGGTGTACGATGTGCTGGCACCCTACATCAAGAATGCGGATATTTTTACCTGCCCCAGCTATCGCCCCGGAATTGACTGGCAGGCGCGACTGCAGGCACTTGGGCTGAACTACGGTGGCACCTTCCGCTATACGGGCTATGCGCCCAACCTCGGACTGTTCGGCGAGAACTTCTGCGGCACCGCTCTCAACCGCTACACGCCCGTCACCAAGATGGCAGCGATGGAAGCGCCCGTCGAGACGATTATGTTCTTCGACGGTTATGTGAAAACGCTGACCTCCACCCTGCCGTTCAGCCTCTTCCTGGGCTTCGCGCGGCACAGTGAGGGCGTGGTGATTAACTTCGCCGACGGGCATGCCAAGTGGACGCGCTACGCGGCGGTCAACACCATCGCACAGCAGTTCACCACGCCGGCGGGTTCGCCCCGACCGCGCTACTACAGCTGGCGCACCGACATCCCGCTGGTCAATACTGACGCTGGGCTGGAAGCAGTGCAGTCCACACCCCAGCTGCCCTACAACGACCTGCACGGCGTGCCGGGCACCAATATCACCGACTCGGAAGACTTCAGCTGCCAGTAAGCATTCACCCTCATGGGCGGCAAACAAGCCCCATGCGGATTGCGCATGGGGCTTTGCTGTTATTCTGGCAGGAAAGAGCGCGGCAGGGGACGAAATCAGGTTGTTATGAACCCCCAGAACCCTGTTCGAGCGTACTGGCGTGCGAATCTGCGTCTGATTCGGACGCTGCTGCTGGTGTGGGCGCTGGTGTCGTATGGGCTGGGCATTCTGCTGGCGGAGCCGCTGAGCCAGTTTCGTATCGGAACGCTCCCGCTTGGCTTCTGGATTGCTCAGCAGGGCAGTATCTATGTGTTCGTGTTGCTCATCTGGCTATATGCCTGGCGCATGGATCGGCTGGACCGCGAATACGATGTGCATGAGTGAGGCTCAGGGATGAGTACGGAGCTCTGGACTTATTTGCTGGTTGGGTTGAGTTTTGCGCTTTATCTGTATATCGGCTACGCGAGTCGTGTGCACGATACGAAGGGGTTCTATGTCGCGGGGCGTGGCGTCCCGCCTGTCGCCAACGGCGCAGCGACCGCTGCCGACTGGATGAGCGCCGCGAGCTTCATCTCGATGGCAGGGCTGATTTCTGCGATGGGCTACGACGGCGCCATCTATCTGATGGGCTGGACAGGCGGCTATGTGCTGCTCGCGTTGCTGCTGGCGCCCTACCTGCGCAAGTACCGCCGATTCACAGTGCCCGATTTTATCGGCGACCGCTACGCTTCGAATACCGCGCGGGCGCTGGCGGCGCTGGCGACGCTGTTCATCTCGCTCGTCTATGTGGCGGGGCAGATGCGCGGCGTCGGAATCGTGTTCAGCCGATTCCTGCAGGTGGATATCGCGCTCGGGGTGCTGATGGGCGTGCTGGTGGTCGCCTTCTTCGCCGTGCTGGGCGGGATGAAGGGCGTTACATGGACTCAGGCGGTGCAGTATGCCCTGCTGATTATCGCCTACCTCATTCCAGCGTTTGCGATTGCCTTCCTACTCACGGGCGTGCCCATCCCCCAGCTGGCGCTGGTCGTGAGCGATTTGCCGGAACGGCTTAACCAGATTCAGACTGAACTGGGCTTTGCGGAATACACCCAGCCGTTCCAGAGTAAGCCGATGCTGGATGTGCTGGCGGTAACTGCCGCGCTGATGGTGGGCACGGCAGGGCTGCCCCATGTGATTATTCGCTTCTATACCACGCCTGATGTGCGTTCGGCGCGCTACTCGGCGTTCTGGGCGCTGCTGTTTATCGCGCTTCTTTACACCACCGCGCCCGCCGTCGCCATGTTCGCACGCTACAATCTGATCAACACCCTGCACGGCAAATCCCTGAACGAAGTGCGCCAGATCGAGTGGGTTGCCAAGTGGGAGAAGACCCGCCTGCTGGCGTTTGTGGACAAAAACGGCGACGGGCGCATCACCCTCGCGAAGGGCAACGCCTTCATGATGGAAGGTGGCAAGCCGAACTTTGAGAAACCCGACATGAGCAACCCCAACGAGGTGTTTGTGGACAACGATATTATTGTGCTGTCCACGCCGGAGGTGGCGCGTCTGGCAGGGTTCGTGATTGCGCTGGTGGCGGTTGGAGGGCTGGCGGCGGCGCTTTCCACCGCTTCGGGTTTGCTCATCGCGATGGCGAGCGCCGTTGCGCACGACCTGTATTACCGCATCTGGAACCCGCGCGCCCCTGAACGGCTCCGCCTGCTGGTGGGGCGCCTCGCGATGATTCCCGCGCTGGGTGCGGCGGCGTATCTGGGAATTAACCCGCCCGGGTTTGTGGCGCAGGTGGTCGCATTCGCTTTTGGGCTGGCGCGGCAGGGCTGTTCCCGCCTATCCTGCTGGGGATTTTTGACCGACGGATGAACAAGCAGGGCGCTATCGCAGGCATGCTCGTGGGGCTGACCTTCACCTCCTGCATGATTGCGTTGATGCGCTCGCCCCAGTTGTTCGGCACATCCCAGCCGCTCCTGAAAGACTTTTTCGGGATCAGCGCCGAGGGAATTGGCCTCGTGGGCATGGTGCTGAATATGGCGATGGCGCTGATCGTCTCGCGCCTCACGCCGCCTCCACCCGAAGCCATCCAGCATCTGGTAGATGAGATTCGCGTCCCGCGCGGCGCAGGCGAGGCACTGGAGGAATAGGCTCAAACCCTTGACAACTCGCGGGGCGATGTGGTATAATTCCTGCGCACGCTCCCGGGTAGCTCAATCGGCAGAGCGGGTGGCTGTTAACCACTAGGTTGCAGGTTCGAGTCCTGCCCCGGGAGCCATTCGCACGGTTTGCCCCCCTTCTAACGGAAGGGGGGCTTTTGATTTACCGGGCGCGTGCGAGGATTTGCGCCAACTGCTCCAGCGCGTCCACCAGTCGGGGCGATTCGCGCAAGAAAATATCGGGGTTCACCTCATACACCTGCTGCTTCTGCACCGCGGGCGTGCGTCGCCAGCGTGGGTCTTTCAGCAGGCTGGCTTTGCCTTCGCTGGTTAAAATCACCACTTCGGGCTGGCTGGCAAGCGCTGTCTCTAGGCTCACTGCGCGAAATCCCGCAAACGCCTTGCCCAGCGCGTTTTCGCCGCCTGCCAGCCGAATCAGCGTGTCGGCGAAGGTCTCGCGCCCCGATGCCCAGAGCGGCTCCAGAGAAATCGCAAACAGCACGCGCGGACGCGTGCGCCGCTTTCGGGCGCTCGCCGCCACCCGATTCACGCGCGCCTGCAGCCGACTGACTACCTGACGCGCCTGCGGTTCCACCCCGCAGGTGCGCCCCAGCGCCCGCATAAAATCAAACAGCTTCTCAAAGGTGTTCGGGTTCGCGCTCATCACGCGCAGTCCGAGCCGCTGCAAGGTCGGGATAACCCGCGCGTTCAGCACCGCGTGCGCCACCACAAGGTCAGGTTTCAACGCGACCACCTTTTCAGGGCTGATGTTCGCGTCGCCCACTTTGGGCTTCTGGCGCGCCTCTGGGGGATAGTTGCACAGCGCCGTAACGCCCACCACACGCCCGCCCAAGCCGAGCGCATAGAGTATCTCGGTCATGGAGGGCGCCAGCGAGACGATGCGTTCAATCGGTTTCATCGCAGAAGCGGCGCTAACACCTGTTCCTGAACTTTGAAAATCTCGTTTAAGCCCACCTGTGCCAGATCCAGCAAGCGGAGCAGGCGCTCACGCGAGAAGGGCGCGCCCTCCGCGGTGCCCTGCACCTCTACATACCGCCCCTGATGAGTCATCACCACATTCATGTCCACCGACGCCTGCACATCTTCCTCGTAGCACAGGTCCAGCAGTTCCATGTTGCGCACGACGCCAACGCTCACGGCTGCCACACGCTCCTGAAACGGCATACGGCTCATATAGCCCTGCTCAATCATCCAGCGGCAGGCGTCCACAAACGCCACGAAACCGCCTGTTACGCAGGCGGTGCGTGTGCCGCCGTCTGCCTGAATCACATCGCAGTCCAGCGTGATGGTACGCTCGCCGAGCTGGGAAAGATCCACCACGGCGCGGATAGCGCGTCCAATCAGGCGCTGGATTTCCATCGTGCGCCCTGTGGGGGCGCCGCGTGTTACTTCGCGCGCACTGCGCTGTTTGCCCGCACGGGGAATCATGCTATACTCCGCCGTAATCCACCCCTGACCCGTGCCTTTCAAAAACGGCGGCACCTTGTCTTCCACCGTCGCTGTAATCACCACATGCGTGTTACCCATCTTGATCAGACACGAGCCTTCCGCATAAGGGTGGAAGCCACACTCAATCTGAATCGGGCGAATCTCGTTGGGCGCTCTGCCATCAACTCTTCGGTTCGTCATCGGCGTATAGGATACCCTATTCGGGCGTTTTGGGTATCCTTATGAGGTGCAACGACGATGAGTCAGATTCGCTTGAAAACCCCATTTGAGGTGGAGCGCATCCGCAAAGCGGGGCGAATTGCCGCGCGCGTATTGCGGGCATGCAAGGAGGCGATAGAGCCAAACCGCACGACCGCCGGCGAACTGAACGCGCTGGCGGAACGGCTGGTGCTGGAGATGGGCGGTTTCCCCGCGTTCAAGGGCTACCGCCTTTATCCGGGTGTGCTCTGTGTTTCTATTAACGAGCAGATTGTGCATGGCTTGCCCGACGGGCGCGTCATCCGCGAGGGCGATATTGTGTCGCTCGATATCGGCGTGTTTTATGAAGGTTTCTGCTGCGACACCGCGATTACCGTGATAGCAGGGCACACGGATTACCAGCGCAAGCGCCTGGTGCGCTACACCGAAGAGGCGCTCCGCGTGGGAATCGAACACGCGCGCCCTGGCAACACCACTGGCGACATCAGCTACGCGATTGAATCGTATGTGAAGCAGGGGGGATTCCAGCCGGCGCAGGGGCTGGCAGGGCACGGCGTGGGGCGATTCCTGCACGAGATGCCCGACATCCCCAACTGGGGCATGCAGCCGGGCAAAGGCGTCAAACTGCAGCCCGGCATGGTGCTGGCAATTGAACCAATGATTGTGATGGGCAATCCCGAAGTGGAAATCGCCGACGACCACTGGGCTATCATCACGCGCGACCGCAAACCTGCCGCCCACTTCGAACACACCGTGCTGGTCACTGAAAACGGTGCAGAAATCTTGACCATCGAGTAAAATATTAATTGGAGGTGATGCGATGGCGAAAACCGAAGGCAAAGAGATCGAAGTGGAAGGCACCGTCGTGGAGTGTCTGCCGAACACCACTTTCAAGGTGGAAATTGAAGGCGGGCATACGGTTCTCGCGCATCTGTCGGGTAAAATGCGGATTAACTTCATTCGCATTTTGCCAGGCGACCGCGTGAAGGTGGCGCTTTCGCCCTACGATCTCACACGCGGGCGAATCGTGTACCGTTATCGCTCCTGAAAATACGGTTACTGCTTGACTCTATTGGCACTCGGCAACGGAGAGGCGGCGTCTCCTGCCGGGGCGATTCGCAATTGATGTCGTGATAGGGTATAATATCCCCCCGCGAGCATCGCATGCGCTCGCGAACGAGGTGAAAGACCATGAAAGTGCGAGCATCGGTGAAGAAAATGTGCGCCAAATGCAAGATTATCCGGCGCAAGGGGGTCGTTCGCGTCATTTGCGAGAACCCCAAGCATAAACAGCGCCAGGGTTAGGAGGAAAACGCATGGCTCGTATTGCAGGTGTGGATTTACCACGCGATCGGAAAATCGAGTACGCCCTGCCCGTGATTTTCGGGATTGGGCTGAGTTCGGCACGCAAAATTCTGGCAAAAACGGGGATTGACCCCAACAAGCGCGTCCGCGAGCTGACCGAAGAGGAAGTCGCCCGCCTGCGCGCGGAGATCGAAAACAACTACACCATCGAAGGCGACCTCCGCCGCGAAATCCAGATGAACATCCGGCGACTGATTGAAATCGGCTGCTACCGCGGGATGCGCCACCGCCGCGGACTGCCCGTGCGCGGGCAACGCACCCGCACCAACGCCCGCACCCGCAAGGGTCCCAAGAAGACGGTCAGCACCGGGCGACGCCGCAAAGCCAAGAAGTAAAGGGAGACGCCTATGGCACGCAAATCAACAGGCAAAACACAGGTCAAAAAAGAACGCAAAAATGTGGTGCATGGGGTTGCTCATATTCAGGCAACCTTCAACAACACGATTGTGACCATCACCGACCAGCAGGGCAATGTGCTGTCATGGTCCAGTGGCGGCACAGTGGGGTTCAAAGGCACCAAGAAGGGGACACCTTTCGCGGCGCAGCTGGCAGCCGAACGCGCCGCGCGCGCCGCGATGGAACACGGCATGCGCAAAGTCGATGTGGAAGTCAAAGGTCCCGGACCCGGACGCGAGACCGCCATCCGCTCGCTCCAGGCGGCGGGACTGGAAATTGTCAGCATCAAAGATGTAACCCCTGTGCCCCATAACGGATGCCGACCGCCCAAACGACGGCGTGTGTAACGAAGGAGGAACGCAAGTATGTCTGTTATCTGGGATTCGAAATGCAGCATGTGCCGACGCGCGGGCGAGAAACTGTTTCTCAAAGGCGACCGCTGCTACACCAAAAAGTGCGCCTTAGAGCGCCGTAACTATCCGCCCGGTCAGCACGGTCCTCGCACGCGCGACCGAAAGATGAGCGAATACGGCGAGCAGCTCCGCGAAAAGCAGAAGCTGCGCCAGATGTATCAGATTCGAGAAGCGCAGTTCCGACGCTATGTCGAAAACGCACAACGCGCGCGTGGCGTCACGGGCGAGGTGCTGATGCGCCAGCTCGAGATGCGACTCGATAATGTGATTTATCGCCTGGGGTTCGCCGTCTCGCGTGGTCAAGCTCGACAGATGGTCTCGCACCGGTTCTTCACGGTCAACGGGCGCCGTGTGAATATCCCCTCGTATCAGGTGCGTCCGGGCGATGTCATCGAAATGCACGAGTCGAAGCGCAATACCACGCTGGGCAAGGAAGCGCTGGCTCGCGCCGCGGAAGCCAACGGGCAACGCCCCGCATGGCTCCAGTACGACCCGAACCGCCTGCAGGCAATCGTCGTGCGCGCCCCAGAGGCGGACGACATTCAGACGCCCGTCGACCTGCAGAAAATCATCGAGTTCTATAGCCGATAAGGAGGCACGCTGGAATGGTTCTGGATACAGTTGAAACCCATGTACGGGTGGTGCGCGCCGATCATCAGTATGGCAAGTTCGAGATTGAACCGCTGGAGCGGGGCTACGGCACAACGCTGGGAAATGCCCTGCGCCGCGTGCTCCTCTCGTCTATCCCCGGCTACGCTGTTACCAGCGTCCGCATCGAGGGGGTGCTGAGCGAGTTCGAACCGATCCCAGGCGTTAAGGAAGATACCATCCACTTTTTGCTGAACCTCAAAAACCTCGCGCTGCGTCCCACCACGGCGCAACCGCGCGATTACTACACTCTGCGCCTGAACCGACAGGGACCGGGAGTTGTCCACGCTGTGGATATTGAGTGCCCCGCCGATCTGGAGATTGTGAACCCCGAGCTGTATCTGGCGACGCTCAGCGACCCCAGCGCCCAGCTGAATGTGGAAATTACCGTGGAGCGTGGGCGTGGCTATGTCCCTGCGGTGAAACCCGAGCGCACGCGCGGCGCGATCGGCGTGCTTCGCACGAACGCGCTGTTCACCCCCATCACCAAGGTCAACTTCCTCGTGGAGCCGACTCTGGTGGGCGACCGCACCGACTTCGACCGGCTTATTCTGGAAGTGTGGACGAACGGCGCCATCCATCCCCGCGAGGCAGTCGCTCAGGCAGCCGAAATCCTGCGCGATCACTTCAACCGCATTATGGCGCTGGGGAGCGAGGACGAACTGGGCGCCTTCGAAACGCCCGAACCCCCTCCTGGCGTCCCGCTGAATATACCCGACCGCCCGCTGGAAGAGATGGGTTTCTCCACGCGTGTGTTGAACGCTCTTCGGAGCGCGCGCATCACCACCCTTTATCGATTGCTGAGCAAAACCGAGCAGGAACTCCGTAGCATCCGCAACTTCGGGGAAAACGCCCTCAGAGAGGTGGAAGAAAAACTCGCCTCGATGGGGCTGAGCCTGCAAAAATCGTCAAGGAGGCGAAGCCAGTCATGAACCACGGAGCAGGATACCGCAAGTTAGGACGCCCCAGCGACCATCGGCTTTCGATGCTCCGCAACCTCGTGCGCTCTCTCCTCATACATGAGTGCATCGAGACCACCGTTCCCCGCGCGAAAGAGGCGCGCCGGCTCGCAGAGCAGATGATTACCTTAGCCAAGCAGAACACTCTGCATGCGCGGCGTCAGGCGCGGGCGTTTCTGAACGACGAAAGCCTGGTCAAGCATCTGTTCGACAATATCGCGCCGCGTTACCGCGAGCGTCAGGGAGGCTACACCCGAATTGTGCGGGTGGGCAGACGCCGTGGCGACGCCGTGGAAACCGCGGTGCTGGAACTCGTAGAGTAGGGTATGCGCAATGTGCGGCTGCTGGTGGAGTACGACGGCACGCTGTTTCATGGGTTCGCCCGTCAGCACGGGATGCGTACCGTGCAGGGCGTGCTGGAATCCTGCCTGCAGTCGCTCCTCAACGAACCGATTCAGGTGGTGGGCGCCAGCCGCACCGACGCCGGCGTGCATGCACGGGGGCAGGTCGTGAA
>CAZQPV010000097.1:0-8870 GCA_964595265.1 uncultured Fimbriimonadales bacterium
GTTTTTCAGAAAACGCATGGGTGTCAGGCGCACGAAGCCATCCCGCCACTTTGGCTGAAGCACCTTCTCCACAAACGCCAGAATGTCAGGATGTGAGCGGAAGTTCGCCTGCAGCAACACCAGTTTGCCGTTCGGGTCTGATTGCGCCTGATGTTGCCAGCGCTGGAACACGCGCGGGTCGGCGTGCCGAAAGCCATAAATGGACTGCTGGACATCGCCCACCACCATCAGGTTGCCCCCTTGCGAGAGCAGGTCAATAATCTGTGCCTGCAGGGGGTCAATGTCTTGCGTTTCGTCCACCAGCACATAGCGGAACAGGCGCTGATAGCGGTGGCGCACGGTTGCCGACTCGCGGAGCAACTTGAGGGCGCGAATCTGCATATCGTCAAAATCCAGCACGCCTATGCGCTCCTTGAGCTGTTCATAATGCTCCAGATAGGCGCAGCTCAGGTATAGCAACGCGTGTGCCATGCGGTGCGCCTGAAACTCTTTCGTTTCCTCGGCGCGCCCCACAAGACTCAACAGGCTTGAGATACGGCTTTGCGTTTCCCCATCTGAGACACCTCGCTGGGCGTTTTCAAGCCAGGTGCGTATCGCCTCCATTGAGTCGGTGGGCGGTGGAGACTGAGTAGTGGATAGTTGACTACAGAGGACTTTCGCCAGCGGTTCAAAGGGGTTTTGAGGGAACTGTGCTGCCCACTCTCGCATCTCTTCCATGGTCAACCCCTGATGGCGTGCGGTATCGGTCAGTTGCTTGACTGCCTGATAGAGGGCATCTAGAGGGTCCTGGCGTTCAGGGGTGAGGCTCAGGTGGGCGCCGATCAGCTCGGTGAGGGCGTCTTTTTCGTCGCCTGCGAGGCTTTGCAGCTGGGATTCTAGGGCAAGGTGGAACGCTTCACGGCTCAGCTGGCGTGCGGCGGGCGCAGGCAGCACCGATGGCTCAGGTTCAATCCCCGCTTCGAACGGGTTTTCCTGTAGGAGCCGACGACAGAGCGCGTGTACCGTGTGGATGTACGCGCTTTCGATGCGCTGGCGTGCGTTGTGCAACCCCAGGCGCTCCAACTTCTGAATGATGCGCACCTTCATCTCGGCGGTGGCGGCGCGGGTGAAGGTGATGGTTAAAATCGATTCGGGGCTTATGCCGTGCGCACGCACCAGATGTACGAAGCGTTCGGTCAGCACGCCCGTCTTCCCCGATCCTGCGCCTGCAGTTACGGCGAGGCGCCCAACGCTGTGGCGGATCGCCTCCAGCTGCTCGTCAGTCCAGCGCATGCTAAAGTTGTACCCGTTTGCGAGATAGGGTATAATTGCGTGGGAGGTCTCTCATGAAACGCTACGCGCTGCCGTTGGTATTGATGGCGATTGCGGTGCTCCTGTTGACGATGAGTGGGGGCGCGCAGCTGCGCCGCGGGCAAAAGTTCCCGGAGATCAAGCTCACCGACCTGAATGGCAAAGAGGTCAAACTCGGCGGAAAACAGGATAAGGTCTACCTCGTGGACTTCTGGGCGACATGGTGCGGTCCGTGCCGCGCCGCGATTCCCCACCTGGAGGAACTGCACAACAAGTATCGTGATAAGGGTCTGGTTGTGGTTGGAGTCGCGCTCGATTCGGGCACGCCCCAGGAGGTACGCGCCTTTGTGGAGGAGATGAAGATGACCTACACGGTTTGCGTGCCTTCCAATCAGGCGGAGATTCAGCAGAAATACCGTGTCAAAGCCTACCCCACCATGTATGTGGTGGACAAGAAGGGCGTTGTGCGCTACGCTGTGGAAGGCTTTGGCGAGGAGGTTCACGAGGAGCTGGTGCGCCAGATTGGCTATGCGCTGGCGGAATAGGGTATACTCTTGCCCACCAAACCAAAAGCGAGGGTGACACAGCCATTCAGAAGGAACTGAGGATCAACAACCGCATCCGAGCCCGCGAGGTGCGGGTGATTGATGTCGACGGCAAGCAGCTGGGCGTGATGCACATTCGTCGCGCCCTGAAGTTAGCGGAAGAGCGCGGGCTGGACCTGGTGGAAGTGGCGCCGAATGCAACCCCGCCTGTGTGCCGTATTCTGGATTACGGGCGGTATCGCTACCAGCAAGAGAAACTCGCCAAAGAGGCGAAAAAGAAACAGAAAGGCGGCGATGTCAAAACCATTCGCCTGCGTCCCAGTATCGGCGCCCACGACATCGAAACCAAGATTCGCAACGCGACCGAGTTTCTGGAAGATGGCGATAAGGTAAAATTCGTCGTCATTTTCCGAAGTCGTGAGCTTGGGCGACCGCAGGTTGCCGAGGCGCTGCTCAAAAAGTTCGCCGACGCCCTGCAGGATTACGGCGTTATCGAAAAAGCGCCAGTGATGGACGGGCGACAGATGGTGATGATTATCGCGCCCAAAAAGAAACCTGCCCGTCCCGAACCGAAACCGAAGTCGGAAGGAGGCACGCCAAACAATGCCAAAGATGAAGACGAGCAAGACCGCCGCCAAGCGGTTCAAACGGACAGCAACGGGCAAACTGATGCACAAGAAAGCCGGGAACAGCCATCTGTTCCTGAGTAAATCGCCCGCACGCAAGCGGCGACTGGACCTGGAAGACGAACTGTTCAAGGGCGAATATCGCCGCGTGAATCGCTTACTCGCAGGCAGATAACGAAGGAGGAACTGAACGATGCGTGTTAAAGGTGGAACCGTTACCCGTCGGCGACACAAGAAGCTGCTCAAGCGCGCGGAAGGCTACTACGGCGCGAAAAGCCGGCTGTACCGCAAGGCGCACGAGCAGGTGATGAAGTCCCTGCACTACGCCTTTCGTGACCGACGCCAGCGCAAGCGCGATTTTCGCCGGCTGTGGGTTACCCGAATCAGCGCGGCATGCCGCGCCCACGGCATCCGCTATAATGAGTTCATCCACGCCCTGCACGAGAAAGGCATCGAGCTGAACCGCAAACAGCTCGCCGAGATGGCGGTTCGTGACCCAGAGGCTTTCAGCATGCTGGTGCAGAGCGTGCGATAGCCAGGTCAAGACAGAACGCTTGCGCTCATGGGGAACGCGCCGAAAGCGCGTTCCCTTTTTTGTGCTCCATCCCATCGCGTATAATTAACTCCCTATGGCGGTAGAGGTCTATAAGGAGGGCGCGGTCGAGTTCCACCTGCCCCAGAGCAAGCATGTGTTCTATAACCCGCGGGCGAAGCTGGGGCGTGATCTGGGCGTGCTGGCGATGCGCGTGGAAGCGGAACGCCTGGAACGCCCCCTCGAAGTGCTGGAGCTGATGGCAGGGGCAGGTTTGCGCAGCAAGCGCTACCTCACCGAAGCGCCCATCGCCCGCATGGTGGTGAACGATGCGAACTACGAGTCGTTCAGCGTCCTCCAGCAGCATGTGGGCGACGACCCGCGCGTGGAACTCCATAACGAGCTGGCACAGCGCCTGCTCTCGCGCTTTTACCTTGAAGAACGCCGATTCGACTGGGTGGATTTAGACCCCTTCGGCACGCCCGCGCCCTATGTGCCCTTTGTGCAGGGCGTGATTCGCTGGGAGGGCTTGTTTTATGTCACGGCGACCGATGCTCCCGTGCTGTGTGGCGCCCAGCGCGGCGAATCGCTCAAGTCTTACGACGCGATCTCGGCGCTGGGGCGCGAGTGCCACGAGTTCGGCTTGCGAATTCTCGTGGGGTTTCTGATGCGACGGCTGGTGCAAGCCAATATGCACGCCGTGCCGCTGTTCAGCGTGTTCGATGGCTACTGCTGGCGCGTGCTGTTGCGTGTGTTCAAGGGCACGCGCGGATTCTCTGTGGAGAATCTCGGCTTTATCGTGCAGATGCCCGACGGCGAATACCGCACGACACTGGCAGGCGTGCCCGCGCCTGTAAACCCCCAGTGGAACTCCTCCACCACAATCCGCTGGGTGGGACCGCTCTGGACGGGTCCCCTGCACGACCATGCATTTCTGGGCGCGATGTTCAAGTCGGCGCGCGAAGACTACTTTGAACCGACCAAGCGCTTTATTGCACGCCTGCAAAAAGAGATGGACGAGCTGCCGATTGTCTATAATTTATCCACCCTTGCGGACAGGTTAGACCGTTCCGTGCCCCCCACCCGCGCCGCGATACGGTTCCTGCGGGCGCGGGGCTATAAAGCATCGGGGGTTCACCATAGCGGCAACTCCATTCGCACGGACGCCCCGCTGCAGGTGGTACTGAAACTCTGGGAGCAGTCATGAAAGTGTATCTGGGCTGTCCCCAGCACGCGCTCGTGAACGGCGCGCTGGGCGACCTCGGCGACCCGTGCCTGCTTGTGGCGCCCAAAACGCCAGTCTACTTCCGAAGCGACGCCGTAGACTGGAACACTTTCCTCACGAAGCATTGCCTGCTCCCTGCAACCGTGGGAACCCTCTCTGAGCGGTTGGTGTTCGCGATGGCGCGCGCCTGTGAGCGAGTGCTGAAACGCGAGAGCTACTTCGGCAAGGTGCGCCACATGCCCCGATTCCATCAGCAGCTGGCGCACCAGTTCGTGCGCTGGGGGATGGACGCGCTGACTCCCGACCTGCTGGAAGAGGGCGGACGGCTCACCGCCACACGCTTCGACGCCACCGAAACCGACCTGCGCGAGGAGTGGCTCCGCAAAACTGCCGAGCTGGCGGCGCTGTGGCGGGCGTGGCGTGCCGAACTGTACAGGCTGGAACTCGCTGACCCCGCCGAGCAGTGGTGGCAGGCAGCGGCAGCGCTTCGCGAATCGCCCCTCTCTCCTGCGCTACAGGTGTTGCTCATCGGCTTCACCGATTTCACCGCCGTGGAGCTGGAGATTCTCAAGGTATTGGACTCTCGGATGCGACTTGCGCTGGCGTTGCTCTACGACGAAGCCAACCCCGAACGCTTTGCCCCCAGCCAGCGGCTGCTAACACGGCTCCAGCAACAGATGACCGTGGAGACCGTTTCGCTCGTGAGTGACGAGTCGGCATCCCATGTTCCTCATACAACCATTTTCAGCACGCCGAACCTGCTTACCGAAGTGGAAAGCGTTGCGCGTGAAATTCTGCGCCTTCATCGCGAGGGAACCTGTCTCTCGTCGATTCGGGTGCTGGTGCGCCAGCCTGGGGGGGTGATTGAGTATCTGGATACCTTTTTCACGCGCTACGGGATTCCCTACACGGCAGAGGTGAGCCTGCCGTTGTTGCGCTCGCGGGCGGTGCAGTCGGTTCTGGAGGGTTTGCGTCTGCTTGCTGGGATGCGCACGGGGGCGGAGTTTCTTGTCTGGCTCGTGCAGCCGCGCTTCGGGCTGGACGCCAGTGCGATGCGCTTGTTGCACACTCTGCGCCCTCAGAATGTGCCCAGTGAGCGGTGGCTCATTAATGCACACGCACGGCATGCGCAGACGGCTTCTGTGGGGGAGATTCTGCAGAAACTGGTCGCGCTCCGTGAGACGCTCCGCAGCGACTTCCACAGCGGGCTGGAGGGGCTGACGACGCTTTTCATTGAGACAGGCGTTCCCGCGCCTGACCTTGAAAAGCTGCTGGAGCTGGCGAAAGCGCACGCCGAAACACTTCAGGCGATGCCCCTGACGCAGGCGACTGAGTGGCTGGAACGACTCTGCACAGGCGCAGACTATGTTCGGGCATACGGCTCTCGCGAGGGCGTGCTGGTGCTACCGATGGAGCATGCAGACCTGATGCGGGGCGAGGTGGTGTTTGTGCTCCAGGTGCTGGAGGGCGTGATACCCCGTCGCCATCCTGACGACCCTTTTTTGCGCGAGGACGAGCGCCTCGCGTTGCGTGAGGCGCTGATCCCTTTAGAGCCGCGCCTCTATTTGCCCCTGCGCTCTGAACATCAAGCAGGCGAGCCGGTGCTTTTCTATCGCGCCTGCACCGCCGCCAGCCAGCGGCTCTACCTCACCTATCCCCGCACCCAGAACGATAGCGAGGCACTGCCGTCTTTCTACCTCCAGCAGATTCCGCACGCGGAAACACGACTTTATCGGGTGGAGCAGTTCACCCCTGAAGACCCGCTTCACCCCTACGACCGCCTGCTGCAGCACGGCATGGAGTGTGCCGAGTTGACTTGTGTGTTGCGTGCTGAAAGCCATCGCCAGCGCGTGGCGGATGTTGACCGCGAGTTTTCGGTTTCGGAGCTGGAGACGCTGGCGCGATGCCCTTTCCAGCACCTGTTTCGGTATATTCTCAAGGTACGCCCGCCGCGCAGGGGACTACAGCTGACCGACATCGGCACGGCGGTTCACCGCACGCTCTATCGCGCCCTGCGTGAAGAGCGAGCCCCCGCTGACCCGCAGGCGTGGGCAGAGCGTATGCAAGTCATTCTGCAAGAGCTGCTGAACGACGACCCGTTTGACCTCACGCACTGGCAGCTGCAGGTGCTGGAGGCGTATGCGACACGCCTGCTCGCGCTGTTCGCCCAGCGCGAACCCCTCTATCAGCAGCAGTTTGAGTTGCGCCCCGTCAGGCTGGAGTGGGCGTTCGGAACTGCGACATCCGAGTCGGACGACGAGTATGAGCGCGTGGCAAGCAGCGCTTCGGACAACCCCCAGCCCGCCCGCTACCGCCTGCGAAATGGACGGGAGATTCGGGTCTGCGGCGTGATAGACCGTATTGATTGGAGTCAGGACGGTGTGGCGATGGTGATTGACTACAAACTGGGCGCCACGCCCGATAGAAAAGACCTGCTGGAGGCGCGTGCGCTGCAGGGCTTGCTGTATGCCGATGTGGTGCGCCGGGCACGCAATGTGCAACACCTCGTGCTGGCGTATGACCACCTGACTGCGGGCAGGCGCGTGCGCTTTGTGCCCTACGAGCAGACCCTGATTCAGCGCTTTCGGGCAGGCGAATGGGAGGGTAGCCCGCGCGATTGCGTCATCCCCGTGATGGAGCGCGAGTGGCAGGACGCTTTTCAGAAGCTGCGCACCGAGCTGGAGTTTCTAATCGGGCGGCTCCAGCAGGTGGGCATAGCTCCCACGCCGGGCACGCACTGTAAAACCTGCGCCTACGCCGATTTATGCCGTCAAGCCCAGAGGTAAGGTATACTTTAGCGCACGATGGCAGCAGGCGCAGGCGAGGTACGGCGTGCCGTGTATCCCGGCAGTTTTGACCCCCCAACGCTGGGGCATCTGGACATCATTACCCGCGCCGCCCGCCTGTTCGATGAGCTGATTGTCGCCGTCGCAGTCAACTCCCAGAAAAAGCCCCTGTTTACCCTCGAAGAGCGCGTGGCGATGCTTCAGGAGTGTTGCCAGCATCTGCCAAATGTGCGCGTCGTGCCTCTGCAGGGGTTGCTGGCGCGTTTTGCGCAGTCGGTGGGCGCATGCGCGATTGTGCGCGGACTGCGGGCGGTCTCCGATTTTGAATACGAGTTCCAGATGGCAACCATGAACCGCCAGCTCGCGCCTGAAATTGATACTTGCTTTCTGATGACGCATCAGCAGTATGCGTTCCTATCGTCTTCCATCGTCAAGGAGGTGGCGCGGCTGGGCGGGGATGTGAGCCAGCTCGTGCCCCCTAATGTGCATGCCCGATTAACCCAGCGATTCGCCGCCGAATCGGCAGGAGACCCCGCTTCTGTCGACGAATTCTGAATTGGCGCACGGGAGGAGAAAACCATGAACACGGATGTAATCACCATTCGCAAGTGGCTGAACGAGCTGGATATGGCTCTGGAAAAGGCGCGCAGTTTCGGCCCGATTGTGGTTGGTCTCAACAAAGGCGAGTGCCTCAATCTCGTCCAGCAGATTCGGGCGCACCTGCCTTCGGATATTGACAAAGCGGAGCGCGTGCTGCGGGAAACGAACCGCCTAGTGGGCGGGGCGCAACATCAGGCGCAATTCACCTTAGAACAGGCGCAGGAGCAGGCGCGTCAGATTATTGAGCAGGCGCGCCGCGAAGCGGAACAGATTTTAGAACACGCCCGCGCTGAACAGAAACGCATGCTGAGCCAGGAAGAGGTCTACCGAATCGCCACCGCGCAGGCACAGGAGATGATCGAATCGGCGCGCCAGCAAGCCCACGAGATTCGTCAGGGCGCGGACGAGTACGCCTACGAGGTGCTGACCCAGCTGGAGGGCGTGCTGGCGAAGGTGATGAACACTGTCCAGAACGGCAAGGTCTACCTCGAGGATTACCTCAAGCAGCGGGTGGGCACGCGCCGATAGCGTATGCGCCTTGCGTTCGCAGGCGACATTATTTTTGGCGAGGGCATCCAGCAGGTCGTACGCCTGCGCGGGATGCCCTTCCTGTTTGAAGCGATTGCCCCCACGCTCCGCGCCTGCGACTGGGTGGTCGCCAACATGGAGGGCTGTATCGCTGCAGGGGGCGCGCCGCTGGACAAAGAATACACCTTCCGTGCGCCGCCCGAACTGGCAGAAACGCTCCGCTGGGCAGGAATCCCGATGGTCTCGCTGGGCAACAATCACGCGATGGACTTCGGCGTGGAGGCTTTGCAGGAGACTTTTCGCCACTTAAGCCGTGCGGGTGTGTGGTGGGGAGGCGCAGGCTATGACGCCCGCGACGCCAGCACACCTGTCTCTCTGGACGATGGGCGTGTGCGGGTTGCCCTGCTCTGTTTCACCGCGGTGGTGCCGCGCGGCTTTCCTGCAGGAGCGAAACGCGCGGGCGTGGCGACGCTGGAGATGCTCATGCCCCAAATCCGCGCGGCGCGCCAGCAGGCAGATGTGCTGATTGCCATCCCCCACTGGGGCGACGAGGGCAAAACCCTGCCTAATGCGAAACAGCAGCGTATCGCCCGACGCCTCGCGCAGGCTGGAGTAGACCTGATTGTGGGGCATCACCCCCATGTGGTGCAGGGCTACGCGCGCATGGGCAAGACCCACATTTTCTACAGCGTGGGCAACTTCGTTCACACGCCACGCTCGGCACGGAGCCGCAGGGCG
>CAZQPV010000098.1:0-8855 GCA_964595265.1 uncultured Fimbriimonadales bacterium
CTCTTTGACCGCCTCAAACCGCACAGGGCGGATGATGGCTTCCACACGCTTCATGCCGATTATAGTGTACCTCGATGCCCGTGCGGTAGGGTATAATAGGGTTGAGGGGGTTATCCCCCCAGAGGCGAAAACATGTTCGGAAGCATCGGTTTTAGCGAGCTGCTGGTGCTGTTTGTGCTGGCGTTGCTTATCTTCGGGCCGCGCAAGCTCCCGGAGATAGCCCGCTCTATTGGGCAAGCCATGCGCGAATTCAAGAAGGCTAGCGAAGAGGTCACCCGCTCGCTGGAAGAACCTGTCGATGAAGTGCGCGAAAAACTCTATCAGTTTGAAGAGGAGCCGCCATGGAGATCCTGAAACAAGTGCTAACATGGATAGACATCGCGATAATGATTGTTTTCATCTTTCTGGTCGCGATTCAGACCTCGCGCTCAGAAGGCGTTTTCAGTCCGGGAGGCGGCGACAGTATGTACGCTCGCGCAAAACCGGGCTTTGACGACCAGATTTCCCGATTGACGCTGATTCTGGCGGTGGCTTTCTTTGTGCTAACCGCCATCGTCACCTACATGCCCTGAGTTCAGGGCTGGCGCGAGAAATATTCTATCGGGGTGATGCCCCCGAACGCGCTGATAATCTATGCGGTCAGGTTCTGGCTGGCAATTGCGAGGTTGCTTACCACCTTAAATAGGGTTTGCTCGTTCAACTCCTCCTCGAACATCGTATGACGCAGGAAGAGTCCTTCTGCCTCTACACGGGGTGTGCCAATATGCAGATGCTGGGAGTTGCACAGCAGGAGCCGCATCAGTTCGGGCGTGAGCCGTGTGTGAAAGCTGATGGGCGCCGTGAACAGATAGAGCCATTCGTCAGCGTACTGGCGCACCTCAATCATCACTATCGACTCGTCGATACGCGTCACCAGCACCTTCCGCTCCTTGTCGAGGGCGGTCTTGCAGGATAGCGCTTCGAGCCATTCCTTTATTTTTCGCAAGCGCGCAAGCATAACGCAATTCTACCTCCATCGCGTATAATTCTGACGGGATGATTGCGCCTCGATGGTGGTTTGACCTGCGCCAGTATCGCAAGCGGCTGGAGTATTACTCCGACGAGGAGCTGGTGGATATCTATTTCCACATTCATCCCGTGCGCTATCGGGAGCATTATTTGTGTGTGCTGGCGGAGCTGCGCCGTCGGGGGATTCGCCCTGAAATTGCGGAGCGTCCTTTGCCGGGGGTACGCTGGTGGCTGCCGCAGTGGTTGTCGGCGTGTCGGTGGTTGCGTCGTTCACGCCTGCGGTACGGGATTGCATTCGCGGTGGGCGGTTTTGGCGTTGCGTGGCTGAGCACCTTAATTGCGCTCCTGCCGCTGATGGCGCTGATTGCGCTTACGGGAGTCTTTGGCAGGGCGCTGGCGCTGTTCTATCTGTTCTATGCTGGGTTTGCGTTTGTTGCTGGCGTGCTGGCGGCGTGGCATGCGGGGGTTCGAGGGCTGGCGTTCCCGCTGGCGATACTGGGAAGCGGCGCCGCGCTAATGAGCTTCGTCCACTCCCGACTGTTCGAACAGCTCTGGCAGGCTTTGCTCGGACCGCTTTAGGGGGGTACACTCAAAGCATGGCGTACCTGGCGATAGATCTGGGCGCGGAGAGCGGGCGCGCGGTGCTGGGCTGGTGGGAGGGCGCGCACCTGCGGTTGCGCGAAGTTCACCGATTCCCCAACCGCCCCGTGCAGGTCGGCGGCACGCTCTACTGGGATGTGCTGTTTCTGTTCGCTGAGATTCAGCAGAGCCTCCAGAAAGCGCAAGCCGAATCCCCTGAGCCGCTGGAATCGGTGGGTGTGGACACATGGGGGGTGGACTTCGCCCTGCTCGATTCGCAGGGGCGTTTGCTCAGCGCGCCCGTGCATTACCGCGACCGACGCACCGAAGGCATGATGGAGCGCGTGCTGGAGCAAATCCCGCGCGAAACCCTCTATGAGCGCACAGGAATTCAGTTCATGCCCATCAATACGCTCTATCAGCTCTATTCGATGGTAGTGCAGAGCGATCCCCTGCTGGGCTACGCCGAACGCCTGCTGATGATGCCCGACCTGTTCCACTACTGGCTGACGGGCGTGCCCGCTAATGAGTTCACGATTGCCACCACCAGCCAGTGCTATGACCCTCGCGCGGGCGACTGGGCGCTCTCCATTCTGGAGTCGCTGGGCATCCCCACGCGCCTGTTTCAGCCCGTGCAGATGCCCGGCACACGACTGGGCACGGTGTCAGGGAGCGCGATTCAGGTGGTACTGCCCGCCAGCCACGATACCGCCTCGGCGGTCGTGGGCGCGCCGCTGGGGAGTCGGCGTTCTGCGTACATCAGTTCGGGCACATGGTCGCTGGTGGGGGTAGAGGTGGACGCGCCGCAGATTTCCGCGCAGAGCCTTGCCTTCAACTTCACCAACGAGGGCGGCGCGGGAAGACGGTTCCGCCTGCTGAAAAATGTGATGGGGCTGTGGCTGCTGCAGGAGTGTCGGCGTACATGGCAAGCGCAGGGCATTGGCGACTGGAACTACGCAGAGCTGAGCGCGCTGGCGCATGAGGCGCCCGCTTTCGAATCGTTGATTGACCCGGACGATTGGCGGTTTCTCGCGCCGGGCGCCATGCCTCAGCGCATTCAGGCGTATTGCGCCGAACGCGGACAGCGTGTGCCCGATACGCCCGCCCGTATCGTGCGCACGATTTTAGAAAGCCTCGTGCTCAAGTATCGCATGGTGGTGGAGCAGATAGAAACCCTTACAGGCTGGCGCATCGAGACGATACACATCGTAGGGGGCGGCGCTCAAAACAGACTGCTTTGCCAGATGACTGCCGACGCCACCGCCCGCCCCGTGCTGGCAGGTCCTGTGGAAGCCACCGCGATTGGCAGCCTGATGATGCAGGCGTACGGGTTGGGACACATCGAGTCACTTGAAGCGATTCGCGAGCGTGTGGCGCTCTCGTTCCCCCCTGTGGTCTATACGCCGCAGGAGACGGAGCCGTGGGAGTCTGCTTACGCTGGCTTTCTGAATCTGTTAGCCCACCGTTGACAACAAGCACAGCCTGATGATGCCGACCCCTCGCCGGGACTTGATTTTCCAGAGTGTAATAGAGTATTATATCTAACGAACCAAACTGGTTGAATGGGACTCAAATGAGCATGCTTGCAGGAGTTTCGGCGTCGCAGGAAAACGAAGAGAGAGCGAGGGCACGCCTCATGCCACTACAGGATCGGTTCGGGCGCGTTATAGAGTACCTCCGGGTCTCGCTGACAGAGCGCTGTAACATGCGCTGTGTCTATTGCGTCGCGTCTGACCACAGGGGCTATGAGCCGCGCGAGCATCTGCTGAGTTTCGAGGAGATTGCCACCATCGTGCGGGCGCTGGCATCCCATGGGCTGCGGCGCGTACGCCTCACGGGGGCGAGCCGCTGGTGCGCCCAAATGTGCCCGAACTGGTCGGCATGTTGGCACAAGTTGAAGGTATTACCGACCTGTCGCTCAGCACAAACGCTATCCTGCTGCCGCGCTATGCCGAAGCCCTCAAGCGCAACGGGTTGAAACGGGTCAACATCTCTTTGGACACCCTGCAGCCACAGAAATTCCACACGATTTCACCGGCTGGACGCTGGGAAGCGGTCTGGGAAGGCATCCAGACCGCGCTTGCTGTCGGACTGAATCCCGTCAAGATTAACTGCGTGCTGATGAAGGGCGTCAACGACGACGAGATTCTGGACTTCGCCCAGCTCACTTTTCAATATCCCCTGCATGTGCAGTTTATCGAGCTGATGCCGACAGGCAATCTGGCGTTTTACAGAGCGGGGCACATGCTGCCAATTGGCGAGGCGAAGGCACGATGTGCCCAGCTGGGCGAGTTGATACCTGTGACGCATGGCGAGGGAGTGGGCGGCGATCCTGCGGAGGTGTATCGCCTGCCAGGGGCGCAGGGCACGCTCGGTTTTATCGGGGCTTGCACGGCGAACTTCTGCCATCGGTGCAACCGCATGCGCCTCAGCGCTGACGGTTATCTCTATCATGCCTGGGGCACGGCGTGCGCGTGGACTTAAAGCCCGCGCTGAACCAACCCTTCGCCCAGCGCGAGGCTGCCATCCTCGAAGCGGTGCATCATGCGCTCAGCCGCAAGCCGCAGGGACACCAGTTTCTCACGCTGATGCCCCACCCCACCTTTCGTACGATGCGGGCTATTGGAGGCTGAGCCATGAGCGAAGCACGCATGGTGGATGTCGGTGAGAAAGTGAAAAGCGTGCGCGAGGCGGTCGCCGAAGCAGTTCTGCAGGGCGACCCGCAGGTGTTGCAGGCGCTCTGGGCGGGCGCGTTGCCCAAAGGCGAGGCGCGCAACGCAGCCCAGATTGTCGGCATCCTCGCTGCTAAGCGCACACCCGAACTACTGCCAATGTGCCACCCCATCCGTCTCGATAGCGTGCAGGTCAGCCTCGTGCTGGAGGGGAATCGGATAGTGATTCGGGCGCAGGCGCGCACACACGACCGCACCGGGGTGGAGATGGAAGCGCTCACAGCCGCGACCGTCGCCGCGCTCACGCTTTACGACTGGGCAAAATCGCATGATCCCGCGATGGAGTTCTCCGTGCGCCTGATATACAAAACAGGGGGTAAGTCGGGGCGCTGGGAACGTGATGTCCCATCCGCAGAATCGGGGGAGGCACGGCGATTAGCAGGCATTCGCGCTGCCGTGCTGACCCTCAGCGACCGCGCCAGCAAAGGCGTCTACCCCGATGAGAGCGGCGCTCTGATCCAGCAGTGGCTCCAGCAGCACGGCGCGGAAGTCATCGCGTACGCTGTGCTGCCCGATGAGCCAGAACAGATTAAAGCCGAGTTGATTCGCCTGACCGATACGCTGAATCCCGATTTGATTCTCACAACGGGAGGCACCGGTTTCAGCCCGCGCGACCAGACCCCTGAAGCAACGCGCGCCGTGATAGACCGCGAGCTGAGCGCGCTCACCGAGTACCTGCGTAATCGCACGGGACTGACCAACCCGCTGGCGTACCTTTCGCAGGCAACAGCAGGCGTCCGCCATCGCACACTGATTTTGAACCTGCCCGGTAGCCCTCGCGCGGTGCAGGAGCATCTGAACGCGCTGCTGGCGCTGTTCCCCCACGCACTGGAGATGATTCGGGGGCAACCGTGTGATGGAGGGCATCATGCCCCAGAGACCGCGCCGGCACAGGAGAGTGGCACCCATGAGTGAGCCGCTGCTGGTTCTCGGCTTCTTTGGAATTGCTCTTCTCTACGCCTCGTGGGGCACGGGGGCGCGACGGGCTATCTGGCGCTGCTGGCTCTGCTTATGCCCACGGTCCCCCAGCGGGAGGCGTCCAGCACCGCGCTGACGCTCAACACGCTGGTGGCAGGGCTGGCCCTTGTGCAGTTCGCGCGAGCAGGGCACTTCCCCACTTCTCTGGCGGCTGCCTTCCTGATCACCTCCATCCCTGCCGCCTTTCTGGGCGGGATGCTGAAAGTTCCGCTCTGGCTGTTTCATCTGCTGTTGCTGATAGGGCTGGTGATGGCGGCGGTGCGCCTGCTGATAGGAGCAAGGAATCCCGATTCCGTTGCGCTTCGCCCTCTGCCGAAGCCGCTTGCGGGCGCAATTGGTTTTATAATTGGGCTGGTGTCGGGAATCGTGGGGATTGGCGGTGACATCTTTTTGAGTCCACTCCTGGTGCTGGGGCGCTGGGCGACTCCGCGCGACGCGGCGGGCGTCGCCGCCTCATTGGTTTTGTTCAACTCGCTGGCAGGTTTGCTGGC
Organism: uncultured Fimbriimonadales bacterium; assembly: GCA_964595265.1. GTDB lineage: Bacteria > Armatimonadota > Fimbriimonadia > Fimbriimonadales > GBS-DC > LDYB01. Next base: position 5,789 of record CAZQPV010000098.1, read on the forward strand.
ACGGGCAACACTTGGGACGCTGGCTGTCGGGTCGCTCTGGCTCCCGATGGGCGCGGCAATTGCAGGCGGACTCGTTGGGAGCTATCTTGGCGCACGGCAGTGGACGCCTTTACGGCTCAATCGCGCACTGGCGTCGTGCTGATAGTTGCCAGTGGTAAATTAATACTCACCCTGTTGTAGGGGGCAAGCGATGATTAGCGTGGAATACGCCTTGCGTTCGCGCGATACGCTTGCGGCAATCCCTGGCGCACCCGTGCCTCTGCGGATTGTGGGCGAGTCGGCGGCGGGAGGCAGTTATCCGTACCCCCTGCGCTCAGGCGAGGCGGTGCAGATTCACACCGGCGCGCCCATTCCCGAAGACGCTGATACCGTACTTCCGCTGGAGCAAGCGCAAATTCACGACGGGATGCTTGTGGTGGATACGCCCGTGTGTTCTGGCATGCATATCCGTCCGAAGGGGCTGGATGTCAAAGCAGGCGAGCCGTTGCTGGAAGCAGGTACACGCCTGCAAACGACCCACATGGGGTTGCTCGCCGCGTTGGGGCTGACCCCGCTCAAAGTGTATCGCCGCCCGCGTGTGGCGCTCATTGTCACGGGGAGCGAGCTGTTGCCTTACGACGCGCCGCTCAAGCCCGACGCCATCCGCGATTCGAACAGCGTGCTGTTGCGCCTGTGGCTGAGTGCATGGGGCGTGCCGTTTCAGTTTCTGGGTATCGTGCCCGATGCCGGGGAGCCGACGCTGGAAGCTCTGAAGCAAGCGGTGCGCGAGGCGGAGGTGGTGCTGCTGACGGGCGGCGCCTCGGTCGGCGGGCGCGATTGGGTCAAGCCTGCGCTCCAGCAGCTCGGCGCGGAAACCGTGTTCTGGCGTGTGAAGATGAAGCCGGGCAAACCCCTGCTGCTCGCGCGGTGGCAGAGAACGGCGATTTTTGGGCTACCGGGCAACCCGCTGGCGTCGGTGGTGGGGCTGCTGCTCTTTGTGCGCCCCTACCTGCGTGCGCTGGAGGGCGAGACCCGGACCCTGCCCCCAGGCTGGACGGCGCGGCTGGGCACACCCGTACAAAAGAAGAATAAGTCGCGCGCCGAGTTTCAGACCGCCCGCCTCACCGTCGATGGGGAAGGCGTTCTCTGGGCGACGCCGACCCCGGCGCAGGGTTCCTCGCTGCTGGGCAGCCTCTTCAGGGCAAATGCCTTCCTCTACCTGCCTGCAGGCGAGGACTCTTACCCCGCAGGCACACCCGTCAAAGTCTTTCCAATCCTGCCGATGGAGGGCGCGTCATGGTGATCTCGCTCATGGTGTTTGCGCATCTGAAACCCGTTCTGGGCGCGGAGTGTCGTTCGGTGAACCTGCCCGAAGGGGCGACCGTAAACCACCTGTTGGAACGCCTGCTTGCAGAGTGTCCCGCCCTGCGTGAATGGCTCCCCTCCTTGCGTGTGGCGGTCAACTGCGAATACGCCGCGCTGGACACCGTTTTGCATGAGGGTGATGAGGTCGCGCTCATTCCCCCTGTGAGTGGAGGCTAAGCGATGCGGTATCTCACCTACGAGCCGTTATCGCCCGAAGAGTGGCATCGGGAAGTGATGGACGAGCATTCGGGCGCGAGCGTCGAGTTTCTGGGTGTGGTGCGGCGCATAGAAAACGGCACGCCCATCGAGTATCTGGAGTATGAGGCATATGTGCCGATAGCAGAGGCGCTCCTCGAGCAGCTGATCCAGCAGGCACGGGAACAGTTCGGTTTGAGTAAGGTCTATTTCCGCCATCGGCTGGGCGCGATTCGCGTGGGTGAGATAGCGGTGATTATCGGCGTGCATGCGCCGCACCGCGCGGAAGCCTTCGCAGGTTGCCAGTTCCTGCTGGAGGCGCTTAAGCGCGACATCCCCATCTGGAAGGTGGGCGCCCGATGAACCCAACGGAACTGACGGGCGCAGTTCTTGCAGGCGGTCAATCGCGCCGATTCGGGCAGCCCAAAGCCCTGTTTGAGTTCGGGGGTCAGCCGCTGCTCTACCATGTATTGAACGCACTGGAGGCAGTCTGCGCTGAACGGCTGGTGGTCGCCCGCACTGAGACTCCGCTCCCGCCCCTGCCGCCTGAGGTGCGCCTGACCTTTGATGAGTTCACGCTACAGCACCCCTTGAGCGGAATCCTCACTGCGCTCAGGCAGGCAAGCCATCCGTGGGTCTTTATCTGCGCGGTGGATATGCCTTTTTTGCAACCTGCGCTCATTCGCTGGATGTTTGAGACCTATCGCGATGCCAGCGAGGAGGTTATCGTACCTGAATACGAGGGGCGTCTTCAGCCCCTGCATGCGCTCTACCGACGAGATGCTTATGAGAAGCTGCTCCCCTTTTTACAGGGCGCGCCGATGCCTTCTCTGCAGGTTATCCTGCGCGCGCCCACGCTCAAAGCGCGTTTCCTGCCCCCTGCAGAGTGGGAGCGCCTTGACCCCAGGGGTGAAAGCTTCGGCAATCTGAACCGTCCTCCTTCTCCAAGCCAGTAGAGCGGTCGCAGGTGCTGTTTCCGCTCCTCGGAGCAAAATCACAGGAGCATGGCTCCACGCGCTCATAACGCCTCGCTCAAAATATGCAACCGCAGCACATGTTCACCCCCGGCCCAGTGGGCGAAACCCCGCACAATTCCAACAGGCGCGCCCTGCTGATAGAGAGACTGCTCCTCGAAGTCCGCTATCGGCTTATATTGGATGCGCAACCCCAGAAGCCAGTAACACCGCATAAAGAGAGGAGGGTGTATATAGCGCGGTAGGGTAAGCGCCAGCTGTGATTCGCCCGAATCCCGCCAGAAAAGGACACGCACATGCTGATGGGTAGTGCGCAGTTCCACGATAGAAACCTTTTCAGCGAGCGCTTCCTGAAAGAGTGTTGCAATAACACGGGCGACGGACATTCTGTCATCAACCACATCAATCTGGTGCTTCAGAAAGAGCTGTGTGCCCCACTCCACAATAGCAGGCTCCGCGCGTACCTGATGAAGTTCGCCCAGTGACCGTGTGCGCAGGTGCGCGGTGAACCCCAGCGGACGCTTGACAGCCACCAGCAGCGTGTCTTCAAACTG
>CAZQPV010000099.1:0-8826 GCA_964595265.1 uncultured Fimbriimonadales bacterium
TATATCGCGGCACCCGATTCTGCGGGGCGTTCATCCCCCCAGATACGCTTCGCGTACAGCGGGGTTATGCAGTAGGTTCGCCGCGGTGTCAGCCAGAACCACACGCCCGGTTTCCAGCACATACCCCTGATGGGCGATTTCCAGGGCCATGTGCGCATTCTGTTCCACAAGTAGAATCGGCACGCCTTGCTGGTTAATTTGACGAATAATCTGAAAGATTTCGCGCACAAGAAACGGCGCTAATCCCAGGGACGGCTCGTCCAGCATCAGGAGGCGGGGACGTGCCATCAGGGCGCGTCCAATAGCGAGCATCTGTTGCTCGCCTCCAGAAAGCGTGCCCGCCCTTTGATGGAGACGTTCTTTGAGGCGTGGGAAGATGGCAAAGATGCGTTCTAACCGTGTGTCAAGGTCGCGCCCCCACTGGCTGTATGCGCCCAGCAGCAGGTTTTCATACACACTCATTTCAGCGAAGATGCGTCGTCCCTCGGGCACATGGATAATGCCCCTCTGCACGATTCGGTGGGGCGGCAGGCGAGTGATGTCGGTATTTTCGTAGCGGATTATGCCTCGAGTAGGGCGCACCAGTCCTGAAATAGCGCGTAGGAGCGTGCTTTTCCCAGCACCGTTGGCGCCAATAATTGTGGTGATTTCACCGCGTCGGACGGTGAGCGATACGCCCTTCAATGCCTGAATGGCTCCGTAGGCTCCATGCAGGTCGCGCACTTCCAGAATCGTCTCGCTCATACTGGTTCTCCCAGATAGGCTTCGATCACGCGCGGGTCGTTGCGAATCGCTTCGGGCGGACCCTCGGCAATCAGTTCGCCGTAGTCCAGCACCAGCAGGCGTTCGCAGATGCCCATCACCACGCGCATGTCGTGTTCAATCAGGAGCACGGTCACTCCGAACTCATCGCGCAGGCGACGGATGAGGCGCATCAGGTCTTCGCTCTCGTTCGGGTTCATGCCGGCGGCGGGTTCGTCCAGCAAAATGAGTCGTGGCTGGGTGGCGAGCGCGCGAGCGATTTCCACACGGCGCTGTAAGCCGTAAGGGAGTGCGGCGGCGCGTACATCGGCGAACGCGCTCAGCTCCAGCACTTCCAACCAGTGTCGAGCATGCGCTTCCAGTTCGGCGTCTTCTTGCTCAACCGTTCTGAGGCGTAAAGCCGCCTGCCACAGCGAGGTACGATGTCGGACGAACGCGCCGATACGCACATTTTCCAGTACGGTCAGCCCTCGAAAGAGCCGAATGTTCTGGAAGGTGCGCGCAATACCCCGCTGTGTAATCTGATGGGGTTTCAAACCGACAAGGGAACGCCCTTGAAAGCGGATATCCCCCTCTGTCGGACGATAGACGCCTGTAATCACATTAAAGACCGTGGTTTTGCCCGCGCCATTGGGACCGATTAGCCCTACCAGTTCGCCTGTGCGCACTTCAAACGACAGATTACGTACGGCGGTGAGCCCACCAAAACGCATGGTCACCTGTTGGAGTTGGAGCAATGCGTCCTTCATGACGGTTTAATGGGTTCCTCCTCGTGATGCAGCGTTGTGGCGTCTGTAGCGGACGGAGTAGAGGCTCGCGCCTTGCGCGAGAGCCATCGGCGCAGGGCTGCCCAGCTGAACTCGCGGTGCCCCAGCAACCCCTGCGGACGGAAAATCATTGTGAGAATCAGCACCAGGGCAAACGCCAGCATGCGAAAATCGCTGGGCTGAAACTCGCGTCCGAACAGAGTCATCACGGGCAGCAAGCGCAGCAGCTCTTCCAGCATTTTCAGCCCGGCACCTGCCAGCACCGAGCCGGTGATGCTCCCCTGACCGCCCAGCACGACCATCGTGACGACAATAATCGAGATGTCCATTTTGAAGTCGACGGGATAGATCGAGCCTTCGCGGTGAGCCAGCAGGGCGCCCGCCGCGCCGGCGAACATCGCGCCTATCACAAAGGCTGCGACCTTGTACGAGGTGGTGGGAACCCCCATCACCTCGGCAGCGGTCTCATCCTCGCGCACTGAGAGGAATGCCAAACCGTGTGTGCTTTTCAATAGGTTGCGCGAGACCGCGATACACCCGATAGCCAGCAGCGCGTACCAGAAAAAGCCGAAGCCCACCCAGGTGGGAACGCCCGTGAAACCGCGTTGAGCGCCGAAAAGATCGAGATTCTCAAATAACACGCGTACAATCTCGCCGAACCCTAAGGTGGCAATCGCCAGGTAGTCTCCGCGTAAGCGCAGGGTCGGAATGCCCACCATCAAGCCGAACAGAGCTGCCGCTCCTGCGCCGATGAGAACCGCCATCAGGAGGAAGCCCAGCTGCACCGCACCCTGCCAGGCAGGCGGCACTTGCGCAAGCCAGCCCGAGGCGAAGTACACTGAGAAGCCCGCAGAAAGGTACGCGCCCACTGCAAAAAAACCTGCGTGCCCCAGCGAAAACTGACCCGTGATGCCGTTAATCAGGTTCAGGCTGACTGCCAGGGTAATGAACAGCAGCGGCACGAGAATAAACGCGCGATAGGTGTAGTCGGTGAGCCAGCCGAACCATTGTCCGTAGACCGCTGCCTGCAATAGGCGATCCAGCATCCAGCAGAGAAGAAGGGTAACGCCGCACCAGAAAATCTGTCGCCCCATTTTACACTTTCTCCTGTACCGCGCGACCTAACAGCCCTGCAGGGCGGAACAACAACACCACAATCAGTAAGCAAAAGGCGACCGCATCGCGGAAGGGGCTGAGAGTCGGGTGCCCGCCTACGAGCGCTTCAATGACGCCCAGCAGCAGTCCGCCCAGCACCGCGCCTGGGATATTGCCGATACCGCCCAGTACAGCCGATACGAACGCCTTCACCCCTGGCATGAAGCCGAAAGTGGGCGTAACGGGTGCGCCGACAAAAATCGCGGTCATCGCGCCGCCCGCTCCTGCCAGCGCAGCCCCCAGCGCGAAGGTGCCGACAATCACCCGATCATAGGGCACGCCCATCAGCGCCGCCGCCTGAAAGTCTTCCGACACCGCGCGCATCGCCCGCCCAAACTGCGTGCGCTTTACCAGCAGTTGTAGCCCCACCATAAAGCACAGGGAGGCAATCAACAACACAAGTTGCCCCACGCTGATGCTAACATCCCCCACCTGAACCGTGCGCCATGTAAGTGGAACCGTCTTGGGATCCGCGCCGAAGAGAATCAGGGTAAGATTCTGCAACAAAAACGACATGCCGATAGCGGTAATTAGCACGATTAATCGGGGCGCGTGGCGCAGGGGGCGATACGCCAGACGTTCAATCAGTACGCCCAAGGTGAGGCAAATCAACATGGCGGTCGCAATCAGCAGCAGCAGAGCGCCTGTGCTGGTGTGCGACTCCACGCCGTACCAGTCGTGGGCGGCGCCCAGCCAGGCAACCAGAGCGCCCACCATATAGACCTCGCCGTGCGCAAAATTAATCATCCGTAAAACCCCGTAGACCATCGTATAGCCCACGGCAATCAGCGCATAGATGGCGCCGCTCTGGATACCGTTGACCAGCTGTTGAGCCAGTGTCGAGAGCTCCATCGTCGTCGCCTATCGGGGTTTCTGGGTGCTTGCGTTCGGAGCGGCTTGCTCGGGCGTGATGCGGGTGACAAACACGAAGCGATCCCCCTTGACCTGCAGGATGACCGCCGATTTGTCGGCATCACCAAACTCGTTAAGGGTGATGACGCCCGTGACCCCAGGGAAGTTGCGGGTGTTGGCAATCGCGTCCCGGATAGCCGCGCGATCGAGTTTTCCCGCCTTCTCGATGGCAGCGAACAGAACGCGCGCCGCATCGTATCCCAGGGCTGCCAGTCCGCCTGGCGTTTTGCCAAACCGCTGACGATACTTCTTCACGAACTCTTGAATCTGGGGGGCGGGGTCATCGGGAGCATAATGGTCGCTGAAGTAGCAGCCTTCCACCGCTTTGCCAGGACCGCCCGCCCCTTCGACCAGTTTCGGCGAGCTCCAGCCATCTCCGCCCGCTAGGGGCACATTAATGCCCAGCTCGCGCGCCTGACGTGCAATCTGCCCGACCGACTTGTAGTAGCCTGGAATGTAGATAGCCTCCGGATTCTTCGCACGGATGGTGGTCAGTTGGGAACGAAAGTCGGTATCCTGAGGTTTGTAGCTCAGCACATCCGTGATTTCACCGCCCAGCTTGCGGAAACTTTGCTGGAAAAACTCGGCTAATCCCTTACTGTAGTCACTGGAGTTGTCATATAAAATCGCGACACGCTTGACTTTGAGGTTCTCGGCAAGGAACTTTGCCATCACATAGCCCTGAAACGGGTCGATAAAACACACCCGGAAAATGTAGTTGCCCTGATCTGTGACCGCTGGGTTGGTGGAGGAGGGAGAGATCATCGGCACACCGTACTTCTGGCAGATGGCGCCGCCTGCCAGACTCATGGTGCTGGCGACCTCGCCAATCACAGCCAGCACACGCTCCTGCTGAATGAGCTTGGTGACCACATTCCGTGCCTGCTGGGCATCGGAGCGGGTATCTTCAAAGCGCGCGACGACGGACCTGCCCAGCACGCCGCCCGCGCGGTTCACTTCCTCCACTGCCAGCGTGACTCCATTGCGCGTTTCCTCCCCAAAAGTCGAGTTATCGCCAGTCAGGTCGGCATAGACCCCGATCACGATCTGGTTCGTGTCGGGTGGGGGAGCCGGCTGTTCCACTTTCGCGGCGTTGCGTTTGGCCAGCCGTGCCGCGGGGTTCAGCGCTCCTGGAGCTTCCGTGATTTCGGTGCTGCCCGCAGAGCCCCCTGTACGCCCCGTGCAGGCGCTGAGGGCGACAATCACGCACGCCAGTGACCCTAAAAGCCATTTATGCGTTACCATTGCTTTCTTGCCTCCTCTACAGATGCTTCTCGATTTCGCACGCGCCTACGATTTTCCTGCCAGAAGAGAATCAGGAGCGGGTGTCATCAGCACACGAGACCCGCCCGAACGAGGGTGTATTATACCACCGCTAAACAATGAGGCGCATTGAGAGGAGCATGGCGACCGCCGTGTTCCACATCAGAATGCGCCATTCTCCGTTACGGGCGACCGTCCGCCAGCAAAACTGCCCATGCCGCCCCTCGGGGTTCTGCCCATGCCGCGGCAGAATTGCAGGCACGCGCCGCCGATATGCTTCATACTCCGGGAACAGAAACAGCAGGCGACGCTCTTCGGTGAAAATCGCACACCCGTAAATCAGCGCGGAATAAAGAACCAGCCCTGAGGTCATCCATGACCAGCCCGCGAGGGTCGCCCAGCCCAGCAGCACCAGCGCCATTCCGAAATAGAGCGGATGGCGCATAAGGGCATAGGGCCCTGCCGTAATCAAAACGGCGTTTTTCATCAGGTAGCCCGCCGCCCAGAGCCGCCAGAGCGAGCCGATCAAGACCATCAGCCACCCAAATCCCATCGTCGCCACAGAAGGCTCTGCCAGCGCAATCATCAGCAACGGCACGGGCAAAAAGAGCCGACTGCGTTTGCGCCCAATCAGTACGGCGATTCGCTCGACGCCGCGCGCGGAGGCATCGATTCGGTCAAGTAGCGCACGATCCACGCCGGGGCTTCCCATAAGTCCTCTCCCTCGCCCAGTATTCGCCGTATCTTGTCAAACGCCTGCTTTTGCTGATGATACAATTCGCCCCGTTTGAGCAGTTCCAGCACGCCCTGGCTGACCGTGCGCGGGGTCGCCTGCTCCTGAATCAGTTCCGGAATGATTTTACGCCCCAGAATCAGGTTGGGCAGCCCGATCATTTCCAGCGCGAGTCGGCGTTTGCGCAAGCGGTATTCCAGATTCATCAGCGCATCGCCTCGATAAACAATCAGCATGGGTGTGCCTAGCAGCGCCGCCTCCAGCGTCGCCGTGCCGGAGCAAACCACAGCGCAATCGGCGTGTGCCAGCATATCGGCAACAGGGCGCGTCTCCGTCGGAACCCACTGCTTCTGACCGTCTGCCCAGAGCGTATGCAGATATTCGGGGGTAAAATGGGGGGCGACGGACAGCACAAACTGCACCTCAGGTAGGCGCTCGGTGAGCAGGCTGGCAACGCGAGCGTAGAGTGTGGTCAACGCACGCACCTCATGGTGTCGACTGCCCGGCAAAAGCGCCACAATCGGGCGGTCGGGGTCTAAACCCAGCCGCTGGCAAAAGGTTATTCGGGACTCGCTCGGATGGGTCAGGCGCAGCAGGGGATGGCGAATGCGGATGGCGTTCGCGCCCATCGCCTGCAGAATCTCGGCAGACCATGCAAAAGGGGTCAAAACGGCGTCGGCAACAGCGGGCAGATCGCGTCCCTGGCGGTCGCGACGCCAGCTGGAAGGCGGCATGTAATAGACCACGCGCATCCCCTGGGTTTTCGCCCAGCGGCACAGAGGAATGTTAAACGCGCCGAAGTCTATCGCTACCAGCAGTTCAGGTTGAAGCCGTTTGAGCGCCCGTTTCAGGCGCAAAAACACGCGCCACACCCGCGGCGCGACCTTGAGCGACTCGATAATGCCGATAGCGCCCCACGCACGGCTGTCCGCCAGGAGATGCACGCCTGCTTCCTGCATGCGCACGCCGCCAACACCCCACAGCTCCATGTCGGGCAGCTGGGCTTTCAGATGGCGTGCTAGGTCGGCGCCATACAGATCGCCCGATGCCTCGCCTGAAACAATCACCACACGGCGGGTCATTTGCGTGAAGGCTGATCCAGATAGCGTCCGTTGCGCCCCAGCCGAATCTCTTCCACAAAGCGCACCAGATGCTCCACTTCGGGCACGAGAGGCACTTCGGCGCGGATGCGCTCGATTGCCTGCGAGGTGTTCAGGTTCGCGAAGTAAAGCAGTCGGCAGGCGGTGCGCAAGGCGGTTCGGTGCAACTCAGGGATGCCTGCGCGTTTTAAACCCACCAGATTGACCCCATGCACCACGGCAGGATTCCCCTCCACCACGAGGTAGGGGGGCACATCGCGCGTGATGCGCGACATCCCGCCCACCATCGCCAGACGCCCAATCCGCGTGTATTGATGCACGCCCGTCATGCCGCCGATGTTCGCGCCCTCCTCGATAACACAGTGCCCGCTAATGCCCACCGAGTTCGCCATCACCACGCCGTCGCCGACTCGCGTGTTGTGCCCAATGTGGGAATACGCCATCAGGAAGCAGTTATTACCAATAATGGTTTCCGCGCCCTCGCCGCTGGCGCGGTGAATAGTGACATATTCGCGAATCAGATTGTTATCCCCGATTCGGAGATAGGTGCGCTCGTGTTTAAATTTGCGATCCTGCGGTGGCGCGCCCAGCACAGCCCCATGCCCAATGGAGTTCATTTTGCCGATAAAGGTGTTCTCTTCAATCACCACATGGGCGCCCAGTACCGTGCCCGAATCAATAACAACATTTGGACCGATAATGCAGTAGGGACCGACCTCCACATCCTCTGCCAGCTCCGCCTTCGGGTGAACTACTGCTGTCGGATGGATCTTCGCCATCGTTCATCCCTCGTGGTTGGTGAGCGCGGTGGCGACGGGCGGCGGGGGACTCTGGAGCCGCTGGGGGTCTAACAGCGCGAAGGTGATTTCCGCCTCGGCGACCACCTCGCCGTTCACCCGCGCGACTGCCCGCACGCGCCCAATATCGCGCCGGAACCAGAGCATTTCCACCTCAGAAATCAGCGTATCGCCGGGCACCACCGGGCGGCGGAAGCGCACATCGTCCAGCCCACCCAAAAGCGCCACCTTGCCCTGCATACCGGGCATCGTCATCACCATCACGCCGCCCACCTGCGCCATCGATTCCAGAATCAGCACCCCCGGCATGATGGCTTTGACGGGGAAATGCCCCTGAAAGAAGCTCTCGTTGACGGTAACATTTTTCAGCCCGACTGCCCGCTTGCCCGGCTCCAGCTCCAGAATCCGATCCACCAGCAGAAACGGATAGCGATGAGGGATCAGACTGCGTATCTGCTCAATATCCAGGTGCCATTCCGCCATCGTGCGCCTCCATTCCGTTACCCTCACTTGTTAGCAGACGCGCCAGCTCCCGGTGCAGGGTGTGTCCTGCTTTAATCAGCGTCAGGTGGAACCCGACGGGGCATGCGCCACACAGCATTAGGTCACCGAGACCGTCCAGAATTTTGTGGCGCAACGGCTCGTCTGCAAACCGTGCGGAATTATAATACCCGTTCTGGTCAATCAGCAGGGCGTTTTCGAGGGAACCGCCCAGCGCCAGCCCCTGCTGGCGTAGCGCCTCCACCTCGTGCAAAAACCCAAAGGTTCGGGCGGGGGCAATCCCAGTTGCATAGGCGCTCAGGTCAAACATGCCTGCCTGCACGCCCAGCGGCGCAGGAAACTGAATGTAGGCAAACGCGGTTTCAGCGCCTGGCATGAGGCTCGCCACGCTCTCGCCCTGCTGAACGGTCCATCGCTGGGAGACCACAAGGCAGGGCGCCTTCGGGCACGGCACGACTCCAGCCGCCTCAAACGCCTGCCAAAATGGAAGTGCGCTCCCGTCCAGCGCAGGCACTTCCGTTCCCTGAATCACCTCAATCACGGCGCTGCCAATCCGCAAACCCCAACATGCTGAAAGCAGATGCTCCACAGTGCTGAGTGTAATTCCCTCGCCTCCCAGCACGGTCGCGCGGCGCGTGTCCACCACATAGTCCCAGCGCGCAGGGATACGGGTTCGCCCTTTTTGCACCCAGAGCGCGCCCTCATCGGAGGGATGCACAACGACTCGCGCGGGTTCGCCTGTGTGGAGCCCGACACCTTCGAACACCACGCGCTCGCGAAGCGTGTTAGCGACTGGGGGGATTTTCAGGGCGCGATCCCTCCTCTTCTTCGGTGTA
>CAZQPV010000100.1:0-8779 GCA_964595265.1 uncultured Fimbriimonadales bacterium
CCGTAGTGGTCTTCGTCCAGAATCCGCGCCGCCTCGTTGATGTCCACCCGATCTTCCGTGTGCTCTTTCCATGGGAGCGAGAGCAGCACATCGAGGTAGGTTCGTATAACTGAGGCTTCGGGCGAGCCGAACATCATTTTTTCGAGGCGGTCTACCTCTTTGAGAGCGCGTTCGGCGACCTCTTCGGGCATGCCCGATTCGGCGATGCGCTTACGATACTCTTCCACTTCGGAGAAGCGCTCGTCGCGTTCGCCCAGCTCCTTCTGGATAATCTTAAGCTGCTCGCGCAGGTAGTATTCGCGCTGGGTGTCGCCCAGTTCCTGCTCCACGCGGTCGCGAATGCGTTGCTGGAGTTCTGCCACTTCCAGCTCGCGGCGCAGGAAGCGGATCAGCAGCTCCAGCCGTTCGCGCACATCCAGCGTTTCCAGTATCTGTTGCTTATCGGGCGATTTGAGAGGCGCGAAGTAGGCAATCGTATCGGTCAGGCGCCCCGGTTGCTGAATATGAGCGACGGTCGCAATCACCTCAGGTGGGATGCTCCGGTCGTGGGAGGCAATCTCTTCGAACAGTTCCACGGCGGTGCGCATCATCGCCTCAATCTCCGCCGTGATTTTGACCTCGCGTACGGCAATAGGCTCCACGCGCGCCACCAGGAACGGCTCGTTCTGGATGATTTCTGCCAGCCGCGCCCGCTCCATCCCGCGGAACACCACACGCATCGTGGAATCGGGCACCTGAATCGCCTGCAAAATCTCTGCGACGATTCCGACATCGTGCAGGTCTTCCCGACCAGGGTCTTCCACCGTTACATCGCGCTGGGCAACCAGAAACATCAGTTTGTTGGTGCGGAGCGCTTCTTCGACGGCGCGGAGCGACTTTTCGCGCCCTACCAGCACAGGCGCCAGCGTCATCGGGAAGTAGACCGTATCCCGCACGGGCAAAATCGGCAAGGTAGCCGGCACAGGCTTGCGTTTCCGTGCGGTGCGCGTCTTTTTCTGTGTCGTCTCTGTTTTGGAAGGTGCAACCTCTGTTGTTTGCGTCTTCGTGCGTGTTCTTGGCATAGCGTTTCCCTCTATCCAATACGCTCAAGCATGTCCGGGAAGTTCCCGCTTTAGAAGTTGATTCGACATCCGGTCTCAGACTCCTGCTGCTCAGGGGCTGACAAGGCTCAGGTAAACGAACCCCCGCTCGCCATAGGCGGCGTCCAGTTTAATCATACCGAGGGGCGTCGCGAATCGTAGCCCCGCTCCCACACCCCATCGGAGCTGGGCGTTTTGCTGGGAATCGCCCCACACCGTGCCTGCGTCCACGAATACCCCTGCCTGTACCCCTTCCAGCACCGGGAACCGATACTCAGCGCTTCCCAGCACCACGCGCGTGCCGTGATAGGCGTCCTGATTGTAGCCGCGCAGCAGGTCGTAGCCGCCAATCCAGAACTGTTCGCTCAGAGGCGTGCCATTGCTCGCCACACCCGCCATTCCCCGCAAGACGAGCTGACGCTGGTTGGCTAACGGGATGTAATACTGGGCTTCTCCCAGCGCGCGCGAGAACTGGAAATCGCCTCCAGCAAGCGTGCGCTCCGCCCAGAACATCCCGAAAAAGCCCGATTCGACAAAAGCACCTCCCTGACGGGTGTCGTAAAGCACCTGAAAACCGAGCGTCTGGAACTGTCCGCGATTGTTGAGGCGGTCAATCGGGCTAATCAGCCCTGCGGGGGCATCGTCGTAGGAAACCTTATCGTTGCGATAGCGGAGCCGAATTTCAAACAGGTCGCGCCAGTCCAGCCCCAAATAGGTAGAGACCCCCTGGCGCCGTTCGTAGCGCCGCAGGTGGTTCACATCCATATAGAACAGAGGGTAGAAGGGGTTTTTATCGTAGAATTCCACACCAAAGTTGAGGCTACCGGGCAGAAATCGGGGCATTTCGTAGCGCACGGCAAACGAGGGACGCATTGCGGTCTGCTCGCCCGTGACGGGGTCGCGTCGTAGCTCGCGCTGGAACTGACCCTGGAGCCGATGCCCCAGCCCCGCGACATTATGCTCCACGAAGTCCACATAGCCCACAAACCCCTCTTCGCTGGTGTAGCCTGCGGCAACCGCGAAATCAAACGAGCGCTCTTCCTCCACCTGAAGATGCAGAACCGCTTCCCCCAGCGCCTCGCCTGGCTCCGAACCGAGTTTGACATCCCTCAGGAACTGGAACCGCCCCAGCCGCTGGCGAATCCGTTGTATGCGCGCTTCGTTATATACTTCTCCTGGTTTGACCCCCATCAGCCGGTTCAGCACGCTGGTGCGCGTGCGGCGATTGCCTGAGATAACGATTTTCTCGATGCGCCCTTCGGCAATCGTAACAACCAGTGTGCCGTCTTCTCGAAGCGTGTAGTCGCTCACTCGCGCCAGGGTGTAGCCGCGCTCGTGATAGCGCGATTCGATGGATGCCAGTGCCTGTTGAATCTGCGTTTCGGTCGGCGTGGTGCCCACCAGCGGCTGAAGCAGCGCCTCCAGTTCGGCACGCGGAATCACCGTCGCGCCTTCAATCTGGAGAGAGCGCACTTGCTGGCTAAAAGCGCATGCAAGAATCCCGACAACACACCCCACAATCCAGAGCGCTCGCATGGGATTATTATAACCTATTTTGTTGACGCGCCTGCGCAATCAGCGTGCGGGGCGGGATGAATTCTACGGATTCTTCCAGCACCTTTAGCACCTCCACGGTTGCATGGGGCGCCAGCCGAAGAAGCTCGCCGATAATCGCTTCGGTGGAGGTTTCAGGCGTTGACGCGCCGCTGGTGACACCAATTACACGGTACTGTTCCACCCATTCGGGACGCACTTCTTCAGGCTCCAGCAGCAAGTAGGCGGGCACGCCCTGTGTCTCCGCGACCTCGCGCAGGCGATTGGAATTGCTACTGGTCCGGCTTCCCACCACCAGCACCATGTCGCTCTGCTGGGCAAGCGCCTTGACTGCGGTCTGGCGGTTGGTGGTGGCGTAGCAGATATCCTCTTTTCGGGGCAGTTCCACATGGGGGAAGCGACGCCGCAGCACCTGCAGGATGCGGTTCACCTCGTCTACGCTGAGCGTGGTTTGCGTGGCGACGGCAAGCGGGCGGTCTGGAGGGGGCTGCACGGTCTCCGCATCTTCGATGTTATCAATGAGCGAAACCTGTCCGGGTGCATGCCCTATACTCCCCTGCGCCTCCACATGCCCGCGGTGTCCAATATACAGAATGTGATAGCCCTGCTTCGCATAGCGGCTGATTTCGCGATGCACTTTGATAACCAGCGGGCAAGTGGCATCTACCACGCGCAGGTTGCGTTTCTGGGCCTGTTCTCTTACAGCGGGCGACACGCCGTGTGCGCTGAAAACGACCGTCGCGCCTTCGGGCACTTCTTCAAGGTCCTCTACGAAGATGACCCCGCGTCGCTCAAACGAGCGCACCACATGTTCGTTATGCACAATCGCGTGGCGCACATAAAGGGGCGTGCCGAACGCTTCGAGGGCCAGCTCCACAACTTCGATGGCGTAGGCGACCCCGGCGCAAAACCCCCGTGGCGCTGCCAGCAGCACTTTTTCCACGCTCCTATTGTACCCTACAGCAAAACCCCGAATTCCACCGTACCACTTCGAAGCAGAATTGTGTATAATTGAGGCACGGAAAGGAGCTTACTATGCGATACGCACGGTTTTTCGGAGTGAGTGTCGGTGTTCTGTCCGCTCTGTGGAGCTGGGGGCAGCTCCAGCCGGACGCACCCTGGCCGTCGTTGGGACGGGACTACCAGAACACACGCAAGGCTACCCAGGGGGCACCCACGAATGGGAGCATACGGTGGCAATATGTAGAAGGCTCAGGGGTAACCTATGGTTCTCCTGTTGTGGCAGCTGATGGAACCATCTATTATGGCACTACCGTCGGATTGTATGCGATTCGCCCAAACGGCACACGACGGTGGTTGTTCGTCTATGGTCCTTCGATGGCGTATGCCACCCCTGCCATTGGAGCAGACGGTACCATTTACACAATTGCGAACCCTCAGGATGCCCAGCTTATAGCGGTCAACCCTAACGGAACGCTCAAGTGGAGCCTCTATCTGGGAGGCACGAATGTGTGGTCCTCGCCTGTTATTGGGCCCGACGGGTTCATTTATGTGACCAACGGTTCGATTCCGGGGGGCTATCTTTACTGTATTCACCCTAATGGGACAGTGCGTTGGCGTGTTTTTCTGGACACAGATGTTAACAGCACCCCCTGCTTTGGTGCAGACGGAACGCTCTATGTTGGATCAGCCAATTACCTGAACGCCGTTTCGCCCAGCGGCACCATTCTGTGGCGCTATCCTGTGTACTATCCTGTGCAAGGGACGATAGTGCGCGTGGACAACCGCATCTTTTTTGGGGCTTGGGACTCACTGTTTCGTGTGGTTTCAACAAGTGGGCAGCTTGTTTGGCAAGCTCTGGTTAACAACATCATTGAGAGTGGATGTGCTGTTGATGGGAGCAACCTTTATCTGACTTCGTGGAGTGGGGAGTTGCGAAAGTACACCACTTCAGGCGTTCTGCAGTGGCGCGCCTCTATAGGAACGCGAGCATCTATTCCTGCTGTCGGTGCGGACGGGGTGGTCTACCTTGTCGCAAACACGGGCGGGCGTGTTTATGCGATTGTGCCCACAAACGGCTTAACACGCTGGTCTTACAATCTCCGACGCTCCTCACCCTATAGCTCGCCCGCTATCGGTGCGGATGGCACGCTCTATGTTTTAGAGTCGTCATCGCGCCTCTACGCCTTCGGTCCTTTGAGCGGATTCTTAATGGGCGGTGCGGGCATCGAGGGTTGGGAAGGAGACTATGCGGGGCTACCTGCCGTCGTGCAGTTCTACCAGGACGGCGAACTGAAATATGAGATGCAGACCACCCTTGACAGCGAAGGGCGCTTCACCCTGGAAAACACTCCTGTCGGTATTCACGACATCAAGGTGCGCGTCCACCGTTCGCTGACCAAAACGGTGCCTGAGGTCCGTCTCGAAGAGGATGAAGCCCCCGAAATCCGCGTTATTCTGGGCAACGGCGACCTCAACGGCGATAATGTGGTCGATGATGCCGACCTGTTGATGGTGCTGATGCTCTACGGCGAATACAACCTCGACTACGACCTCACGGGCGACGGCTATGTAGACGACGCCGAACTGCTGATTGTGCTATTTAACTTCGGCGCGACAGGTGAATAGCAGGAAGATGTTCACGGGGCGCGAACCTGCAAGACATGCCAGCGCAAGTTTCGGCAGAAGCGCCTGCGCGACTGGGCACGCGTCTGTGCTTTCTGTTCTACGCGCGCCCCGTGTTTCGCGTGTGGGAGATTATCTGCAATCACTTAGCGCGCCTGCTGATTCATAAAGAGCGGCGCGCCCTGCCCCAGTTTCAAAAGGAATGGGCGCGACTGAACCTCAGGCGGATGGAGATTCAGCGCGAACTGGGTCGCATCAGCCGCAGCCACGCCCATGTGTGCGCCCAGTGCGGGCATTGCTGTCAGGGCACGCGGGAACGCGACGCCTTTTTGGACCGCATTCTGCAAGACCCCAGCACACCCCACATTCAGGCACGGCGCCGGATAGGCGAGATGATCGTACTGGCGCAGGCGCGCGCTGACAAACGGCTCCTTCACCCCGATGCGCCTCCCGCGCCTAACGCCTGCAGCGAGCTGACCTGCAGGGGCTGCCGCATCCCGAACGAACTGCGCCCCATGCAGTGCCTTGCCTACTTCTGCGGCGCGGCGGTGCGCGCCCTCCCCCAGCAGGAATGCGAAGAAGGCATTCGGCTGATTCGCCAACTTCTGCGCCTGCACTGGGACGCCGTGAAACTGGCGTGGCGTACCCGAATCAGCAATGGGGAAAACCAATGAGCTACAAACTCTGTGTCGCGGGCTTAACACACGGACATGTGTGGGGATTGATCGAAACATGGGCATCGCAGTCCGGGGTGGAATTGACCGCCGTCGCCGACAGCACGCCCCTGTTAGAGAAAGCGCGCTCCCGTTTCCTGCGTGTCTATGACGACTGGCGCACGATGCTTCAGGCGGAACAGCCCAATATTGTGTTGGCGTGCGCCGACAATCGCACCAGCGCCCGAATTGCCATCACAAGCATGGAAGCGGGCGCTCATGTGATGGTGGAGAAACCGATGGCGGCGGACTTGGCGGATGCCCAGGCAATGTGGGAGACCGCCCAGCGCACGGGACGCCTGCTGATGGTGAACTGGCCCACGCGCTGGAATCCTGCCTATCAGGCTCTGTCCCGTCGCGCCAGAGCAGGGGAGTTCGGGCAGATTGTTGAGTTCCGGTTTCGGATTGGGCATGCGGGTCCGCGCGAGATTGGATGCGACCCTTATTTTGTGGGGTGGCTCTACGATGAGAATCTGAACGGTGGGGGCGCGCTGATTGACTTCGGCGGCTACGGCGCGGTGATGGCGATTGACCTGCTGGGCATGCCTGAGGCGGTGCTGGCGACGCGCGGCAACTTGACCAAGCCGTACGCCATCAGCGACGACCACGCCGTGATGGTACTGCGCTACCCTAGAGCCGTGGCGGTGCTGGAGGCAACATGGGCGCAGGTAGGGACTGACGGCGCGCCCAATCCGATTATCTACGGCACGGAAGCCACCGCAGGCGTACTGGAGGGCAAGCTCCGCATTCATCGGCGGGGCGAGGCGCCTGTTCTGGAAGAGCCCGAGCCGCTCCCTGTGGGAGAGCGCGACCCCGCCGAATATTTCCTGCGCTGTGTTCGGGAGAGCCGTGTGCCTGAAGGCGTATTGAATCCCGAAGTCTCGCTTCAGGCGCAGGCGGTGCTGGAGCGGGCGAAGCTCACCACTTGACGGCGCCCCGCTCTTGCAGGCGCAACGCCCACTTGATGCCGCCCAGCAGGTGGCGCTGGTACGCTTCGTTCAACCACACATCCACACGGTGCCCCAGCGCGGTGTAGAATACGCGCCCTTTGCCATATTCACGACACCACGCCAGCAGGTGGTCACCCGGCTTGCCTGCGTTCGGCGTGCCATCATCGGGATGGTGGTCTAACGAGAGCAGCACGCTAACATTCTGCCGATTGTTCTGCTTGAAAATGTAAATCTCGTCAAACACGGTCCACTCTTTGCCGAGATGCGCCACCGCAGGATGGTCGGGTTGCTCCACCTTTGCCGTTACCTTCGTCTGCTGACCGTGATAGGCGAACTCGCCCTGGATCATCTCCAGATATTCGGGGCGATTGTGATAGGTGTCGGTCGCCGCGTGAATCCCGATAAACGCTTTGCCCTCTTTGAGCCAGCCCAGGAAGGCGTTCAGGTCGGGGATGCCGATGTCGCCCGTCGTGTTGAGGAAAACAACGCCGTCATAGCGGTGTTCACGCAGAAATTCGGGCGTGAGCATCTTTTGCACCTCGCTGGCATCGCGGCAGTAGTCTACCGTGAAATCGCCGGAGCGCTCCGCCAGCTGCTGCAGAATCTTTTCGCCGACCTCAATTGAGTCGCTATGACGGAAACCCGCCGTATGAGTCACCACGAGAAGTCGCTTTTTGCCTGTTTCCATGCGAGTTGCCTCCTTCTGGGTTGCGGTCGCCAGAACGACGCCTGTGAGCGCCAGCACCAAACCGAGCCATCTCATAGTATCACAAGGATACCCCAGAGTCTACTGTGCTTCGAGGGAGTCCACAAACTTCTGGGGGGTTGTGCCCCACTCGTTGACATGGGTGATGGGCGTCCAGCCCTGGGGTCCGGGGGCGAGGGCGCGCTCCAGCCAGCGCTGGGCGAGCGCTTTGCGGGAAGGCGCGGGCGTCCAGCTCTTGCCTTTCTGGCGCGACTCCTCCTGAAGACGTTCCCAGTTCACCAGCCATGCGTACCAGATGGGCAACCTGCCGATTTGCACGCGCCAGAGCCGTTCGGGGTCGTGCCGCACTGTCTGCTCTGCGCGTTCCCAGAGCTGTTCCGCATAAGTGAGCGTCTCCAGATCCAGATAGGGCGCATCTTTGGGCTGGGTGAAGCAGCCCATTTTGAACTCTCTGGCGCGTTCGGCGAAGCGCATCATCGCCCGCTTGATATGGGGCGCCGCCGCGCCATAGTAGCCCTTCAGGAATTCATCAATCAACTTACCATCGTCCTGATAGGGGTTCCACATCAGTTGCGCCAGCACCCACGCCCGTAGTTCTGCCATTTCCGCCCCATGCGACTGGTACGCACCCTGTTCAAACAACCCTCGCACGCCGTGCCGGTGAAAGAAGCGCACATTCGCGCCCAGCACGAAGTAGTTCGGGTGGGGCAGGATGTAATGGTGGAAATTGGTGGTGTAGTCCCACACATAGAGGCGCTGGCTGCGTTCGCTCCAGCCGCGGATATCGTCGGCGAAGTCTTTGTTCATCGGGTGTTCCAGCGGCTGAGCGAAACTACACTCGATGCTACAGAGTCGGATAATCACATTCGGGCGTGGGCGTAGCGTGCGTGTCGGCTTGCGGGTGTACCAGTACGCCAGCGTGTCAAACGCCACATGCGGGAACTCTTTCTCCAGGCGCTCGGCGATGTAGTTGACCATATCCAGCACTGAACCACAGGGCGTGCCCTCGCGCGTGTCAATCGCGCGACACGCATCACACTGGCACGCTCCCGTCCAGTCGTTTTGAGAGATCGAGATAATCTGCGCCTGAGGGTTCTCGCGCAGAATCTGGCGCACACGCTCCACCAGAAACTCGCGTAACTGCGGGTTGGTACAGCATAGCTGCGCCCGCTCCCACTGGCGCTTGCCGTC
>CAZQPV010000101.1:0-8704 GCA_964595265.1 uncultured Fimbriimonadales bacterium
AACACTGTCTGCTGGTCTCGCAGGTGGGGATTGCGGGCAGCACCCGATTAGGCAATTATGTGGTGCTGGCAGGTCAGGTAGGGGTCAAAGACCATGTGGAGATTGGCGATAATGTGGTGGTGGGCGCTCAGGGCGGAGTTTCCAAAAGCCTGCCAGAGGGGGGCGTCTACTGGGGCACGCCTGCCATCCCCCATCGGGAATGGCTCCAGATTCTGGCGCACCTCTATCGCCTGCCAGAGCTGGTCAAGCGCGTGGAAGCGCTCGAACGCGCCACAAAAAAGCAGGAACGGTAAAACCCCTTGACAAAACTTTATATTGGGTATAATCCCCAGCACACAACTCACACAAGGAGGGTTTTGATGATGCACAAGGGAATGCTGTGGATCAGCGTGCTGGCGCTGGCGGGAACCCTGGCAATCGCCGCGCCTGTGAACGCGCAAGATAACGGTACGAAAGGCTACACCTTCTCCGCCGGGATTTTCTATCCCAGCAAGTCGGCTGTGCGCACCGCCACCAGCGACACCTGGTTCTCCGTCAGCCTCGGCTACACTTTCCAGACCAGCGAGCCGACCGACACGGGCTACTACTATGATCTGGGCGTCTCGGTGGGCTACTACGGCTCGGATGACCTTTCCAACATCCCTGTTCAGCTGACCTACACGGGACACCTCAACGAGCAGTTCTTCTACCGCGCGGGCGTAGGGATTGGCTTCGCGAAGGAATTCCGCAACCTCTCCAATCCGAGCGCCGGGACCGACAGCTCCACCGGGTTCGTTTACTCCATCGAGTTCGGCTACAACTTCAACGCCGGCACAACCCCCGTCGCGCTTACAGTCGGCTACATCGGTCAGAGCGGGACGGGCGACCAGCACAACGGGTTCACCGCGATGCTGAGCTTCCGCTTCTGAACCGACCCCAACACCCCCAATTAGAAAAATCCCCCTGCGCACTAGCAGGGGGATTTTTACTTGAGAAGGAAGGAAGGTACTCTCCATCCGTATATGACTCAAAACGAGGCAAAAAACGGACAGACCTTGACTGAGAAATACGGATATTCGCGTTTCTCTGCTTCTTCGCACCTGGGAACATGATGAAAGAGCGAGGTTCAACCTGCCCTGCTGCCACGATACACATTCTATCTTGTGGCACGGTTGATTTCTCTGCGTGGGGCAGCCCGTACGGACGCGGTTCCCGCGTCCTGTTCCGTGAATCCCCCGTTCTCTGCGACAGAGCAGGTATACTCCCTCTCATGGTGGGACTGCTTCACAGAATTGGGCTAATTGTGTTTTCCCTATTGCTCGTGATTCCCCTGTTTGCTCAGGCGCCGCCGCGCTCGGTAGAAGCGATTCCGCGCAGTGTGGAACGCATCACGCTCTACTGGCTGCCGCCGCGTAATGAAACCCCGGCGGGCTATGTCGTCTATCGGGACGGGGAGCGTGTTGCCGAGCTACCTGCCGAAGCGCGTTTTTATGATTTTACAGGATTGACACCGGGGCGTCCCTACACGCTGGGGGTGGAGGCGATTTATGCCGATGGGCGCGTTTCGGAGCGGGTGGAGCGCGCGGAGCGCCCCTATCGTCTGCTGCCCCCTGAAGCGCGCTACCCCATTCTGATTGTGGGCGCCACCGCGTCGGGGGTGGGCGCGGCGATTACCGCCGCACGAATGGGGATCAAGGTCGCGCTGATGGAACCCACAAACCGCGTGGGTGGCATGATTACGAACGGCGTCGCGGTAACCGATGTGCGCTCGCCCAGCCGTCTCAACGGGCTATATGAGGAGTTCCGCCAGCGCGTGGAAGCCTATTACAAAGCACAGGGCGCCGACACCACCCACTATGTTTACCGCAACGGGCTGAACTTCGAGCCGTGGGTCGCCAACATGCTCCTCAAGGAGATGATTTACGCCGAGCCGAATATTGACCTCTACTTCGGCGTACGCCCCACGCGCGTGTTCAAGGAGGGCAACCGCATTCGGGGCGTGGAGTTCATTACGCTGGACGGCGCGCGCACGGGGCGGTTCATTGCCGATATAGTGATAGACGCCACCGCCGAGGGCGACATCGCGGCGTGGGCAGGAGTCCCTTACCGGCTGGGGCGTGAACCGCGCACTCCCGAAGAACCCCACGCCGGTGTGATTTATTACGACCGCCTCAACGACCGTATCCTGCCCGGTAGCACCGGCGAGGGCGACCACCGCCTGCCTGGCTACGCCATCCTGATGATAGTGCAAAACTATCCCACTCCGCAGGTCAAAAGCCCACCGCCTGGCTACAATCGGCGTGAGTACCTGCTTTCGCCCCCGTGGGAACGCTCATGGGCGTATCTCTACGGGCGAATCCCCAACAACAAGTTTGAGGTGAACCAGCACCCGCACGGCACGACCCTGCAAGAGGTCAATTATCGCTACCCAACTGCCAGCTGGGAAGAGCGCCAGCGCATTTACGAAATCTACAAAAACCATGTGCTGGGCTATCTCCACTACATCCAGACCGAGCTGGGTCAGCCGAATCTGGGGCTGGCAGAAGACGAATTCCGGGATACCGACCACCTGCCCCCAATTCTGTATGTGCGCAAGGCGCGCCGAATCGAGGGCGAGGTTACGCTCAAAGAGATGGACATCATTCTGGCACGGGAGCGCATCCGCCCCGACGCCATCGCGATTGGCGATTACCCGATGGACTCGCACGCCGTGCGCAAAGTGGTCGTGCCCGAAGGTCAGGAGACCATCGAACTCCCCCATATGGGCGAAGGCGAGTTCTGGCTGTTCCAGTATACGCCGTGGTATCAGGTTCCCTACGGCGTGATGGTGCCGAAGGGAGTGGAGGGGTTGCTGGTCTCGACGGCGGTCTCCTCGACGCATGTGAGTTTAGGCACGCTGCGGATGGAGCCTGTGCGCATGAATATGGGTCAGGCGGCGGGCGCGGCGGCGGCGCTGAGTCTGCAGAGGGGAATCCCCCTCCGCAAGCTGGATGTGGCGCAGATTCAGCGCGCCCTGCTCCGCTTCGGGGTCTATCTCTACTGGTTCCCCGATGTGAAGCCCGACACAGAGCATTTCGAAGCGGTGCAGTTTATGGCGGCGCGGGGCTACTTCCCCGATGAGCGTTTTGAGCCGCAGGCATCCCTCACGCGGGGTGAGGCGGTGCGCGTGCTGTGGAAACTGCTCCGCGAGTTCCGCCCCGACCTGCCCGAAGAGCGCTTTCAGGGGCTGGCGTTCACCGATGTGCTGTTCGGGCATAAATACGCCGTCCCGATGCAGAATCTGTTCCTACAGGGGGTGATTGAGCGCACGGAGAACCGCCGCTTCGAGCCAGAGCAGCCGATCCGACGCCGCGACTGGGCGCGCTGGCTGGTACGGACCCTGGCTCTCATAGACCCCCAGAACTGGGCGCCGCTCAAGGACGCCCGCTCGCCCTACACCGATGTCGCCGCGGAGGACCCCGACCTGCCCTACATCGCGCGGCTCGCCCAGCGACGCATCAACTCCCTTTTGTGGGATGGGCTGGACGCCGCCACGCCCGACGGCATCCGCTTCCGCCCCGACGACCCAGTCAGCCGCGCCGACGCCGCGCTCACCCTCTACCTCGTGTGGTGGAGCGTACGCTGAAAACTTCATAAAAGTGGGGTATAATGCGTGCAGGGCAAACGCCCTGAAAGGAGGCACAACGATGAAACGCTCTTTAATCGCACTATCGGCAGTGTGGCTTACAGCAAGCGCAATGGCGCAGTGCTTAATCACCGACTTTGAAGGGTACACGCTTGGACTAAACGGCGCAGTGCTGTTCCGTCAGCCCAGCTTCTCCGGGTCCACATCGGGCTTTCTGGCGTTCACGGGACTCTGCGACCTTCCGAATGGCGTTTATAACTGCTCGGTCATCAGCGACGAGCAGGCGCACGGCGGCGTCCAGTCGCTCAAAGTGGCGTGGCAGTGGAATGGGAATGCGGGTGCATGGCTCCGCCTGACCACCTTCAACACAGCTATTGTGCCCAACCCAGAAATCAACTTCTCGCACAAACTGGCGGTCTGGGTCTATGTGCCCTCTGGGACGCCCGATTTTTACCTGGCGCTTGGCGTGCGCGAAACGGGAAGCACCGCAGGCTGTGCAGGCAACGGGGGCGCCAGTGGCGGGATTGAATGGGTGGGCGCAACGAACACCTCCGGTCCCCCAGGCGGCAAGCTGATTGATCAGAAAGACCAGTGGGTGCGTGTGGTGTTTGACATCCCCAACGAGCCGCTGCGCGGTTTCGCGGGCGGTAGCGCCAACGGCGCGCTGGACACCGCCACTGGCACGCTGGAGCACCTTGCGTTCACCCCTGCAGATCCCACTCAGGTCGGTCCCTATATCGTCTATCTGGACGATATTGAGACCTTTGTGGGCATTCCAGGCGATGTGAACGGCGACGGCTGCGTGGACGATGCGGACCTGCTGGCAGTGCTGTTCGCTTTCGGGCAGACGGGTTCGGGCTTGCCTGAAGATGTGAACGGCGACGGCACAGTAGACGATGCCGATTTGTTGACGGTACTGTTCAACTTCGGGCAGGGGTGCTAAGCACACTCCCTCCGCTTCTGCCCCCTCTTCTGACACCGTAGGAAGAGGGGGCTATCTCTATTGCATAGCTCTGGCTCCCAATTCCCCAAAATTCCGAAACCAGAACCCACTTCCCTGTGTAAACTGTAGTGGAGGTGCGCGATGAGACGGTGCTGGAATGTGGCGTGGGCGATTGCGGTAGCGAGCGCGCTGGGCATGCATGCTCAGGAAACGCCCCGCTCGGTGATCGATTTTGAGAAGGCAGACCACGGGTGGCTGGTCTTCCCTGGCTTTGATGGCAGAATCGAGCTGACCCGCAACCCGCTGGATGTGAAAGAAGGCGCGCAGGCGCTTCAATACACCTATGTCGCGCTGCAGGGCAAACTGAACGGCATCATTCGGCTGGAACCCGAAGAGTGGGCGCAGGCGTTCCGATTCTGGGTCAAAACCGACCGCCCGACCCTGCTCGCGATGGTGATTCAGGAAGAAAGCGGCGAGCGCTGGAACGCGCCGTTCTGGGTCAACGGCAACCGCTGGCAGCAGGTAACACTGACTCTTTCGGACTTTACTCTCGCCGAGGATGTGAAGCCCGACAATAACCGACTTGACATGAACCAGGCTCAGGCAATTGGACTTATTGATGTCGGCGCGCTCTTTTTCACTGCGCCCGAAGCCAAGGTTCTGTTTGGCGACTATTCGGGCACGCGCGTGTTCTGGATAGACCAGTTCGAGTTCCTCGCGCAAGCGCCCCCTGTCAAGCGCAATCCCAACACTATCGATGAATTTGGGCGCGACTTCGTGATGTGGATTGCCACCCAGGGGGTCGCCATCCAGCCCGAAGCGGGCGGCATGAGCGTCCAGTATGAGAGCCTGATCCCCATCTTCGGCGTCCTGCGCCCGCTGGAAAAAGGTGTGCTGAGCGCCACACAGGGACTGGAAATCGTAATTCAGGTCAAAACGCCCACCACACTCGGCGTCTTTGTGGAAGAAGAAGGGGGCGAGCGCTGGCAAGCCACGCTGAGCGTCGGGGGCGAGAAAGCACCTGAGCCAAAGCGCGTGCTGTGGAGCGCCTTCAGCGTAACCGACGACACCAAAGAAAAAGGCAACGGCACTCTGGAGCCGAATCGAATCAAGATGATTGGGCTGGCAGACCTCGGCGCGCTGAAGGGCGAAGCGCCGCAAGCGAACCGATGGCTGATTCAGGCAGTGAGGAAGGTCCCGAAATGAGCGACACACAACTGGTGCAACGCTGTCTCCAGGGCGACACCACCGCCTTCGATACGCTGGTGGAGCGCTATCGGGATCGGGTCTTTTCGCTCGCGTTTCGGATTCTGGGCGATCCCACCTGGGCAGAAGACCTGACTCAGGAAGCGTTCTTGCGCGCCTACACACGCCTTGCCCTGTACGACGCCACGAAGCCGTTTTCCACATGGCTGTTGTGCTTGACGGCGCGGCTCTGCCTGAACGCGCGACGCGACCGCCAGCAGGAGCAGGCGCAGCTGGAACGCGCATCCAAAGCGATGCCGACCCCACCTACGGTAGAGGAATACCTTTACGAACGGGAGCGCCAGCGCACGCTCCAGCGTCTGCTGATGCGCCTGCCCAGAACTCAGCGTATCGCGCTCCTGCTCTATTACCATGAGCAGTTGCCCCTCAGCGCGATTGCCGAGACGCTCCATGCGCCCGAAGGCACGGTCAAAACCTGGCTCTATCGCGGGCGCGAAAGCCTGCGCCGCTGGATCGAGGAGGAACTGGGATGAGAACCTGCCCCCACGAAGAGGTTCTGCACGCCTACACCGAGGGCTGGCTGGACGCCAGGAGCCAGCAGGCAGTTGAGGCGCATCTCGCTGAATGTCATCAGTGCCAGAGTCGGGTCGCAGGCTGGCAGGCGGTATCGGAAGCGCTTCGCGCGCTGCCTGTTGTCCCTGCGCCTACGGGTACACTCCAGCCAGCGCAGGCGCCCCATCGCGAGTGGCGCGTCGTCCTAACGCTTTCGGCGTGCCTCGCTGGCGTCGCCCTTTGGCTCTGGCTTGCAGGGTTCTATCAACCCGACTTTAATTGCGTGGCAGAGTGGACACCCTTCTCGGTTCTCTCAGAGGGCGCTCGTCAAGCGGTGCAGAAGTTCCAGCCACTCTGGTCCATCCTTCAGGAGGCGTTAGAATGGAGGGTTTAGCGGGGATTCTGGTGTTGTATCTGGCTCTGGTCGGTGTGGGCGTGCTGAGCGTGACGCTCTGGGGCGATCTCACGCGAGGCTATGTGCAGAATCTGCGCCAGCGGAGCATTAGCGTCTTCTGGCGGGGGATTATTGCGACGGCGCTCCTGACGCTGCTGATAGCCGTGCTGGCTCAGGTCGTGAAGCAGGCGGCAAACGAGCAACCGATCCAGTTGCTGATGGCGCTCCTGCTGCTGGCGTATGGGTTGACGGCGCTGGTGGGGTTGGGCGCAACGCTGTGGCATCTGGGTGAGCGCGTCGCGCTGGCGTTCGGCAAGGCGGAGCTGGCGCCGGGCTGGGCTATCATGCTGGGCGTCGCGCTGGTGCTGTCGGTTGTATGGATTCCCGTGTTCGGCTGGGCGCTGGGCGTCTACTGGCTGGCGCAATCAGTGGGGAATGTGGTGGCAGGCGTCGGCTTACCCGCTCCCGCTGGCGAGGAGGGTTAAAGAGGTATACTAAAAGCATCTGATGTCAGCAACAGGTTTGAGTTTGGGGGAAGCGTTCCAGCGTCTGGAGGCGCAGGCAGGCTACGAGCCGCGTCCTGTGCAACACCAGATGGCGCAGTTCGTCGCCGAATGCATCGAGGCGGGCACATCGGGGGTGGTGGAAGCGCCGACAGGAGTGGGTAAAAGCCTTGCCGTGTTGCTCCCTGCGATTCGTGCCTGCGCCCGAAGCGACCAACGCATCGTCATCAGCACCTACACGAATGTGCTGGCGGAGCAATACTGGCTCAAAGACCTGCCATTTGCCCTGAGCCTGTTTCCTGAGTTGCAGATTTCCACCGCGCTGGCGATGGGGCGCTCCCGCTATGCATGTCTTTCCCGCATTCACGGGCGCGAGCTGGGCAGAACCGCCCCCGAGCTGCAGGGATTCTTGCGGGAATGGGCGTCTGTCGCGCAGGAGGGCACCGAAAGCGAGTTGAACGCCTTTCTGACGCGCAAGGCAATTCCCCAGCAGATGATGCGCGATTTGTTCGACAACCTGGCAGTGCCGCCCTATTGCCGCGCCCGCGCCTGTGAACACTACAGCGAATGCTTTTACTATAAGAGTCGCGACCGAGCCGCGAAAGCACGAATCGTTATCACGAACCAAGCCGTGGTGCTGACCGATGCCCTGCTGAAAGAAGTGTCCGACGGGAAAGCCTCGCTGCTGGGCGAATACGACTTTCTGATTATCGACGAGGCGCACGACCTCGTGGACGCCGCGGAAAATGCGCTGGCAACTAAACTCTGCCTTGAAACCGCGCAGGAAATTATCCGCACAGTAACCATCGTGAGCAACGAGTTCGCCTCCGCCTTAGAAAGCGTAAACCCGCCTCAGGGGTTCCTGAATCAGGTGCAACTCGCGGTTCAGGACTTCTCCCAACTGGTGCAGGCGCATATGAGTCGGGTGGACTTTGGCGTTATCCCGCAGAATGGGGCAATCATCGCCGTTGCGCCCCCTGAGATGGAACACGCTCACGGAATCAGCGTCAGCCTGGAGCACGCCCAGCAAGCCGAGTCGCTAGTGGTGGCGCTTCAAACCCTGCTGATTCAGCTTCAGGGCGCCCTGCGTCAGGCGTGGGAAGACCACAAATCACAGCTCACTGACCCCCAGAAAGCGGCGGTACAGGAAGTGCTGTTGCAGTTTAACCTCTGGGCAAAAGGCTTGTTCGCCCAGCTGGAGCGTCTGATACATCCGCCCGAAGGGGTCAGCTGGGTGGAGCCTGCACCAGAAGGCTGGCGTCTCTGCTATCAGCCGCTGGATGTGAGCGCGTGGCTTCGCGAGCATCTGTTCAGCAATCAGCCGACCCTGCTGATGAGCGCCACGCTCACGGTTGACAACAGCTTTGACTTTTACCTGCAGCAGGTTGGCTTGGACAACCCGCGCACGCTCCAGCTGCCGCAAGTGTTTGACTACCCGCGCCAGTGCGCGATTTACTTGCCGCCTCCGGGCACGATTCCAGCGCCGCCTGCCAACACGCGAC
>CAZQPV010000102.1:0-8660 GCA_964595265.1 uncultured Fimbriimonadales bacterium
TATATTCTCGGTCAGGTGGCGCAGGCATGGGCAGAAATCAGTCAGCCCAAACCCGCCATGAGCGCCCTGAACGCGCTTCGCGACCTCCTGTTTCGCTCGCAAACCGCCTGCCAGCTGCTCGCCTATGCCTCAATGGCAAACGAACAGGAGAACCTGCTCAAACAGATCAGCCATCCCTACTGGCGGGGGCGTGCGCTGGTGGCTCTTGCCTCCATGAATTATCGTGCAGGCAAAGAGGAGCAAGCGCTCCAGTGGGCGCAGGAAGCACATCAGCTGGGCAGCTCGTTCGAAGAGGGACGCTGGCGCGCGTCGCTTCTGGGCGAAATCGCGTGCCTGATGTTGCATATCGCAGAGTCGGCCGCCACATCTCCCGATGGCGAGACCGCGACGGAGGCGGCTTCCGAGAAGCCCAACCTCAGCGAGTATCTTGCTCAAGGAGAAGCCTTGCTGGAAGAGACCTTACGCCAGATCCGGGCAGACCCTCAATTGCAGTCTGCCGCCCCCCCAGAACTGATTGGGTTTCTGGCGCAGTATGGCTTGTTATCCAGAGCGTATCGCCTGCTGCCTGAGCTGAGTGCCGAGCAAGCAAGCGAGGCACACCACTTGCTCGCGTTGGGCGAAGCAAAAGCGGGCAACCCCGAGAAGGCGGTCAAACTCCTGCAGCAGGTTGTTGAGAAGGAACAACGTGCTCTGGCGTATGCCGAACTGATACAGACCCTGTATGAACATGGGCACTGGCAAACCGCTGTGGAACTGGCTTCGAACGCGCCTGCGGGGCGCGCGCGTGTGCATGCCTACGCTTCTCTGGCGGTCTCTCTGGCAGCGGCAAGTGAAGGGAACCCGCCTCCTCAAGCGACGGAACCTTCTTCCACAGAACCGCCCCTGCCCGACCAAAACGCCCTGCTGGCGCGTGCCGAAGAGTCGGCTTCCGCTCTCAGCGATGCGCGCTGGCGCCCCGAAGCGCTTGCAATCGTCGGCTGGGCATACCTGCGAACTGGCACCCCCCAGAAAGCCGACGAATGGTTCCGTCAGGCTGTGGAAGTCGCTAAAGAGACGGGCGAACCCTATACCTCGATGAGCATGGAGCGTGTCCTGTTCTGGTGGGCGCGTGCCGTCGCCGAGTCGCGCCCACCACGCGCATCCCAACCATAAGCCTACGCCTTATGAATACAATGCCCTGCCGCATCATGGAACGCTTCCATCAGCGACTCCACGAGCGTCGGGTGCGGGTGAATTGTGTCCACCATCTCGTCCAGCGTGGCTTCCAGCTTAATCGCCAGCACCGCCTCCTGAATCAGGTCGCTGGCGTGCGGCACGCACAGATGCACGCCCAGAATCTGCCCATACTTCGCTTCAGCGACGACTTTCACGAGACCCTCTTTGATGCCCGCTGCCATCGCACGCCCCAGAATGCGCGGCGGGAACTTGCCGATTTTGACCTCGTAGCCCTGCTCGCGCGCCTGCTTTTCAGTCAGCCCAACACCAGCCACCTCAGGCACGGTGTAGACCACATTCGGAACCGCGCGATAGTCCATGCGCCGATTCGCGCCGAAGCAGTTTTCCGCCGCCACAATCCCCTGCGCGCTGGCGACATGAGCTAGCGGCGCAATCCCCGTGATGTCGCCAATCGCATAAATATGCGGGATGTTGGTGCGCATCCTCTCGTCCACAGCCACCCAGCGCTTGTTCATCTGGATTCCGACCGTCTCCAGCCCGATGCCCTCGACATTCGGCTTACGCCCCACGCCGATCAGCACCACCTGCACTTCGATGCTCTGCATGCCTTTGGGGGTTTCCACATGGCAGACCCAGTTCTTGCCAGCTCGCTCTGCCGATTTGAGCGTACTCTGGGTGATGAACTGGATTCCCTGTCGGCTCAGGGCGCGTTCCGCCTCTTTCGCAACCTCTTCGTCGAAGGCAGGCAGAATCTGGGGCATCATCTCCACAACGGTTACTTTGCTTCCCAGCGCGTTAAACACATAGCCAAACTCCACCCCCACGGCGCCCGCGCCCAGAATCAGGAGCGATTCGGGCACAAACGGCGCATTCACTGCGTCGTCGCTGGTCCAGACATTCTCGCCCTGCAAGCCGGGAATGTTGAGATTCATCACGCTGGAGCCAGTCGCGAGAATAATATTTTTGCCGCGCACGCGCTGGCGCGAGCCGTCGGCTTTCGTGACTTCAATCGTGTGGGGGTCTATGAGTTTCCCTGTCCCCTCCACCGACTGAACGCCATTCTTTTTGAACAGAGTCGCAATCCCGTTCCGCAGGGTCTGTACGATTTTATCTTTGCGTGCCTGCATTTTGGCAAAGTCGTAGGAGACTTTGCCCTCGATATGGATGCCCATCTCGTCGGTGTGCAGCACATGCTGATACGCCTCTGCGTGGGCAATCATGGCTTTACTGGGAATGCAGCCCCAGTTCAAACAGGTTCCACCTAAAAATTCGCGCTCGATACAGACAACGGTTCCACCATGCTCTTTTGCCAACTGCCCGGCGCGGATGGCAGCCACATATCCGCCCGGTCCTGCACCCAGCACAATCACATCAGCATCGTAGTTCATATTTCCCTCCGTACCTCTTTATGATACCTGAAGGGGGCGACCCTCAGGTATACTTGCAGGGAAATGAGAAGGCGTCAAATTGGAGAGGCTCAGGCGATGGTAATCGTACATGCTGGCCATGTTATGCTTCGTCCCGACAGGGGTACAGCTTATCACCTTTCTGTGGCGCTTGCCCAGCATGTGCCTGTAATCTATCTCCATCCCTTGATGTCGCTGACGGACTGGCTACGGTGGCGGCGTCAGAGCGTTCACTGGCGAAAAGCAGAAACAAATATTCAGGTGCTTTCGGTACTCGCTCCGGGGGGACTGCGCTTCCTGCCTCGCCGCTGGCGTTCCCCCCTCAAAACAGCTCTTGAAATGTGGCGTAGCCTGATACACTTACGCCAGATAGAGACGAAGCAGCTGGTGTTGTGGGTCTCCAACAGCGAGTTGGCGCTCTGGCTTCACCGAAAACTGCGTCCTGCGTTGACATGTTATCATCGTCTTGATGATTTTGGGGCGATGGATCCTGCGCTCCAGCATCTGGAGCAATCACTGGAACAGATTGCCGACCTGATTTTTGTGGTGTCCCCTTTCCTCCAGAAACAGCATCAACGCAACGGGCGCGAAGCGATTTTGCTGCCAAACGCGGTGGAGGCTGCTTTCTTTGCTTCTGCGCTCCGCGCGTCGACACTCGTTCCACATGACCTTGCCAAGATACCGCCCCCACGCATCGGTTTCGTGGGATGGCTCTGTCCGAAATGGATCGACATCGAGCTTTTGCTGGAACTGGCGCGCCGCCGCCCCAGCTGGAGTTTTGTGATGATTGGTCACAAAGTGGACTGGCATCCCCGCGACCTTCCGCCCAATTTCCATCTGCTGGGGCAACGCCCCTACTATCAGCTGCCCGCCTACCTCAAGGGGCTGGATGTGTGCCTTGTGCCGTTCAAAGATAACGCGATTACGCTGGGCGCCAGCCCCCTCAAGCTCTACGAGTACCTGGCGGCGGGGCGCGCAGTGGTCAGCACGCCCGTGCCCGACTTGCCTCAGTTCGCCGAGGTGGTGTGGTGCGCTCGCGATGTGGAAGAGTTCGTACGGTGTATTGAAGAGGCGCTCCCCGTGGCGCATGACCCTGTTTTGCAGCAACGCCGACTTGAGGCGATTGCTCCTCATACATGGGACGCGCGCGCCGAGTATGCGCTTCAGCATATTCAGAACGCGCTGCGGGGGCGACGCAATCCTGTGCCCTACTCTTCGGGAGGGTGCGACGCACCATCACCCAGAGAAAATAACGCTCGTTGAACTGGTACACACTATGCAGAACAAAACTTCCCTCACGCTCAAGGGCTTCATACAGCGCCCGGTCAATTGGAGTTCGCCCCCTGAATGATAAGGGGGGCGGATTCTCACTCAACAAAATAACAATGTCTGGCTTCTGAGCAAGAACATACTCCGTGTCAATCTTGTGTCCCAGGCGACCTGGCAAGTGCGCCAGGTAAGGCTCGTTTAACCCCATAATATCAATCGTATGACGGTTCGCGTAATATGGGATAGCACCTGCGTCGCCCACAGCAATCCGTGCGTTGGAGGAAGTGTTCTGATCTATCCACTGTCCAAGGCGGATATGGGCTTGGCTCAACCCCTTTGCGTACCGCTGACACCTGGGGAGATGGCTCAGTGAAATCCCGATCAGCAACACAAAAAGTATCATCGGAGAAGCACTCAACGCTTTTCGTATCCAGCTCCCTTGCAGACTACTGTGAGAAAGCCATGCACACAAACCCAGATGAAAAAGCAACCAGTAAACAGGTACCGCAGGCGCCATGAAACGGTGGTGCCCCATCGCCTCACCGCCAGACCAGAGTACCAGTATCACTCGTGAAACGATTGCTGCAACCAGAATCGTCGTATACGGTGAAGAACGCTTGAGAACTGCGTAGAAGACAAACACCACACTCAAAAGACTCCCCAATTCCAGATGCCACTTCAATAAACGGTATATACCTCGCAGAAACAGCTCCCATTCGCCTCCCATTTTGGCATAAAAAGTGTTTGGCAGAGGATGCCCATAGTAGAACCAGTGCCAGACGAAGTAGGGCACAAAAAGCGCGCTCCATGCGACAACCGCATAGAGACTGCGTATGAGAGCCTCCTGCGAGAGCGGACAAAAACGGAAGAACAGGAAGGTAGCTAACCCAACAAAGAGCGCTCCATCCGGACGCGCCAGGCACAGAAGCGCTGCCCATACACCATACATGGGAGAGAGCGCCCCTCGATCCAGATCCCGCATCCACTGTAACATCAGGAGCATCTGAATTGCCATGTAGAGGGGAGTCTCAAGCCCGTCTACGGTAGAGATAATGAATGCGGGCGTCACAGATGTCAGGGCTACGGCAACCCATCCCGACGACCGAGTCTCAGGCGCCCGCTGAGCCATCTGGTAAGTAAAAAGTAAGGTCAGCGCGCTCAGCACCCCAGAAACCAGTTTCGTAATCCCCACAATCTGGGACTCTCCAAAAAGAAACACTGCGCTACCGATTATCACGGTCCAGAGAAAGCTGGTGTATCCGTCTACAACTGTGCTTGGATTATAGATAAGTCCCACTCCTTTGGCAAAGTGAACGGCATAGCGGAAGATGATGTAAGCATCATCCATGGTATAGTTCCAGTAGAGCACTAAAAGAACCAGCCAGACGAGCGCGATACCTGCTGGCACCCAGACTGTGTGTTGCCTCGTAAGGCTCGGCGCGTTCATACTGTGCTAACCTTGACTATGGAAGGAATAGAGGCGCGGGTCGGGAATATCCTCCCTCACACTCTACGCCTCTTCCGACTCCTCCTGAGCCTCGCGTAGCGCCTCAATAATCGCCGGTCCCGCTTTAGAATCGGGCAGGGTCTTGTGCGTGCCGTCGCAGAACGGGAAGTTTTTGGACTGGAGACACCGGCAGAGCGCCACGCGCTCGCCAGGTTCCAGCTTCAGCGTCGTGCGCAGTTTGCCGTCGCGCTCTTCTGTGTGATGGGTTGCCATCGCTATGCGACCTCCGTGGGATAGTTGAGCGCCTGTAGCTCGGGCAGCACGAACTGCCCGTCTTTGCGCACAAGGCGCCCGTCAAAGTAAATCTCACCGCCGCCATATTCGGGACGCTGAATCACCACCAGGTCCCAGTGAATCTGCGAGCGGTTGCCGTTATCCGCCTCCTGATAGGCATTGCCGGGGGTAAAGTGGAACGAGCCTGCGATTTTCTCATCGAACAGGGTGTCGTTCATCGGATACAAAATATACGGGTTGAACCCCAGCGACCACTCGCCGATATAGCGTGCGCCCTCGTCGGAGTCCAGAATCGCGTTCAGTTTGCGGGGATTGCCTGCGCCGGGGCGATCGCCATCGTCGGCGCAGGTCGCTTCCACAATCTTGCCTTGTTTCAGGCGGAAGCGGATATTGCGATAAAGGTTGCCCTCGTACACGCTGTTGGTGTTGATGGTGATTTCGCCCTCCACCGAGTCGCGCACGGGACAGGTGAAGCACTCGCCGTCGGGAATGTTGCGCAAGCCATAGCAGGGCACGACCCCAATCCCCTCGATGGAAAAGCGCAGGTCGGTGCCCGGTCCTTTGATATGCACTTCGCGAGTCCGCTCCATCAGCTCCACAAGAGGTTGCACATCGCGCTCCATTTTGGAATAATCCAGCGTACACACGCGGAAGTAGAAATCTTCGAAGGCTTCGGTACTCATGCCCGCCGCTTGCGCCATCCCGACGGTGGGCCAGCGGAGCACCACCCAGCGCGTGCGCGGCACCCGAACTTCCTGATGCACGGGCACCCACCAGAGCTGGCGAATCAGGCGCATCTTTTCCTGCGGCACATCGGACATCTCGGCGAAATTGGGCGTGCCGCGCAGTCCGATGTAGCCCTGCACGCCCTCCATCCGCTGGCGCTCCAGCCCCGCAAGAAACCGAATCTGCTCTTCGGTCGCGTTTTGATAGAGGGCGCGCAACACAGGCGTGGTCTTGGTCTCGGCAATCGGGATACCCCCTGCATCGCTGATGGTGCGCATCAGCAGTGCCACAAAATCGGGCGGCATGTCAAACGCTTCAATCAACACCTTGTCGCCGGGCTGAACCCGAACCGAATGATGCACCAGCACATCCGCCAGTTTCTGCCAGCGTGCGTCTATCATAATGTATACTCCGACACAATCTGGGTGAGCGTGGTGAAGCGCGCGTTGTGCTTTTTGAGCAGCAGAATCGCCTCGCGCAGCACATCCACGCTGTCGTGATAATCATACCCGCCGATGCAAATCACAGGCGTGCCCTGCTCCAGATGATGTGTCAGTATCGCCTGCACGGTGTCCCAGCCCTGATCCAGATAGGCGAACTTGCCGTTGTGGGTCGCAATCGGCACCATGAGGATTCGCGCCTCG
Source organism: uncultured Fimbriimonadales bacterium (assembly GCA_964595265.1). Lineage (GTDB taxonomy): Bacteria > Armatimonadota > Fimbriimonadia > Fimbriimonadales > GBS-DC > LDYB01. The sequence goes on from CAZQPV010000102.1 coordinate 6,963, forward strand.
CCGGGCTTGCGCAGGTCATCATATGAAGGATGATAGGGGCGCTGGGGCGCGCCGTCCCAATCTACAAACGGACGATGCTCGGCGTCTGGAATCGCACTGCTGTCCACAAGAAAACCCATATCCTCCAGATACTTCAAATCGGGGGGAATCAGTGCGTAGCTGCCCGCACGGAAAGCAGTGGGCTTGATGTGAACCTGCTTGAGCATATCTTTGCCCGTCTGAATCAGCTCGCCGCGCTCGCGGGGGTTTTCCACATAGCGCCCATAGCCGTCCTCAAAATGCAGGTGCAAGCCGAACTCGTGCCACGAAGGGATGCGGTGGAAATATTCGCGGTAGTAAAGTTGAGCGTTTGCCATCGGGTCTTTGCCCGACACCTGAATCATCCAGGTGAACGGTATCGTGAACTCTTCGGCGACCTTGATATACTCCTGCGTGTAGCATCGCGGGTAATCTGCCGCTTCGCAATCCAGCGTAATCGCCACAGTCGGCATGGTTATCACTCCTCCTTACCCATCGGTCTGGTTAGATGTGGGTAGCCCTGGAGATTCGACTTTGCCGATTCGATTCCTGCCGTTTCGAAACAGGAAACGAGCGAACCCTCTCGAATCGATGGCGGTTGGAGGCATCTGCGATGGCGATACGAATCGGTTTTGTGGGTACAGGCGGGATTGCCCAGGCGCATTTTGATGCGCTCAGCCAGATAGAGGGCGTGGAACTGGTCGCGTTTTGTGATGTGGACCCTGTACGCGCCGAGCGCGCCGCCGCCCGATTCGGCGGAAAAGCCTACACGGATTATCAGACGATGCTCAACGAAACCTCACTCGACGCGCTCTATGTGTGCGTGCCGCCCCATGCGCACGAGGGCGCCGAAGAGATGGCAGCAGAGAAGGGTATCCATCTGTTTGTGGAAAAGCCCGTGGCGCGCACGCTGGAACGCGCTCGCGCCATTGAGGCAGCCATCAAAAAAGCAGGGGTTCTCAGCATGGTGGGTTACCATTTTCGCTATTACGGCGCGACCGAGCGCGCCCGCGAGCGGCTGCAGGGGCTACCAACCGTGCTGGTCAAAGGCGCATGGGAAGGGGGTATGCCCGGCGTCGAGTGGTGGCGCCAGCACGCGCTCTCGGGAGGGCAGATTATCGAGCAGACGACCCACATCTTTGATCTGGCGCGCTACCTGGCAGGCGAGATTGTGCAGGTGCATGCCTATTTCCAGCACGCGCCAGAGCTGATGCCGTTTTCAGGGGGCGATGTGAGCGCGTCGGGCGCAGTGGTGCTTCAGTTCGCCAGCGGCGCGGTCGGCGTGATTACCAACACCTGCGTGCTGAACGCGCCAGGCGAGACAGGCATCAAGGTCTACACCCCGAACCGCGTGATAGAGGTCAGCTGGGGACGCATGACCGAATGGGAGCCGAACCGCAAAGAGGAGTTTTATTCGCGCGACAATGCCTATCACAACGAGGCGCGCGCTTTTATTCAGGCGATTCGGGAGAAAAACCCTGCGCCCATCAAAGCCGACTACAGCGAGGGGGTGCGCACGCTCGCCGTAACGCTGGCTGCCGACGAATCGGCACGCACGGGCAAGCCCGTCGCAGTCTCCGCTTAAACAACGGGTATAATTTTGCCCGTGCAAGAGAGCCAGCTCGAGATTGCAGGGGTTCCCATCCAGCCTGACGCGGAAATCCTCTTTTCGGAGCATTT
>CAZQPV010000103.1:0-8566 GCA_964595265.1 uncultured Fimbriimonadales bacterium
CCAGCGCAATAGCATCGCGGGATACAGGCGCGCCCACCGCCCGCACAATCCGCTCGGCAAACGCCACAATCGGGGAACGGCTCGATACTTTCCGAAACAGCGGCATCCAGCGGCGCTCTTCCTGACGAAACTTCTCTGGCTGGTTATAAAGGAGCGCGCGTACCTCAGCGGAGGTCAATCCCAGCGCCTGCACCCGATCGCGCACCTCGTTCGTGCGCAGCGGCACCGGCGTGCCCTGCATGAAACCAAGCAGCACCTGACGCGCCAGGTAATCCAGAGCCAGCCTATCCTGCGGTGAAAGCACGGTGGTCTCCATCATTGTCTCAATCCTCTTCCGAAGCGTCCCTTAATTATGACACATCGCGCTCCTGATTCGTATGGCGTGGGTGGAGTACATACAAAAGAAGCGAGAGAAGCCACAGCACGGCGCCGTACAGATAGAACAATGGCGCCGTCTCCCAGAACTTCTGGAAAGGCTTGTCGGTTATGGCCCACACGGGATACATTACAGAAAAGTAGAGGGCAGGCGATTCGATGGCGTCCACATCAGAAAAGAGTATCCAGTGCAAAATCAAGGGGAGCAGAAATAGCACGGCATAGCATCCGAGCGTGAGCCAGCGCGCCGCTGCCACAGAGCGCCCTCGTAAAAACACCGAGCAAATCTGCGCGCATGCCCATAAAAACACCCATAAGCCCGTGTAGTAAAACGCAAGCGTGATGGCATAAACCCAATCTTCTGGCGCAAGATGCCCCAGAAAGGGTTGCGCCGCGAGCACCAGCCCTGCTATCGCGGCGAACCATAACGCCAGAATGAACGGGAGAGAACCCGATGGCTTGCCCGTGAACAGATCGCTCACACGAACCCGTCTGTCCCAAAACACCCTGCACTCTTCCTGACCGCCGTAAGGGGCGATAAACAGAATGAGCAGCGGCATAGGCATCGCCAGCAGGAAACCCAGCACGGTCAGCAGGTCGCCTATTCTGGCTCCGCCTACGCCAGGCGCGATGAGAAGCTGGATTACTGGTGTAAAAGTCAGCCATGAGGCGAGGAATGCCCCCAGCAGCATCTGGCGTCTCAAGGAGGGAAGTGTGTCTTTGTCATACAGTCCCACCTTCGGCGCGGCGCCCGTGAGGAGCATGCGGGTCGCCAGCAAACACACCAGCACCCCCACCACCACGCCCGGAATCTCCACGCCAAAGGCGTTGAACACAGTATCTGCCACATAGGGAGCCGAGAAGGGACTCAGCGCAGAAAGCGGCATCAGCAGTTCGCGCCCTGTCGCGCTAGGCGGCGCAGAAAACCGCATCGCCGCCTGCGCAATCGTCAAAATTCCCAGCACCCCCACCAGTAGCCCCACCCTCAGGTAGCTCCAGAACACAGCGGTTGTGGAAGAGCGTGCATAGGCGGAGCTGAACAGCGCCACCGCACATAACACCATCGCGCTGGCGGCAATCAACAGATAGGTTTCCAGCATTTCTCGAATTGTTGCCCCACCCATCAGCAAGCTCACCGCGCTCACCGGCATGGTCAGCGCGAGTAGCAACAGCACAAACCCCAACGAGCCAAGCAGTTTGCCCGTCAGCAGCTGGCGCGCGGTTAAGGGGGTCGCCGCCAGCAGGTCCATCGTGCGTCGCTCGCGCTCCAGAGTAATCGCGTTCGCCGTGAGCGCAGGGGCAATCAACACAATCAGGGCAGTCAGCACGCCCATCACCGTCGCGTGGAACGCCTGCAGGCTTTGCTGTGCCGTAAAAGGGTTGCGTGCCGCCTCGTCGGAGACCACATTCTGGTATACCAGCATGACAGTCAGAATCATAAAGCCCAGATAGAGACTCTGCAGAAGGTAGCTGCGACTCAGGCGCACGCGCACCCGCGCCTCGCGTCCCACCACCGGATTGCCCCATACCTGCGTAAAAATCCCAACTACATAACGCCCCCAATCGCGTAGCCATGTCTGTGCTAACGATGCCGCTTTCGCCATCTGGAATCACCCGTAAAAGCCTATTCGCCTTTCAGCGGGAATCGCCTGCCATCCCACAGTGAAACAACTCCGAGCGGCAATTCATTCTTTTTTCCAACTGGTGGGTAAATTTGCCCCCAATTTGGGGGAAATTTCCGCCTTTTAGAGCTTTCCCCCTTGACATTTCGGGGGAAATGTGCCATTAATATTAGGGAGTGCAAAAACGCCTCGAAAACTCTTAAGGGAGGACTGATGATGCGGAGCAAATTCGCAGTGTATGCGGTCGTTGGAGCACTGAGCGTGCTGCCGTTGTGTGTTTACGCCCAGAAAGAGCGCCCTGTCCAGTCTACGGAAGTAGTCCCGCTAATCCGCGTTGAGGAGAAGGACGCCCCGAACATCGACTTCGACTGGCAGCTTCGCCCCCGAACCCCGATTAAGTTCACCCCGTTCGAAATGCTTGATCCGAACACAGGGAAACCAGTCAAAGCCGACGACATCATCGAGGTCAACGGAGTCAAGATGAAGGCAGGCGATTTCTATCGCCAGCTGAACGAAATGGAGCGCTGGCTGAACTCGCAGGGATATTCACTGCGTACCGACACGGTTTTTGAATATTATTCGCCTCAACTGGAGATGGAACTGGCTGATTCTGAGCGGCGCTTGCGCGAGCTGGAAGCGCAGATGCCTCTCTCGGGGGAGGCTATAGACGAGTCGGACACTTTCTCACCAGCAGCCTGCAGTAGCGGTGGGCGATCGTTCGACACGGGCTGGTATGGCAACTCGCTGTTCGGGATACGTCTCGTAGGTCAAGGCACTTATCAGGCTTGCTTCCCACCTGCCTCCGCTTCTGTGCAGGGGAACGCTCGTCTTGATGGGCGACTTGCTGGGTTCGAGCGCACTGTCGCGAGCGCAACTGCTTCAGCATCGGGTTCTACCAGCGACTTCCAGAACCTGAGCTATCAATATAGTGTAAATGTTCAGGTTCTAGGCAACACCGTTTGGGGACCCTCTGGCTCTGGGACAGTCCCGCTGAGTTACTCAAAAAACTGGGATTGGCAAATTGCCGCCATTGACTGGCGCAGCCCCACTATTCCACTGGGATGCGTCAATATACTCGGTATTAACATCTGCCTGAACGGGCGTGTAGGCGTCTCTGGATCCCTACGCCTTGCGGCAGGAGTCAATCTGAACCTGCTGTCTCAGACCGCTAATGCACGCCCATATGGGTACTTGGGAGGTTTTGCTGAAGCATGGATTGGTGCCAATGCCGGAATAGCAAGTGCTGAAGCGGGCGTGCGCGGCAATATTACCTTCGTCAACGGCAGCATCGAAGGCACTGCGAACGGCAACATTTCCTTCTCCTTCGACTGGACTCGCGGTTTTCAAGCTTACTACAACTACAACACCCGCTTGTATGCTAACTTGAGCGCTCTGAGTGGGAGTATCAACCCCTATGCGCGCGGGTGCATCCGGTTCTTTGGCTGGCGTTGTGCTGAAGCCAGTTTCACCCTGTTCTCCTGGAGTGGCTTCTCCTGGAGCCGCGAAATCGGCAGCTGGGGAGGCAGTTTCCGCATCTACTGAGAACCTCTTTCGGGGAAGGGTTTCTCCCTTCCCCGTCTTTTACCATGCGCCAATTAACGCTGGTTCTATTATTAGGACTATTCCACCCTTCTGTTCTAGTGGCTCAGTCTGAAGGGCTTCAATTGTGTTATCGGGTTGAGGGGAAATCTAATTCACGAGTGTGGATGGGGGCGCTCAACCCAGTGGTCGATCCAGAATCGCAGTCAGTTCTCCAACCCCTGGCGTTTCAACAGCAATATCGTTATCAGGTTCAGTTCACGGCGCTTCAGCGGACGGGGGGTAAAACGCTTCTTCGCGTGGAGTGGAGCCAGTGGCAAGCAGATGAAGCATCGCTCAAGGATTTCAAAGAGCTCTTGCATCAGATACAAAGTCTATCGCCGCTCTATGTGCAGCGTAAACCTTCTGGAGAACTGGAGTTTGCCGTATCTAAAAGCACCCCAGCTTGGGCGCGACAAGCAGTTGGCGGGATTCTGTTTCCGTTCCAGTTCCAGCACGCGCCCAATCAGCAGCTTTGGGAGACTGAAGAGTACCACCCTTCAGGGAAGATCCGCTGTCGGTACCGGAAAACAGGCGCTGATAAAAAACTTACTTATTACAACAAGGCGGTTGTCAAGGTCTTCATTCCCGACGAGGAACAGAAGATGGGCAAGACCCATCAGATTCTGGGACATCTACGCTATGCGTTGGATGCTCAAGGTGTGATTGTTTCTATCGAGGGCACTTTACGCGAGCGTATCGGCCTTTTAGGGCAACCTCTGTCCCATAACGATGTAGAGATTAAAATACGCTTGACAGAACGCAAGACTTTGCGTGCGGCACAGGTTTCGCGCCTGCTTGGTCAGGCTCAACAGCAGGTTCAGACGATGGCATGGTATTCTCTTTATGCGCCGCCCACTGAGAAAGAGCAGGAGCTTGATCGCGCCCAATCTCTCCTTCGGGATACCTCTGCTGAAAATCTCCTGCGCGATCTGGATGCGCTGCTGTCGCAGGAGGCGTCGCCAGAGGACACTGCTTATCACCAGAGGCGTCTGGAACTGCAGAGGAAACTGGAAGCGGGCGCCGTGCTGTACGGCGACTCTTTTGTGCGTGCCCTTATTGATCGGATGAGTCGTCGTCAGCAAGCAGACGAAGGCTTCTGGATGTTGCTGGGCGTGTTGAGCCTCGTGGATTCAGATGAGGTGCGGAATGCATTCTTGCGGTTGATTAGGGAGGGTCCTGCAGAGCAGCGGATTGCTGTTGCGCGCCAGCTGGCTTTCTTCCGACACCCCGAAGAGGACTGGCTTCGGCAACTTTGGGAATATGCGCGCGCGAATCCAGAGATCGACCCTCAGCAGACACTGCTGGTAAGCCTGAGCGCACTCATAGGGCGTTACACAAAGAGCGCCCTGAAAGAGGCTGTGAGAGAATGGTGTATCCAGCAGTTGGAAGCAGGAAGAGAAACGATTCTGTATCTAAGCATGCTCAGCAACCTCCGCAGTTTGGAAGCGCTTCCTGTGCTGGAGCAGTACGCTCGTCGCGGGGACGAGATGGCACGCCAAACTGCTGTTTCGGCGATGAGCAAACTCGATCCTGAAGCTGTGCTCCCTATATGGGAACGCTTGTACATAAACGAACCTGCAGTTTCGGTGCGCCAGCGAATTGTGGAAGGCTCGATTGAATGGTGGAGCCATCCAAAAGCGCGCAGGATTGTTGAGAACGCTCTTTTCAGTGACCCGTCCCTGCAGATACGCAAGAATGCAATACAGTTATTGACCTCTGTGGCGGCTCGGGATCCCGAAGCCCTGCAACTGCTGGTTCGAACTGCAGAAACGAATTCGGATCCTGTTATTCGGCGTGAGGCAGCCATTGCTTTAGCGGCGCTACGAGCGCAGGGAGTAGCTGTGCCCAACCTGCGAACCTCTCCATAGGAACCCCACGGGTCTGCCATCGGGTATACTTTCCGCGCCTATGGCTCGTAAGCGAGGAACCGTACTTCTGGCAATGAGTGGGGGGGTAGATAGTTCTGTTGCTGCGGTACTCCTGCAGAGGCGTGGCTATGAAGTGATTGGGGTCACGATGCAAATCTGGCAGGAGTCGCACCCCGACCCCCGACACGGCGGCTGCTGCTCGCTCGGCGCGGTGGAAGATGCGCGGCGGGTGGCGCGGCGGCTCGGCATCCCGCACTATGTGCTGAACTTCCGCCGAGTGTTCGCCGACACGGTGATTCGCGACTTCGTCCACGAATACCGCCGCGGACGCACGCCCAACCCCTGCGTGCAGTGCAACCGGTTTGTGAAGTTTGACGCCCTGCTCAAGAAGGCGGACGAGCTGGGTTGTGACTATATCGCCACAGGGCACTACGCCCGCATACGCTACAACCACCATACAGGACGCTGGAACCTGCTCCGCGCTGTGAACAAGGACAAAGACCAGTCCTATGTGCTTTACATGCTGAATCAGGAGCAGTTGCGGCGAACTCTGTTCCCGCTGGGCACACTCCCCAGCAAGGAGCAAACCCGCCAGATTGCCCGCGAGATGGGCTTGTGGACCGCCGACAAGCCCGATAGTCAGGAGATCTGTTTCGTGGCGCACCTGGGCGGCTATCATCAGTTCCTGCGCGAGGTAACGCCCGACGCCTTCAAGCCAGGCGAGATTCGCGATGTGCATGGGCGCGTGCTGGGAACGCACCAGGGGATTGCGCTCTACACGATAGGACAGCGGCGGCGGCTGAATATCCCCAGCCCGGTGCCGATGTATGTGCTGCGTATTCTGCCCGAAGAGAACGCCATCATCGTGGGCACAGAAGACCAGCTCTACGAGCGCGAGATGTGGGTGGGCGAGGTCGTATGGAGTAGCATTCCCAGACTCACGGAACCCTTGAAAGTGATGGCAAAGATTCGGTATAATATGCCTACCGCGCCAGCGAAGGTTTTCCCGACGGAGCGCGAAGATCAGGTGCGTGTCGTATTTGACCTTCCCGTGCGCGCCATCACGCCGGGACAGATTGCGGTGTTCTATCGCGGCGAAACCGTCGTAGGTGGAGGAACTATCCTGGCGCCGAACCAGATAGAGGTGGACGCGGAGACCACAGAACAGGCAGTCAAGCGTGCCCTGCAACGGGTGCAGCCGTTTATGCTAGAGGGGGCTATCGAATGAACGAGACTTTGCTGGCAATCCTGATAGGGCTGATGGTGTTGAACCTCATCGTGTTGAGCGGTGCGGTGTCGGCGCTGGCGATTGCCCTGCGCAAGCAGCTGCCCGAAATCCGCCAGCGCGTCGACACGGTGCAGCAGCGTGTGCTGACCTTGCTGGATGAAACGATTCCCACGCTTCAGGGAACCCACAAGGCTCTGGATGAGGCGACTCGCGCGCTCCATGAAGCCGCCGAAACGATAGAAAACCTGCACATTGTAACCGACAACATCCGCCACAAGCTGGAAGTAGCCGACCAGATTGGCGCGAAAGTACGACGCCTGCCTGAAAAAACGGCTCGCATGTTGGGCAGGCTGGTTCACCAGACCTTCCAGCTGGGCGGACGCGTGGTGGCGCGCCAGATGGAGCGCATCGGCTCGAAACCCGCGCGCCCCAGCGTCTATCAGCCGATTTCCGCCGAATCCACGGCGGAGACGACTCCTACCGAGGTCGTAGAACACACACCAACACAAGGAGGGATGACCGATGCAAAACCATGATGAGCGCAGCGGATTGCTCTATCTGCTGGCAGGAATTGGTCTGGGTGCGCTGATTGGCGCGGTGATTGCCCTGCTGTTTGCGCCCAAGCCGGGCGAGGAGATTCGCAGCGATCTGAGCCAGCGCGTCCACGACCTGTCGGAGAAAGTGCGCGAACTAGCGAACCAGGTCTACGAGCGTGGCGGAGAGACGGTGCGAACCGTGCGCGAACGCATCGCGCGCAAAGCACACGAAGTCGGCGAAGAGGTTGCACCCGACGAAGCCTGAGATATGACCTGGCGCGTACTGGGATGGGTGGCAGTCGTCTCTGCCACCCTCTACTTTCTCTATTTTGTACGCGACGCCCTGATCCCTTTTGCGATTGGGGGCATTATTGCACTACTGCTGAACCCGATTGTGGAATGGCGCTGCAGGCGGGGATTGTCGCGCCCCAAAGCGGTGCTGGCGGTCTTCTCGATGTTTCTGCTGCTGGTGATTCTGCTCGGAATTCTGGCGGCGCCCGTATTTTACGCGCAGGCGCTGGGCTTGATTGAGAGCTTCAGTGGCAAGAACAGCGGCGCCGACATCGAAAAAGTTATCAACAACTGGGTTAACGACGCGCGCGCCTACCTACAGGCGGAACTGCCCAAACGCCAGCGATGGCTTGAGGCGAACAGCGAGCTGCTCCAGCGGCTGGGGTTGCCCACGGACCCCAAAGCGTTGACCGATGCGCTTACTGTGCGCCTGCGCGACCGCGTGAACGCGTTCTTCCTGGACAACGCCGCGAGCTTTCTGAAAGGACTCCTGGGAACGCTGTTGAGCCTGCTTTCCAAAGTGGTGTGGATTATTGTTATCCCGCTGAGCGCGTACTTCTTTTTGCTGGACATGCCCTCTATCAAGCGTGCGATACTGTTTCTGGTGCCCCCCGCCCAGCGCATGGCGGTGAACAATCTGCTGAGCGAGATAGGCGACCTCTTTTTCCGCTACATTCGCGGGCTGGTTACAGCGGCGCTGAGCTATGGGGTTGCCAGCATGCTTCTTTACTGGGTGCTGGGCGTGCCGAATCCTCTGCTGTTGGGCGTGCTGGCAGGTGTGCTGTATCCGATTCCCTATGTAGGCGCGCTTCTGATAGCGCTCAGCTCTACGGGGTTCACCTTGTTGTTCGGTCCCGCGCATCCGTTGCTGTTTCTGTTTGAATTGTCGCGAGTGTGGCACGCGGTCGCCGTCTTGATGGGAGCAATTACGCTCAACACGGTGTTTGACATGCTCATCACGCCTCGCTTGCTGGGTGGGGCGGTGGGACTGCGTCCTCTGGCAAGTTTGATTGTAATTGTGGTGGGCGCGAAATGGGGCATCTGGGGTATGATGCTCGCCGTGCC
>CAZQPV010000104.1:0-6662 GCA_964595265.1 uncultured Fimbriimonadales bacterium
CGCCTTCCTGAAGCACACGCTGCTGAATGGCGCGTACCTGCGCTTCGGCTTCGGGGGTGGGTGCGGTCAGCGCGTGGCGCAACGCCCGCCGCACGCTCGCTGCCGACTCCACTCGCAGGTCATAGACATGCATCGGATGGGTAGGATTATACCTGCTCAGCTGTTGAGGAAGGCTTCATGCAGCTCGTGATACCGTGCGCAGACGAAGTAAAACTCGGTTACCTGCTCGAAGGAACGAAAAGTGTATCGGGACTTACATTCGTTGAAAGGTTCTTCGGTGAGGCGTTGCATGAACGCATTCCTTCGCTTCTCAGGTGCAACCAGCACAAAGCGCGCGTCGATATCTCTCAACTGATACATCTTGTGCATGGAGTTGGTAAAATTGGTGGTGGCTTCTACCTCGTAAACAAATTTGGGGAAAGGATGGTGGCTATGACTGAACCAGACAACATCACATCGCGAAATTGTTTTCACAAGCTCTGAATAAGTGAATTCAGGCACCTGTTGTAGGCGGCAAAGGTCGCCTAATCGTTTGTCGTCAAAAACGCGGTTCCGGTCTGGCGTGTAGGTGAGGTAACCCAGATAGTTGCCAATCTCGACAAGCATGCCCTGTATGGCGCTATGCGGACTGCGAGCTCGCTGTAAGTAATTTGAGGGGGACACGCCGCTAACCGCTTGTGCGTAGGCGCTTCGCTGGTATGATGGTTTTTGGAGGTGGCTTGGTCGCGCGTATATACCCAGCCCCACCTTGACATAGCGCCCCGGCGCACTTCGCGATACAACACACCGCGCAGTGTCTTTTGCCAGTCGCCAGCAGGCAGTAGTGAGCGATACTGAGGGGCTTGCTGATAGAGCTGTTCCAAAGAGGCAACGCCCCCGTTGGCTTCCATCACAGCCTCAATCACTTCTGTCCAGGGCAAGGGTTTCATCGTGCTGCGCGCTTAATTACCACAGCCTATAAGCATATCCTCTATTCATACAGCAAAGCTGATGTGTTCCTGCCCCCAACGCCTTCCGGGCAGTTTTTCACAACGGCGACCGGGCTGAGGGGGTGGGAAGAAACAGGCTGGTCTCTCCCATCGATGGCTCGGTGTGAACCACACGCAGTCGGTACACCGCGAGAGGGGTTGCGACGCCCTTGAGCTGGGCAGTTTCAGGCATGAGTTCTGGCACAATCCCTGCCTCACGCGCTGTGCGATAGACCACTTCACTCATCACAATTTCACCTGCCGATGCGAGTGTCTGGAGCCGTGCGGCAATCACCACGGTCCGCCCCACAGCGGTGTAGTTGAACTGATGAGGGCTGCCCAGAAGACCCAGCACCGCATCGCCGAAGTGAAGTCCGATCCCGACTCCCAGAGGCGTTTCAGGGGTGTTTGTTGCAGTCAACCCGCGCTGCATCGCGACGGCGGCACGTAGGGCGCGACAGATGAGGGCGGAATCGGGTTCTGGCTCAGGCAACAGGTGTGAGGCAAACAGCGCCATCAGCCCATCGCCCGTATACTTGTCCAGAATACCCTGATGGGCGTGCAGGGCATCCGTCAGCACGCTGAGGGCATGGTTGAGCCATTCGATGACCTCCTCCGGGGTATGCGACTCGGCAAAGGCGGTAAAGTTGCGTATATCGGCGAACAGCACTGCAACGCGACAGCGTTGACCGCCTGGGGTAAGCCGCGCGTGAATGTCGCTCATGAGCTGGTCTGCCACTTCGGGCGCGACCAACCGCTGGAGCAGGTCGCGGTAGCGCTGACGCTCGGCGCTCTCGCTCACAAATGCCAACTGGCTCACCAGCAAAGTGGTCGCCATCACACTCAACATGGGCAGCAGTGGGTCGAACCACACACCCCACCCCCAGAAAAGCGCCAGACTGAACAAGCCTATCCCCACCGCGACGAGCATGCTAATCCACCATGCGGTCAGAGGCGTCCGACGCGAACACGCTGCGCCGACGCAAACGCCTAACGCAATCAGAATCGCCCCAACTCCCTGTGGCGCCATAGCGTGTCCAGTACGCCCCTCCATCAGCGAGGCGAGCTGATGGGCAATCAGTTGCTGTGCGTCCATGCGTCCAATCGGCGTTTGATACAGTTCGGGCAACGGGAAAGGCATCAGCGCCACACGGTTCTCAAACAGGCGACGCAGAGGAATGGACTGAAGGGCGAAGAAGCGCTCCTGCACCGGGGTGTCTGCTGGACCGGTGCCGTCTGCGCCCGCAATCCGCTGAGTCGTCCAGTAGACAGCCTGCTGATTTAGCACGACGCTCAGCGGCACCTGCACAAACGCTTCGCCAGGCTGGTCCCCGTAGAACTCGGTCGGTACGAAGCGCCCCTGAATCTGCGTATAAGCGCGAGAGTTCAGCAATTTACAGGCTACAAGAGGTGGCGGCTCCGGCACGCCAGCGCGGTCCAGAACGGGCAAGGAAGGCGCAACATAACGCACTTGTTCCAGACTCCCCACCGCTTTGCCCGCTGCCACTAAAGGCGCATTCTCGGCGCGAAGCGCCCTGCGATCAGGCACGACCCAGACCACATTCCTTGCTTCACGCACGGCTTTTATCAGCGCGCCCAGATCACGCCGATTGCGCTCCGCAATTTTCTGGACAGGTAAGGGGTCTGAACTTTCAGCTTTCAGCAAGGGCATTGGCACAATCACCATGCGGGCGTTCCAAGCGTGCAGTTGCTTTATCGCCTGCGCCAGCACGGCGCACTCAGAGCGCTGATTAATCCGCGTATAACTTTGCTGGTCATGCTGGAGAAGCACGATACGCTGCACGGCGGAGGACGACTCCTGCAGATAGGTCAGGCTCCGACGCGCCTGCACTAACGGTTCGTTGCGGAAGCGCATCAGCCAGATTAAGCTATTCGCCTGAAAAGGCAGCAGGATGCCCGAATGCCATACGCCCCATGTCGCTAATCCCACAAGGGCACCCACCGCCGCGCCACGCAGGTCTATCGTGCGCCGTCCACGCCGAATCACGAGGCGGCGGAACAGCCACGTGCGCCACAGGCTCCCCCAGTGAGAGAGCGTGGTGCTATGACAAATCCAGCGCACAGTCAGTGCGGTCCAGCACGGCGTTCCGAACCAGAGGGTCAACATCAAAGAGATGGGCAGCCCTGCGGCAATTCCCAGCAGCACAAGTCCCTGACATCCCCAGCTGACAAAAACGCCCCATCGTGCTGCTTCACGTCCCTGCGATTCACACACGCTCGCCCCCATCCCTGCCGCGATTAAGCCGACTATCACACCTGCCACCAGCGCCGTCCCAAAAGAGAACCCCGCCAGCATCAGCAGCAGCGCGTTTCCTATCGCCACGGAACCCTCACGAGCAGCGGCGCTGGAGACCCATACAGGGGTCAGCAGCGCGCTCAAGAACGCCCCAGCAAACGACCATCCCAGCGCCTCCCTGCTCACCACCCCCCGCAAAGTTGGATGCGCCAGACTGACTATAACGGCACGCAGGCTCCCTATCATATTCCCTACCACCCAGAAGCCAAACAGAGTCCAGCCTGCAGCGGTCAGCCCCCCAGCCAGTCCCACAACAAGCGTGCAAAACACCGCCAGCCCCATCCCCCATCGCCCAGCGCATCCCAGCGACTGCCACGCACGCCCCAGCAGCGCCTGTGTCCGTTTCACCATGCTGTGAAGATTGTACCCCTGAACGATGGGGTACAATTCCCCCTCGATGGCAAAGTACGATTATCCCGACAGTCCGTTGTATCGGTTGCGCCACTCGGCGGCGCACCTGCTGGCACAAGCCGTGCTGGAACTCTACCCCAACACAAAACTCGGTATCGGTCCGCCCATCGAGAACGGCTTCTACTACGACTTCGATTTCCCAGAACCCATCAAAGAGGACGATTTAGCCCGTATCGAGGAGAAGATGCGCGAAATCGCCGCGCGCGGGCTGGACATCGTGCGGATTGAGACCTCCCGCGACGAGGCGCGCCAGATTATCGAACAGATCGGGCAGGTTCCCTATAAACTGGAACTGCTGAACGCCATCCCCGAAGGCGAACCGATCAGCTTTTACAAACAGGGCGACTTTATTGACCTCTGCCGCGGCCCGCATGTGGAAAACACGCGCCAGATTCAGCATTTCAAACTACTCTCGTTAGCAGGGGCGTATTGGCGCGGCGACGCCCGCAACAAGATGCTGACCCGAATTTACGGAACCGCCTTCTTCACGCAGGAGGAACTGGAGGAATACCTCCATCGTCTTGAGGAGGCGCGCCGCCGCGACCATCGCAAACTGGGGCGCGAGCTGGGACTGTTCTTCATCTCACCTGAGGTCGGCTCAGGGCTGCCGATGCTCTTGCCCAAAGGCGCCACAGTTCGCCGCGTGCTGGAGGAGTTCATCCTGCATGAGGAGCTCAAAGCAGGCTACCTGCATGTGCGCACGCCCGAAATCGCCAACCTGAACCTCTACCGCACCAGCGGGCACTACCCCTACTACAAAGACTCGATGTATCCCCCGATGGTGTTTGAGGATGGCGAGGAGCTGATCCTGCGCCCGATGAACTGCCCACACCACTTCTTGATTTACAAATCCGAGCCGCGCTCCTATCGCGACCTACCCCTGCGCATCGCGGAGCTGGGCACGGTCTACCGCTACGAAAAAAGCGGCGAGCTGTCGGGGCTAATCCGCGTGCGATGCTTCACCATCAACGACGCCCATGTGTTCCTGCGCCCCGAACAGATTAAAGCCGAAGTGCAGCACAACATCGAGCTGATTCAGAAGGTCTACAAACGCCTGAATCTGACCGACTTCTGGTATCGGCTCTCGTTGCGCGACCCGAACAACAAAGAGAAATATATCGACGACGACCAGATGTGGCAAACAGCCGAGACCGCCCTGCGCGAAGCGCTGGACGAACTGGGGCTGGACTATGTGGCAGTGGAGGGCGAAGCGGCGTTCTATGGACCCAAGCTCGATGTAGAGGTGCGCGACTGCCTGGGACGCGAGTGGACCATCTCCACCGTGCAGCTGGACTTTCTGATGGCGCACCGTTTTGACCTGGAATATATGGGTGAGGACGGCAAGCCGCATCGCCCTGTGATTATCCACCGGGCACCCATCGGCTCCTTTGAGCGCATGATGGGGTTCCTGATAGAGCATTATGCGGGGGCGTTCCCGCTCTGGTTGGCGCCGCTGCAGGTCGCGGTTATCCCAATTGCCGACCGCCACATGGACTATGCCCAGCAGGTGTCGCAGCGTCTGGGCGAGGCGGGCTTCCGCGTCGAGCTGGATCGGCGGCGCGAAACACTCGGCTACAAAATCCGCTATCACCAGACCCAGAAAGTGCCCTACATGCTGATTATCGGCGATAAGGAGCAGGAAGGCGGACTGGTGGCAGTGCGCAGCCGCGATTCGGGCGATCTGGGACAGATGACGCTGGAGGCGTTTATCGGACGCTTGAAAGAGGAGGTCGCCGAATGAACAAGAAAACGGTTCGCGATATCGATGTTCGGGGCAAGCGCGTGCTGGTGCGCGTGGACTTCAATGTGCCGGTGCAGGACGGGCAGATTACCGACGACCGCCGGATCCGCGCTTCTCTGCCCACCATCCAGTACCTGCTAGAGCAGGGCGCGACGGTGATTCTGATGTCGCATTTTGGGCGCCCAAAAGGCAAACGCGACCCGCAATACTCACTGCGCCCTGTCGCCGAGCGCCTGAGCCAGCTGCTAAAACGCGAAGTGCAGTTTTTAGAGGACTGCGTGGGCGAACAGGTTGAGGCGCAGGTGCGCAACGCCCCGCAGGGTTCCGTGATTCTGCTGGAGAACCTGCGTTTCCACCCCGAAGAGGAGGCGAACGACCCCGCTTTCGCGCAGGCGCTGGCACGGCTGGGCGAGGTGTACGTGAACGATGCCTTCGGCTCCGCACACCGCGCACATGCCTCTACCGAAGGTGTGGCGCACTACCTGCCCGCCGTCGCAGGCTTCCTGATGGAGAAGGAGCTGCGCTATCTGGGACAGGCGCTGGCGAACCCCGAACGCCCCTTCGTGGCGATTCTCGGCGGCGCGAAGGTGCATGATAAAATCGGCGTCATCCACAATCTGCTACCGAAGGTAGACCGCCTGCTAATTGGCGGCGGCATGGCGTTCACTTTCCTCAAAGCGCATGGCTATGAGATTGGGCGCTCCCTGCTGGACGCCGAAAGCATCGAGTTTGCACGCCAGACGCTTGCCGGGGCTGGCGATAAGATTCTGCTTCCGACCGATGTGGTGGTGGCGGACGCGCTTGCACCCGGTGTTGCCACGCAGACGGTGCCCGTGAACGCTATCCCGCCTGATAAGATGGGACTGGATATCGGCGCAGAGACCGCCCAGCGCTTCGCAGAGGTGGTGCGCTCCGCAAAGACCGTCGTGTGGAACGGTCCGCTGGGCGCGTTTGAGACACCCCCCTTTGAGCAGGGCACGCGCGTGGTGATGGAGGCGCTCGCGAACTCAGGCGCGGTTTCGATCCTGGGTGGGGGCGATACCGCCGCGTGCGCCGAGCAGCTGGGCTTCGCGGAGCGCATGACTCACATCTCCACAGGGGGCGGCGCCTCGCTGGAGTTTTTGGAGGGGCGCGAACTGCCCGGCGTCGCCGTGCTGATGGACGCCTGACCCTCAGGTACAATTAGCCCGATGGAGCCAAAATGGGTCTCGGTCAAAGAGGCGTA
>CAZQPV010000104.1:6762-8510 GCA_964595265.1 uncultured Fimbriimonadales bacterium
CCTCAGGTACAATTAGCCCGATGGAGCCAAAATGGGTCTCGGTCAAAGAGGCGTACACGATGCCCGTCGGGAGCGTGCTGACCGTGCGTGGCTGGGTGCGCTCGCGACGCGACTCGAAGGGCATTTCGTTCATTGAGCTGAACGACGGCTCGCGCTTCAAAAGCCTGCAGATTGTGGTGGAAGCAGGCATCGTGCCCGAAGAGACGCTGAAACAGGTGACCACAGGCGCGTGCATCGAAGCGACGGGCGTGCTGGTGGAGTCGCCTGCGCCCAAGCAACCCGTGGAGTTGAAACTCCAACGCCTGCGCCTGTTCGGCACGGCAGACCCCGAAACCTACCCCCTGCAGAAAAAGGGGCATACCTTCGAGTACCTGCGCGAGATTGCCCACCTGCGGGCGCGGGGCAATACCTTCGGCGCGGTGTTCCGCGTGCGGCACGCTCTCGCCTATGCCATCCATCAGTTTTTCCAGGAGCGCGGGTTTTACTACATTCACACGCCCATCATCACCGCATCCGACTGTGAGGGCGCGGGCGCCATGTTCCGCGTTACAACCCTCGATATCGAAAACCCGCCACGATTGCCCAACGGCGCGATTGACTGGTCGCAGGACTTCTTCGGCAAGCCGACCTATCTCACCGTGAGCGGTCAGCTGGAGGCGGAAGCGCTCGCCCTCGCGCTGGGTAAAGTCTACACCTTCGGACCCACCTTCCGCGCGGAAAACAGCAACACACCACGCCACCTTGCCGAATTCTGGATGGTGGAACCCGAAATGGCGTTCTATGAGCTGGAAGACAATGCCCAGCTCGCTGAAGATTTTCTCAAAGCGATTATCCGCTATGTGCTGGACCACTGCCAGGAAGATTTAGAGTTTTTCCACCAGCGCATCGACAACACAGTTCTGGAAACGCTGGAGCATGTTGCGAACGCTCCCTTTGAGCGTATCACCTATACTGAGGCGATTCAGATTCTGCAGAAAGCGAACCGCAACTGGGAGTTTCCCCCGGTTTGGGGCAACGACCTGCAAACCGAACATGAGCGCTACCTGACCGAAGAGGCGTTCCGTAAACCCGTCATTGTAACGGACTATCCCAAGCAGATTAAGGCGTTTTATATGCGCCTGAACGACGACGGTCAGACCGTGCGGGCGATGGATGTGCTGGTGCCCCGTGTCGGCGAGATTATCGGTGGGAGCCAGCGCGAGGAGCGCTACGAGGTACTGCTCCAGCGTATCCGCGAGATGGGACTACGCGAGGAGGACTACTGGTGGTATTTAGACCTGCGCCGTTACGGGAGCGCGCTCCACTCTGGCTTCGGGTTGGGGTTCGAACGCATGGTGATGTATATCACGGGCATGAAAAACATTCGGGATGTGATTCCGTTCCCGCGCACGCCCGGTAACGCCGAGTTCTGATAGGCGTCTAACAGTTCGGAGGGACACGATGCGGAAACCGATATGGTGGCTGATAGGATTGGGAGCGCTGTTTGTGGCGAGTCTGATTGCCTGCTCGGGTGGTGGGGGCGGCGCAGGAGGTACTTTCTTCCTGCGTGTCTCCGGGCAGCCTGCCGACGCCAGAGTCTATCTCAACGGGAACCCGGTCAGCGACCCCAGCCGTATCGAGCTGCCTCCTGGCACGCACGAGATTCGAGTGGAAGTCAGCCTTGGCAACGGGCAGGCGCTCTTCCAGACCTTCACCGTTGTGGCGGGGCAGCAGACCTCCATCACCTACGACCTGCGCCGCTACCGCAT
>CAZQPV010000105.1:0-4471 GCA_964595265.1 uncultured Fimbriimonadales bacterium
AAGCTCAAGCAGTCCGGGCTGGCGCTTTCAGGGGGGCAGCAGCAACGGCTCTGTATCGCCCGCGTGCTGGCGGTCAACCCCGAAGTCATCTTGCTGGACGAACCCACTTCTGCTCTGGACCCCACGGCGACCTACTATATCGAGGAGCTGCTGATCGAGTTGAAGAAAAACTACACCATCGTGATTGTAACGCACGGTATGCAGCAAGCGGCGCGCATTTCCGATTTTACAGGTTTCTTCCTGAACGGCGTGCTTCACGAGTTTGACACAACCGCCAAAATCTTCACCATGCCCGAAAAGAAAGAGACCGAAGACTACATCCGGGGGCGCTTTGGCTAAATGTATCTGCTGGCGCTGGAAAGCACGGCGACTCTGGCGGGGGTGGCACTGATTCATTCGGGGAACTTAATTGGCGCCATCCAGATTGCGCACGGGCAGAATCTTTCGGGCAACCTACTGCACGCGACGGAGTGGCTTCTGAACCGACACGGCTTGAATCGCGAGGCGATTCAGGCGGTGGCAGTGGATGTGGGTCCTGGCGCGTTCACGGGGCTGAAGATTGGCGTGATGCTTGCGAAGACCCTGGCGCACGCACTGAACCTGGATTTGGTGGGCGTGAGCGCGTTCGAGGCGTGCGCCTCTGTTATGCCCGAAGATACCCCCACGCTAGTGGCGTTGCCTGCGCGGCGCGATGCGCTTTATGTGCAGTGGCTCCTGCCGAAGCCGATTCCAGAGCCGCTGAGCCAGCCTGCGATGGTGATGCAGCATGCTCTCGGCGCGTGGCTGGAGCAGACCGCCCCTAACGACAAGGAGTGCCAAGCGATTGGGACCCTGAAAGCGCGGGGGTGGCTGGAGTCGCAGAGGTCCGCGCTTCGCTGGCGCGTTATTGAAGCGCCTCCACCCGAGGGCGTCGCGCAGGTGGGCTGGGCGCGATGGCAGGCTGGCGAGCGTACCTCACCGTTCCAGCTGGTACCATTCTATCTGCAGCCACCCTCCATCACTCCCCCAGGCACGCGCGCACGAACGCCCTGAAGAGCGCGCGAGTTGCAGGCGCATCGGGGTCGCGCTCAGGGTGCCACTGCACTCCAATAAAGAAAGGCAAACTGTGGTCTTCCACCGCTTCCACCACGCCGTCAGGCGAGTAGGCGACCACTTTCAGGTTTCTGCCCGGCTCCCGAACCGCCTGGTGGTGGGCGCTAACCACTTCGGTTTGCTCCATGCCCAGAATCTGCGCCAGTCTAGAATGGGGTTCTATCCGCACAAAGTGGCGCGGCAGCTCTTCCTCGCGCTGACGACGCTGGTGCAACAGTTGCACATGCTCCAGATCGGGCAGATGCTGATACAAGCTTCCCCCGCGCCATACATTCAGCAGCTGACACCCATAGCAGATGCCCAGCACGGGCTTGTGTCGCGCTTCGAACGCCTTCAGGAGGTTCCACTCCTGCTCAAAGCGGGGGGCGTTCACAATACGGGTTTCAGGGTGGAGTTCCTCACCGTAGTGGCGGGGGTCTATGTCAGCGCCGCCGGGGATGAGCAGCCCGTCCAGCATCTCGGCGAGCGCTTCGGCGTCGGTGTTGGGGGCAATCAGCACGGGCACGCCGCCTGCCTGACCCACCGCCAGCGCATAGGCGTCTTCCATCATCACCAGCGCCTCGCTGTCTTGCAGGCGCCAGTTACAGGTAATCCCTATCAGCGGTTTGCGTGCGTGGCTCACGATGAGGAAGTATACCTCAGAAACAGGTATAATACCGTTAGGCGGGCAAGAGCATGGTGACCACAGAGGCAACTGCGAGCTTAATGCGTGAAGTGTGCTGGGAGGAGTATGTAGAGTTTCTCAAGCATAAGAATTTTGTCGTTATAGAGGATGTTCGTATTCCTCTGACAGGGCGTAAGCAACTAACACGCCTCCAACCAGAGCATTTTGAGGAAGAAACAACTACGGTGTGGTCATTTCCTGAACGCGGAGATTGGGCAACGCATCAGGGCAACTACCGCGGCAACTGGGCACCACAGATTCCGAGAAATCTCATTCTGCGCTATACCCAGCCCGGTGAGCTTGTCTTGGACCCAATGGTCGGGAGTGGCACGACGATGGTGGAGTGTCGCCTTCTGGGCAGAAATGGGGTAGGTGTCGACATCAACTATAACTCTCTCATGGTTGCCTTTGACAGACTCAACTTTGAGCCTGTAAACCTCTATGAGGAATTGCCACCTGCCTCCATACGGCTCTTCCATGGGGATGCCCGACGCCTGAACCTTATTGAGAGTGAGTCTATTGATTTCATAGCGACGCACCCGCCTTACGCAGGAATTATTCGCTACTCAAAAAGTGAGCCGGTAGAGGGCGACCTCTCCCAAATGCGCTCGGTGGGTCATTTCCTTGACGCGATGGAGCAAATCGCACGAGAATGCTACCGTGTCCTGAAACCAAACAAGCATTGTGCTATTCTGGTCGGGGATACACGCCGACACAAGCACTATGTGCCGATTGCCTTCTGGACGATGGAGCGGTTTCTGAGAGCAGGATTCATCTTGCGCGAGGATATTGTTAAAGTGCAGTGGAACATGAAGTCAACACGTGAACGATGGAGCAAGGGTAAAGAGCGCGATTTCTTACTTATCTATCATGAGCATCTTTTCGTCTTTCGCAAGCCTGATGTAAATGAAAAAACCAACCAGTTTAAGTGGAGTATGCAAAATGGGGCAACCAGCCATCTTGAGTAAACCGAAAGCAGACAAAGCTCTCCTTTCTTTCTGGGTATCCATCGGGCATATACTGCGCCGTTGGATGCTCAAACTGGTAGGCATCACTATCATTCACCGAACTCAAACGGGGGTAGAGATTGCGGTTAAGCCTGGCGAAAAGCCGCAATCTCCTTATGATTTCGTCGTGCAGTATAGAGAACCTGGTAAACGCTGGCGAACTCCTAAACATGTTCATCTGGTTGTAGAGCTTTATGTAAAAGAAGCGTATAATAAACAGCTGACGCACCAGATGCGCGATCACCTACTTCAGGTTTTTCAAGAGGTAAAGCCCATCACCAAAAATCCTCCTGCCTTACAAGTCTACGATCCTGCTCATGCGGCTCGTTTTCAGCAGTTGGACGCCGTTGGCGAATTCAGTGTGGAGTTCCTGCTTGTGGTGAGCGAGCTGATCTTCATACAAGAGAAGACAAACTACCCAGATGGGTCCCTAACATACGAATTGTATCACGACTTTGGACGGAAAGACCGCTTTTCTGTTATTCACAAGGCGACATACCGAGGGTAAAGCTCTGATTAGTGGGCTTTTGGAAGCCTCCTGCGGGTTGGAGTACATGAGGTATCCTTAAACCCACCCAACCCTGGAGGCGCTACCCATGCAAGAGCGAACCGTTGCCCTCGCCGAACAGATTCGAGAAGCCCTGCAGAACCCAGACGGCAGTCTGGCGCGGCTGGCAGAGGAGATTCCGCCGCAGGACCTCGCCGAAGCACTGAGCCTGCTGGACGACCCTGCCGAGCAGGCGCTCGCGCTCGTGCAGCTAGACGAGGCGCAAGCCTCTGAAGTGCTGGACTATCTGGAGCCGGTGGTGGTGGAACAGATTTTTGAGCATATCCCCACAGAAAAAGCCGCCCGCCTGCTCTCCGAGCTGCCCGCCGACGACGCCGCCCAGATTCTGGAGCAGTTAGAAGACGAAAAAGCCGAGGCGCTCCTGCGCCAGATGGCGCCCCCAGAAGCCCGCGATGTGCGCGAACTGCTCGAATACCCGCCCAACACCGCAGGACGCCTCATGGTGCGCCAGTATGTGCGCGTGCGCCCCGAATGGACCGTCGAGCAGACCCTCGACTACCTGCGTCAGGTGGGACCCGATATTGAGACCATCTATTACCTCTACGCCGTCGACACGCGCCAGCGGCTGGTGGGCATCTGTTCGCTCCGGGAAGTGGTTCTGTCCGACCCCAGCAAGCGCATCGAGCAGATTATGGAAACCGACCTTGTGGTGGTAAAGCCCGACACCGACCAGGAGGAAGTCGCCTCGCTGCTCTCCAAATATGACCTGCTCGCCGTGCCCGTCGTGGATGAGCTGGGGCGCATGCTGGGAATCGTGACCATCGATGATGTGGTGGACATTCTGGTCAGCGAAAGCACGGAAGATGTGCTGAAACTGGGAGGCGTGGAAGCAACGGAAGAACCCTATCTCACGCAAAGCCCCTGGGATCTGGTGCGCAAGCGCGTGCGCTGGCTGATTCTGCTATTTATTGCCGAGCGCCTCACCGGCACGGTGCTACGCCACTACGACGAGGAAATCCAGCAGTTCAGCGCCCTGGCGTGGTTTATCCCTCTCCTGATCGGCACAGGCGGGAACGCGGGTTCACAAACCACCACGACCATCACCCGTGCGCTGGCACTGGGCGAGGTACGGCTCAGCCATGTGCTGAAAGTGATGGGGCGCGAAATGCTCACAGGGCTTCTGCTGGGACTGATGATAGG
>CAZQPV010000105.1:4571-8483 GCA_964595265.1 uncultured Fimbriimonadales bacterium
GCGCCAGAGCCACTCCAGCCCGCTCTGCTGGAGCCATCGGGGAGCGCGCTTGACCACGCCCGCATAAACATCGAAGCTGCCGCCGACGCCAATCATCACGGGCGTGTTCAGCGCCTGACGGTGACGATATGCCCACTTCTCCTGTCGGGGCATGCCCATCGCAATCAGCAGCACATCGGGACGCGCCGCGCGAATCTGGGCAATTACTTCTGGCTCCTGCTCGACGGAAAAGTAGCCGTGATGCACCCCCACAATCTGCGCCTGCGGGAACTGGCGAAGCAGGTTTTCGCGCGCCCGCTCCGCGACTCCGGGCGCCGCCCCCAGAAAGAAGAGCCGATACCCTCGCTCGTGGCTTAATCGGGTGAGGTGCCACACGAGGTCCACCCCTGAAACCCGCTCAGGGAACGGTTGCCCGCTGTAGCGCCCCGCCCATAGCAGCCCTGCGCCGTCGGGCGTTACCAGCGCCGCCTCCGCCAGCAGCTGGCGAAACTCAGGGTCGTCCAGCGCAATCAGAATTGCGTTTGCATCGGCGGTAATCACCAGATGAGGCATCCGCGTGGCAATCAGTTGCTCGATTGTGCGCAACGCCTGCTCCATGCGCACGCGATGCACGGGCACGCCCAGAATCGTCGCCTGCTCCAGATGCTCTTGAGGCGGAACCGCCACCGCACTCTCCATGACACTATAAGGATACCCGCTCCAGCCGAACTGCGCTCACGCCGAAAATCTCCCATGAGATGGCGATTGACTGGCATCAGCTGCGTGAGCGGGTGCGCCGCTGCGATTCGGTGCGTGTGAACGGGCGCGTGCTGGGCGCGGTTGGGCTGATGATCGAGTCGCAGGGTCCCCCTGCCCGACTGGGCGAAATCTGCCTGATTGAGCGGGGGCGCCACACGCCTCCCCTGCAGGTGGAGGTGGTCGGCTTTCGGCACGGGCGCACCCTGCTGATGCCGCTGGGACCGATGGAGGGCGTGGAACCCAACAGTGAGGTAATCCCCACTCGCCGCTCGGCAGAGGTAGGGGTGGGCGAAAGCCTGCTGGGGCGCGTGCTGGATGGTCTCGGCAACCCGATAGACGGCAAGCCTGCCCCCCCGTGTGTCCAGCGGTATCCGCTGATGGCGGAGGCGCCCTCAGCGCTGGAGCGCCCCCCATTGCGCACGCCGCTCCCCACAGGCGTGCGGGCGATCGATGCGCTACTCACCTGCGCCCAGGGACAGCGCGTCGGAATCTTCGCGGGAAGCGGCGTCGGCAAAAGCACTCTGATGGGCATGCTTGCCCGACACGCCAGTGCCGAAGTGAATGTGATTGCCCTGATTGGCGAGCGCGGGCGCGAGGTGCGGGAGTTTATTGAAGACAGCCTCGGCGAAGAGGGGCTGAGACGCTCCGTGCTGGTGGTGGCGACCTCTGACCAGCCCGCGATTGTGCGCCAGAAGTGCGCCTTCACCGCCACCGCAATTGCCGAATATTTCCGCAATCAGGGCAAGCAGGTGTTGCTGATGATGGACTCCCTGACGCGCCTGGCGATGGCACAGCGCGAAATCGGGCTTTCGGCGGGCGAGCCGCCCTCGGCTCGCGGCTATACCCCCTCGGTGTTTGCCCTGATGCCCCGCCTGCTGGAGCGCGCCGGCACCAGCGCACGCGGCAGCATCACTGCATTCTACACCGTGCTGGTGGACGCCGACGATATGAACGACCCGATTGCCGACACCGCGCGCGCCATTCTGGACGGGCACATCGTGCTGTCTCGCGCCCTGACCCAGCGGGGACACTACCCCCCGATTGATGTGCTTGCCAGCCTTTCGCGCGTGATGCCCAACATCGTGGCGCCCGAACACCAGCGCCGTGCGAACCTGCTGCGACGCATGCTTGCCGCCTACCGCGACGCCGAAGACCTGATTATGATTGGCGCCTACCAGAAAGGCACAAACCCCATCGTGGATACTGCAACAGAACGCATGCCTGCCATTCGCGCCTTTCTGCAACAAACGCCTGCGGAGCATACACCCTTTGAAGAGACCCTAAAGCAACTGATGGCTCTGACCGATGATATACCCGACGCCCTATGAGACGCTTTCGGTTTCGTCTGGAGCGCGTGTTACGCTATCGTGAAAGCCGTGAAGAGGCTGCCTATCGGGCGCTTCAAGATGCTGTGCGCCAGCGTGTGGAACACGAGTCGGCAATTGAGCGGGTGCGAGCACAAATGCGGGCGCTGGCGGAAGCCTCATTACATCCTGAGCAATGGGTGGAACGCGAGCGCACGCTGATGGCGCTCCAGACACGCCTTGAGCGGCTGCTGGACACGCTCCCTCTGCTGCAGGAACAGGAGGCGCACGCCCGCGAGGTGTATCTGCACCTGCGTCGGGAGCGCGAGGCGCTCAGCCGCCTGCGCCAGCACGCTTACGAGCAGTTCCAGACCGAGCTCCAGCGCGCTTTGCAAACCGAGATGGACGAGGTGGTCGCCCTTGCGTATCAGCGAGTCGTTCCAGAGGACCCTTCAGCGGATTCAGGAAATCCAGACGCGCATTGAGCAGATTCAGGAGCGGTTGCCCCAGGCGAACGCGCCCCAGTTCGCCGAGCTGGTGCCCCCTGTGGGGTTTCCTGCCAGCAGCGGACTACCCCCCGGCTTTGAACTTCAACCCACAGGCGGCAGCGCCCCTTTCCCACCTGAAGTGCAACGCTGGGAGCCGCTGGTAGCCCCGATTGCCCAGCGCTACGGGCTGGAAACCGAATTCATCCTGCGCATTATTGAAGCCGAGTCGGGCGGCAACCCGAACGCGGTCTCTCCGAAAGGCGCAATCGGGCTGATGCAGCTGATGCCCGAAACGGCGCGGGCGCTGGGGGTTCAAAACCCCTACGACCCACTGCAAAACATCGAGGGCGGCGTGCGCTACCTGTGCCACCTGATAGACCGCTTCGGCGACCGACGCCTCGCCCTCGCCGCCTATAACGCCGGTCCGGGCAATGTACAACGCTACGGAGGCGTGCCCCCCTTCCCCGAAACCATTCGTTATCTGCAAAAGATTTTGGGATGAGCCTCCTGCTGAACTCCGGAATTGGGGTATAATATGCCCTCGACACGCAGGAGGCGGAAAAACGGATGCTAAAGATACGCTTGATGCGCATAGGGAAAAAGAAGAAGCCGTTCTATCGCGTAGTGGTGGCGCCGAGCCAGGCGCCGCGCTCGGGGCGATTCGTGGAGGTTGTGGGGCACTATAACCCCCTCACCGACCCTGCCCAGGTTCACTTCAACGAGGAGCGCGTGCTGTACTGGCTCCGCACAGGCGCCCAACCCACCGATACGGTGCAGCTGCTTCTGGAACGCGCAGGCATCTGGCAACAGTTCCAGAATCAGCAGGAATCGAAAGCGGCGCAGTGAATAACTTAAGCGAGGATAGCCATGCTACGAGAGTTCTTAGAGGCATCGGTGCGAGCGCTGGTGGACGATCAGCAGGCGGTCGTGATTGAGGAAGAGCGCAACGGCTCGCGGCTGCGCTACCGTATCATCGTCGCGGAGGGTGACCGCGGGCGTGTGATTGGCAAAAACGGGCGGATTGTGAACGCCCTGCGCACCGTCGCTGAGGCGGTGGGCGCCAAAAACCGTACCCGTGTTCAGGTGATTGTGGTAACCGACCGCGACTCGGAGACCACCAGCGCCAGCGAAGAGACCGAAGAGTCCTGACCTCGCGATGGCGATGCCCTATGTGCCCAAAATCGCCCAGCGCTGGGTGACGGTCGGAGTCGTTCTCCGTCCGTTCGGGCTACACGGGGAAGTCCGAGTGCGCCTGGAGACCGACTTTCCAGAGCGGTTTGTGCCAGGCGCGCGTTTGTTCTGGTGGCTCCCTCCAAAGCCAGAGCCGCCGGAAGAGGAACCACTGGCACCCTCCAAACACCGTAAGCGCCCCCCGCGCACCA
>CAZQPV010000106.1:0-8401 GCA_964595265.1 uncultured Fimbriimonadales bacterium
TGGCGTATGCGGAAGAAGTGCGCTCGCAGTGGGAGCAGGAGTCGGATCGGATTGTACGCGCCTACCTGGGAAGGGTGTGGATGGATATTTTGCTTGAGGACCTGGATCGCCAGATTACGGAGGTTCATCGCCAGTTGCAGGCGTTAGGGAGTGCTAACCGCTGAGCGGCTCAACCTTGAAAGGTGCCCCCCGCAGCTGGGGCAACTATGAAGGAGCAGGGGCAACGAGATGGTCGTCTACGATGCAACAACCTGAGACTGTTTTCGGGCCCTACAACAAGAAGCTGCGCTCCGAAGTGAGGTGAGACCGATGAAACAGATAATCGGCACTGGGCTGTGCTTAATCGGTATCTGGTGGTGCGCGGGATGGGGACAACCTACGGTCAACCTTGACCTTCTCTCGCGCGAGCAACTGCAACAACTGTCTCGTGAGCAACTGCAACAACTGAAAGACCAGCTAAAACAGCAGAAAGCATCGCTTCGTCGCAGCGTTCAAGTATCAAGCAGTGCGCCTTCGGAGGAAGACGCCCTTTCGGAGGGGCGTCGCTTGCTTCAGACTCGTCTCCCCCAGGCGCCTCTTCTGGGGGCAACGGCTCTGGTGAAGATAGAAGATGTCAAGCGCGTGGATGAAGCAGTGCTGCGCGTCTACCCTGACTCACCTTCGCAGCTTCATTACTATGAGCTACAGGCGCGCGTTCTCAAGGTCTGGCGAGAGGAATGGTCTGTCCACGGCAAACCGTTGCGCGTAAGGTCTGGTGATGTGTTATCGCTGTTGTGGATTGCTTGCAAGCGCTCTGACGATGGTACCGAAGTCCCCATTCCTTCGATTTGGAAGGAGGGGCAAGTCTATCTGGTTTACGATTTATTGGGCTTATCAAAGAGGGGCGCCCCTCTTGCCTTACCCGACCCAGAAGTCGAGAATTTGCAGCAATCTGTTCTCCTGAAGGACTCCTGGTGGGTGTTGGATACGCCATGCAAGATTAGCAGAATGGGAAGGGGGGTCGCAGGATGACATCCTGCGGTATCTTGCTCTTGCCTTTTCTGCGCCTTCACTTGTGCTACCAAAATCTGCCAGGCTGACCTCATGTATTGAGTCGCCTCCGGCAGAGCTATTACAAGTTTTGGACGAGGAAGCGACATTTGACCGATTACCAAAACAGCGCTCGGCGCAGTTGGCGTGGGTGAAACGGCGTGCGCAGGACACGAGCCTACCGTTGTGGAAGCGTCAGCGGGCGCTGGTCTACTGGTTTGTGTCAGAAAGAGGATATGAAGGAGTGCCAGAAAACCAACATCCTGTGCTATATGTTCAACATCAGATAGAGTATCTTGATTTTTTGCGCTATTTGCGAGAACCTGTGCTGCAGGCTTACGGACTGTATTTGATGGCAACAATTGAACGTAACGCGTATGATGTGCCCTATGAGACTGTTGAACGGTGGCTGGAGGCACTGGAGCCGTTTTTGACAGCTGAGTCTCCCCCCGAAGTGCGCCGTCAGGCGTCATTAGTGTTATGGCTATCCATTTTGCCTTGCGCGGACTGGAGGGAGGACCGACAAAGCTGGTTGAGTTATGCTGACTCAGTACGGCAGCGTTGGGAGCAGGAGTCGGATCCGGTGGTGAAAGCCTATTTTGGTAAGGTATGGGCTTTCATTTTAGAAATGGCGATTGACCATCAGATGGCAATTATTGAGAGCTTGCTGAAAGAACGGGGATCAAATCGCTGATGCCCCGCGTCGTCTGTCGAAATCAGGAGCGGTGGGACGCAGTGAGGTGCGCAGGAGGAGCCTGTGCTCAGCGGAAGGGGTCCTCCTCATCATCTTCAAAAAGGTTCTCGTCAGGGTCGTTGAAGTCGTCCTCCTCGTCCAGCCCTTTGATGGGCGGTTCTGAAAGGTCGAAGGGGATAAGGTCGCGACTAACTTCGCGGCGCGGGGGCGTCTTGGGGAGCGCGTGCTTGAAGGCGGGCAACACCTGCCCTGGCGCCGGACGCTCCTGAAGCACCCTGTGCATGGCGTGGATAATCTCGTCTTTCGCCAGCGTTCCGTCGCTGTATTGGGCTTTGGCTATCAGGTCGGCGACAGCGTTGTGATCAAGGTTGGGGTCGAGCTGGCGCAGGTTCGCGAACACGGCGTCTTCCAGCGATTTGTCGGGTTCGGGCGGGAAGTAACGCAAGCCGTCCTGACCGCGCATCACAGCGGGACGCGGGAAACGCACAAACAACGGCTGGCTGAAGTAGGGGTGGCGCACCAGCATCTCGCCTGGCGAGAGCGTGCCCATCTTCTCCTTAACCGCAGGCCCGAAAATCTGATACCCCTGTTGCGCCAGCTCCTCCATCTCGATGCGTCCGTAGAGCGCGGTGGAGCAGTTGCCAATCACCTGTCGGTCTACCTGCGAGCGGAACTGCTGCGCTCCGAACAGCACCAGTCCGAGATAGCGCCCGCGCGCGCAGATGTTGCGGAGTGTGCGCATCACATAGGTCTCTCGGTTTGTGTTGGGCGCGTACTGGTTCAGCTCGTCCACAATCACAATCACGGCGTCCACGCCGAGCGTGCGCTGTTCCATGCGTTCGCGCAGCTCCGCCACCACGCGCGTGAAGATTAAGTCCTGCGCCTCTTCCGAGAGGTTTGCCACATCGATCACATAAATCGTGCGGTCTTCGAATCGTCCCCAGGGCAGGTCAAACACCTCGGTGCCTTCGCTGACCAGCCCGGCGAAGCGCGTGGTGAGGTTCACAAGGCGGTTCTGGATTTTGCGGATGGTCTCCACCGCGAAGCTGCGCCACTGCTTGCGGTTTGCGTACTCTAGGAAGCGCAGTACCGCCTCGAACCAGCGCACGAGGTCGCTGAAGTTTTTGACTTCGAACCGTCGCGGAAGTTCGGCTTGCGCAAGGAATTGCTCCTCTTCCTCACTGAATTCAAAGTAGCCGGGGTCGATCACGCGCTGGCGCAGGAACTGCAGAAACGCGTCGGCTTTGGCGTCCACATCGTCTTTGTTGAGCAATACCTCCACATAGCGCATCACCTCGCGCAAGCCCCAGAGCATGGGATGCACATTATGGGTCAGGCTGGGGTGCGTGCGGAGCGTGGCGAGGTTCACACGGTCGGGTTTGTAGGGCGCGTAATATTGCACCTTCTCGAACGGCTTGGGTTCCATGCCCACGAGGCGGTAGATTTCCTCATCTTTCGGGTCGAGCGGGTGGGCGGGAGGCTGGTCGAGGAAGAGCAGGTCGCCGCCTTTCACATTGAAGCAGACGATGGCGACAGTACGGTTGCGTACCTTCTGGAAGATGGCGTTCACAATAAACTGGATGGCGCTAGTTTTGGCTGCCAGCCCGCTGGTGCCCGTAACATTCAGGTGTCCCGCTTCGGGACCAATCAGGAAGTCGGCGTCGAGATAGACGGGCGCTTTGAGTCCGCCGTTGTCGTAGATTCCGACGGGCACGCGCCGCTCTTCGGGGATTTCGTTGATGCGGAGGGCAATCAGCACGTCCTCTTCGGTTGCCAGATAGACCGAACCGATGGGCACAGGCTGGATGGGCTGTTCGGGTTCACAGCGCAGCACGGCGGCAGTGTAGACGCGGATTTCGGGGCGGTCGGTGGGGGGCTGCGAGTCGGGTTTACCGTCCGCACCGAGAAAGTCGAACATCGGGCTGACCACATCGTTGTAGGCATGCCCTTCTGTAACGATTCCCCACACGGTGCGTCCGGGCGCCTGTACGACGACCAGCGTGCCGATACCAATTGGACTATCGGGCGTTGCCCAGAAGTGGAACTGGAACGAGGTGCTGGGCTGGCGCTCGGTTGCGACCACACGCCCCACCAGTTGACGCCGCGTCGAAGATTGCCCGGTTAGACCGCTCTGAATCAGGGCTTCGGTTTGCATAGTGCCATCTCCCGGAAACAAAATTTTACCTTCACCCTCGGGATTTCCTGCTATGAAGATACCCTATGTAGGGGTGAATTTCGGGCACATGACGCAATAAATTTGGCGTACCCCTTGACATTACGGGTTGGATTGGGTATCATATAACCAGTTCGGGCAAGTCCCGACACATCATAGAGGAGGTACAGCCGATGAAAAAGTGGATGCTGTTCGGTCTGTCGTTGATTGCGCTGAGCGCGTCGCTGGTGCTGAGCGCCTGCGGTCCCAAAGAGGAGTCTGGCACTACGACCGGCACGGGCGGGACCACCACTCAGCCCGCAACGGGCGGCGAGACGGGTACTCAGCCCGCAACGGGCGGCGAGACGGGTACTCAGCCCGCAACAGGCGGTGAGACGGGTACTCAGCCCGCAACAGGCGGCGAGTCCGGTGGCGGCTCGGGCGGTCATTAAGCCTTAGGTGCATCAACCATGCAAGGGGGAGTGCTCTGCCGAGCCTCCCCCTTAATCGTTATCGTTTTGCAGGAAGTATACTCCCTCAAAGCGCACGAACGCATTGCCTGTGATTTCGACGGGGTGATCGGGTTGCCAGCGTACTTTGACGCGCCCGCCCTTCGAGATAACTTCCACCGATTCACCGAGCCAGCCCGCGCGATACGCCAGCACGGCGACTGCCGCCGCGCCGCTGCCGCACCCCAGCGTCTCGCCGACGCCGCGCTCCCAGATGCGAATCCGAACCGTTGTGGGCGAGTCCACCACTGCCCACAGCACGCTGGTGCGCTCTGGAAACAGCGGATGCGTCTCCAGTCGCGGGCTGAGCTTGTGGAAGCGCTCGTCGTCGGGCAGGCGATCGGTGAAAATCACGGTGTGCGTCGTGCCCGTGTTTACGGCGTTGATGTGAAGAGTCTCGTCGGCGATGGTAATAGGGTAGTCTTCTACTGTCTCGCCCGCCACCAGCATCGGGATGTCGCGGGGATGGAAGCGTGGAGCGGGAAGCGTGGTGGTAATCGATTCCACCATGCCCTCGCGCAGATGCAGGCGCACGGGCACTTCCTGACCACGATATGCCTCGATGAGGAACTCCGTCAGGTCGGTGTAGCCGCGTTCATAGGCGAACCGCGCCACACAGCGCAGCCCGTTGCCGCAGAAGTCTTCGGTGCCGTCGGGGTTAAACATGCGCATAACCACGCGCTGGGGCGTTTTGCGCTGGAGAGTGAGCAAGCCATCGGCGCCGACCCCGAACGGGCGATGGCACAAAATCTGCGCCAGCCGCTCCAGCCGTTCATGCCAGGGCGCGGGAATCTGCTCCCACTCCAGCAGCACGAAATCGTTGCCCATGCCCTCCACTTTGGTGAAGGGCAGCCGCGTTTCACTCACTTCGCCTTGAGCGCCCCCTTGACCCGCTTCTCCAGCTCGGCATAGGGCGTTTTGCCTGACCACGCCGCAAGCTGCCTGCCCGATTTGCTGTAAAGATAGAAGCGCGGGATTTCGCCCTGCCACCTCTTATCGAACTTTTCGATAAACTCGTTGGGGTCCTCATCCAGCACCAGCACGCGATAGGTGACTCCGTGTTTGCGTAGCACGGGAGGGATGGCGCGGTCAGCGGTTTCCGGGTCGTCGACAGAGACGCCAATAAACTCTACCCCCTTATCCCGATAGTTTTTGTAAAAGCGGGCGAGGTCGGGCATCTCTTCCATGCAGGGGGCGCACCATGTTGCCCAGAAGTTCACCACCACGACCTTGCCTTTGAGCTTTTGCAGGCGGCTCTGAAGGTCTTTATAGTTCGTGCGCGGGATCTTCGTGTCGGCAATCACCCCCGCGCTCAGCGTAAGCAATAACCCCAAAGTCAATATGCGCGTCCACATAGTGGCTTTATTGTACCCCCAGCCAGCGAATCTGGGCGTTCACAATCTGGCGTGTGCCGTTGGGACGCACACGCACCGTGCCCAGCACCGCCACGCGCTCCCCTTTGAGCCAGGGGAACTGCATTTTCTGGGGGAACACTTCCACCTCAGCGCCGTCCAGCAAGTCGCGAATGCGCAGGGAGGTCGCCTGCTGGTCCACCGTTTCCACAACCTCTTTGCCCATGAGCAATACTCTGGTACCTTCGGGCAGGTCCTGCAAGCTTCGAATGGAGTTTAGGCGGAGCGCGTCGGTCTCGCCCAGCGCGTGGTGGAACACGGTAGTGATACCCGGCGTAATCTGGAGCGCAGGGCGTGAAAATGCAGGTATGCCCTCCGCGCGAATAATCAAGGTGTATTGCCCTGGCGGCAGGTGAACCCCAGCGAAGAAGCCTGTGCCGTCGGTCGTGAGCGTTTTGTAGAGCGTGCCGTTCCGATAGAGTTCCACTGTTGCACCATCCAGCGGGGTCAGGTCGTGGGCGTTCACCAGCGTGCCCATCAGGTGTCCCGTAGTGGGGAAGCGTTTCCAGTCCATCGGTGGGGTGGGAACCCATTTGGGAAACAGGGTGCGCAGGAAGGTGTAAAAGCCTTCTTCGTAGCGGTTGGAGCCGTCTTCGGTGCCGCGCCCGCTGGTGGCGGCATAGGAGAAGAAGCACACCCCCACCGAGCGGTTGCCGCGTGGGCTGGGTTCCCGCGCCAGCCGAACCTGCTCCGCCGTGTTCTCCCATGGGTTGAGGTAGTTGCCGATGCCTACTATACCGTGCCGACCATACTGGTGGTCTTTGAGGAAGTTAATCCAGTTCTGATAGAATCGCGCTCGTTCGGGGTTCGCCTGATTGTAGTAAATCATGGGGATTGCCATATCCAGCAGTCCCTCTTCCAGCCAGCCACGCCAGTCCTGAAAGACGCGGCTATAGGCGGAGCGGTTGACCCAATCGGCTGTGTCTTTGGGACCGTCGCCCCATGTGATTAGGGCGGCACTGACCTTGAGCTGGGGCTTGAGCGCGCGCGCCTGCGTGGCAATCTTGCGCACAACCGCCGTTACCTGGTCGCGGCGCCACTGTTTCCAGAGTGGGTCGGTGGGTTCGGGCTTGCCCATGCGCCCGTAGCGACGGTTAAACCGCTCCACGCTCACGGGGTTATAGCCCCACTGCTCGCCTGTGTAGCGGATGTAGTCAAAATGGATGCCGTCGATATCATAGCGGCTTACAATATCCAGCACCACGCGGGCGAACCACTCGTTTGCCAGCGGATGCCCCCAGTCCATGCCGTAGCCGACATCGGTGATGCGGTCTCCGCTAACATTTTCCGTCTGAATCTCCGGGAAGCGGTTGAGGATATGTTTGGGGTCGTTGGGCCAGCTGCTGCTGGGCCAGATGGGATGGCAGTTGACCCACACATGCACCTCGATGGGGGGCGATTCGGTTTTGGCTTTTTCAATCAGATACGCCAGTGCGTCGAAGCCGGGCTTCTGATTGGCGGCGAACGGCTCCATCGGGGAGAAGTAGTGGGCGTCGCCGCGTTTGCGCATCTGCACAATCACGGCGTTCATGTTGGCTTCGCGCACGCGCCGCAGCAGAGTATCCACCTCTTCGGGCGTGTGGAATCCCTCGTTGAAGCCGTCTACCCAAAACGCGCGGAACTCGGTCTCAATCTGGGTTTGTGTGAAGGTCATTGTCAGCATCAGTCCCATCAGAGTGAGCAGGGTGCGCGCTCTCATCGTGAGGGGCAGTATACCCCATCTGTTTCAGGAAGCGTCGGAGTGCATCGCGCCATGTGGGCATTGGGGGCAGCTGCGCCCATTCCAGCCGCCACGAAGTCAGCGCGGAGTAGGCGGGGCGTGGGGCAGGGGTCTGCCACGCGCTCATGGGGATTGGCTCCAGCAGTTCGGGCAAACCTGCCCACTGAAGAAGCGTTCGCGCGAACTCGTAGCGCGAAACAGGACCCCGATTCGTCAGGTGGTACACGCCGAAAGTATCGGTCTGAACCAGCTGCAGCAGGCGCTGGGCGACATCATAAGTATAGGTAGGCGAGCCAATCTGGTCTACAATCGCTTTCACGGTTTCACCTGCCTGTGCCTGTTGCAGGACGAACTGGGGGAAGCTGGGGCGGAACCGCCCGTACAGCCATGCCACACGCACGATATAGTGGCGCGGGCAGAGCGTCTGTACCGCCTGCTCGCCCAGCCACTTGGAGCGCCCATACACGCTGAGCGGGTTGGGAGCGTCGTACTCGTGGTAAGGGCGTCCTGCCTTGCCGTCAAACACATAGTCGGTGGAGATGGCGACATAGATAGCGCCTATCCGATGGCACTGGCTGGCAATCACCTCCGATCCGAAGGCGTTCACACGATAGGCTTGCTGGGGCTGCTGCTCACAGGCGTCCACATTGGTCATCGCGGCGCAGTGGAACACCACTTCGGGGCGATACTGCTCGAATACGGCGCGCACGGTTCTGGGTTCGGTAATGTCCATCGGGATAAGATGCGGCTGGCGCCCCGTCGGGATGACCGTGTATCCCAACTGCTGGCAGTAGGCGGTGAGTTCCGCCCCCAGCATGCCGTTTGCGCCTGTGATTAGCACCCGCATATTACGCCCCTCCTGTGAAGAGGCGCACCAGCGTGGCG
>CAZQPV010000107.1:0-8136 GCA_964595265.1 uncultured Fimbriimonadales bacterium
GCCCAGCAGATGTACGAGGCAGTGCTGGAACATTTTGACTCATGCGAAATCTTTATTGCAACCGCCGCCGTCGCAGATTACCGTCCCGAAACCGCCTTGCCCCATAAACGCAAGCGGGGCAGCCGCGCGTGGACGCTCCGACTCGTGCCCAATCCCGATATTCTGGGCACTGTCGCCCAACGCAAAGGCGAGCGGATTGTGGTGGGCTTCGCGGCGGAGACCGACAAGGTGCTGGAACACGCCCGTGAAAAGCTCCACCGCAAGAATGTAGACCTGCTGGCGGTCAACGATGTGTTGGAGCCAGGCAGCGGCTTCGAGGTGGACACGAACCGCCTCACTTTGCTGTATGCCGACGGGCGTGTGGAGGCGTTGCCCCAGATGAGTAAGCGTGCTTGCGCCGACGCGCTCATCGAACGGGTGGCTTCTCTGTATCAGGCGGTCTCACAGCCTGTTCAGGAATTCCGCGCCTGAACCCCGAACTGGCGCGCGTAGGGGAGCTTGCCAAATCGCCTCCACGCCCGCTTCACCGAAAATCGCCCAGAGCGTCCAGCATGGAGGCGTAGAGGCTCCCGGTTTCAGGGCACGATAATCAGTCCGCTGGCGCTCGCGCCCCGAAGCACCTGTTGCACAAACTGCGGCTCCGGCAGCGCGCCCTCGAAGCTGTGCTTGTCGTTAATCACCGTTTTGGGTACTGCCATCACATTGAACTGATTCGCCAGCTCCGGGAACTCCTCGCTGCTGATGCCTTCGGCGGTAATCAGGTCGCTCGCCATCGCCAGTTTGTGCGCCAGTCGCACGGCGGCGGGACAGTAGGGGCATCCGTAGGTCACGAACACGCGGATATGCACGGGACGGTGCAAGTTTGCCAGCATCAGTCGGCTGTCAGGCGAAAGCCCCGGATCGCCCTTGCCCACATCTTCAATCGCCCCGATCAGCGAGACGAACTCGAAGCCTGCGGGAATGCCCAGATAGCGGATTCCGTAATCTTTCTCTTCCGAGCGCACCACAATCGCGGGCGCGAGCTGGATGCCGTACTCTTGCGCCACGCTTGGCTCCGCCTCAAGGCTATGCTGTTCCATCACCACCTTGCCGTTTGATGCGCCGACCACTTCCTGTGCCAGCTGCGAGAGCAGCTCGCTGGTCTCTGGCGCCTGCTCCGTCGTGAACACGACCAGCTTCACCGTGTTCGGTAACACGCCTAATCGCTGCTGCAAGGTCTGTCGGTCTTTTTCCTGTAGAATTGCCATTCTTTTCACCTCGTCGTTATGTTAGAGTCGTTCGGGGTGGGTTTCGATTCAAGGGGTTCCGCCGCCGCTTGCGCGGGCAGGCTCACAATATGCACATTCACCAGCCCCTTCGCTAATTTTAGGCAAGTTTCCACCGCTTCTGCAAGTCGCGATTCGACGCCTGGACGAATCACGAGTCGGTCCACGACCACCTCTATCGTGTGCTGTTTATAGCGGTCCAGCTTGGGCGCGTCGGGCAGCTCGTAGAGTTGTCCGTTCACCCGCACGCGCACAAAACCTAGTTTCTGAATCTCCTCAAACACATGCCGATACTCGCCCTTGCGTCCCCGCACGATGGGCGCCAGCACCTGAATGCGTGTGCCCTCCGGCAAACGCATCACCGATTCCACAATCCCGTCCACCGTCTGGCGTGTGATGGGTTTGCCACAGTTCGGGCAGTGCGGATGCCCAACACGCGCAAACAGCAAGCGCAGGTAGTCATAAATCTCCGTCACTGTGCCGACGGTACTGCGCGGGTTATGGCTGGTGGATTTCTGGTCAATAGAGACAGCAGGGGAGAGACCCTCGATGGAGTCCACATCGGGCTTGTCCATCACGCCGAGGAACTGGCGCGCGTAAGAGGAGAGGCTCTCCACATAGCGGCGTTGCCCCTCGGCAAAAAGCGTATCGAACGCCAGCGTGGACTTGCCCGACCCGGAGATACCCGTAATCACCACGAGCTTATCGCGCGGGATTTCCACCGTGATGTTTTTCAGGTTGTGTTCGCGTGCGCCCGTGATAACAATCTTGTCCTGTGGCATGGCTTACCCCTTCCGCAAAAGCGCAACGAGCATCGCAATAAAAGTCAGCCCGCTCAGAATCATACTGATTCCACCCGGCATCCATTTTCCCGTGTTGAGGAAACGCATCGTGAAAAAGATGGCGAGCGCGAGCGCCACCACCGCCGCCATCCCGAAGCCGAGCCTGGGGTTGGAAAACGAGAGCCAGAGCGCAATCGCGAGCAACACGCCGCTGGCGAGTCCCGCAATTAACGAGGCGGTGCTTTGCGCCGAAACATAGCCCATCACACCGCCGCCCGCCACCACCAGCAGGTAAATCAGCAGAATCGACTGATAAACGCTCATGCAGATACCTCCTTGAAAACAGAGTGCAGGATTTGAACCGATTCTTGCACATCGTCTTCGGTGATAATCAGGGGCGGCACGAGGCGCAGCACCCAGTCGCCGATTGCATTAATAATCAACCGTTTCTCGAACGCCTTCTGCGCGACGGTACGCGCGATTGGCTGGGTGAGCTGCACGCCGAGCATCAGCCCTTTGCCACGGATTTCGGCAATCGGCGCGCCTTCGGTCTGGAGTTGAGCGAGCTGTGTGCGTAGGAAGTCGCCCATGCGCACCACATGGCTGAGCAGGTCTTCGTCTTCAATCGTTTCCAGCACTTCCAGTGCCGTGGCGGCGGCGAGGGGGTTGCCCCCGAAGGTGGAGCCGTGTTCGCCGAGCTGGAGCAGGGTCGCCGCATGCCCTCGCGCCAGGCACGCGCCAATCGGAATGCCGCCGCCCAGCCCCTTCGCTACGGCAACCAGATCGGGTAGGACATCTGTGTGCTGGTAGGCGAACCATTGGCCCGTGCGCCCAATGCCCGATTGTACCTCGTCCACCGCCATGAGTGCGTTATAGCGGTCGCACAGGGCACGCGCGGTTCTCAGATACTCCTCACTCAGCGGATGAATCCCGCTCTCACCCTGAATCGGCTCCATCAGGATGCCTGCAGTTCGCTCCGAGAAAGCGTCTTCAAGTGCCGAAATATCGTTGCGGGGCAGCACCCGAAAGCCCGGCAGCAGGGGCTTGAACGGCTCCTGATACTTGGGCTGAGCGGTTGCGGAGACCGCGCCCATCGTGCGCCCGTGAAAACTGCCTCCCAGCACGAGAATCTCGTAATCGGGCGTTTGCTTGACGGCGTTCGCGTGCTTGCGAATGATTTTTATG
Source organism: uncultured Fimbriimonadales bacterium (assembly GCA_964595265.1). GTDB lineage: Bacteria > Armatimonadota > Fimbriimonadia > Fimbriimonadales > GBS-DC > LDYB01. The sequence goes on from CAZQPV010000107.1 coordinate 3,233, forward strand.
GTCGTCTCACAGGCTTCCGCGCCCGAATTGCAGAAAAAGGCGCGCTCCATGCCCGAAATTGTGCAGAGCTTTTGCGCCAGCCTTGCCACAGGCTCGGTCAGCAGCAGCCCGCTGGTGTGAATGAGCGTTTCCGCCTGTTGCTGGAGGCGTCGCACCATGCGAGGATGGCAGTGCCCCAGCGCGCACACAGCGATGCCTGCGAGAAAATCCAGATAGGCGTTGCCCTGCTCATCGTAGAGGCGCGCCCCCGAACCGCGCACGAACAGCGTGGGATAGCGCCGATAGGTGGGCATCACATAAGTCTGGTCTAATTCCCATACGGTTTGTTGAAGACTGAACGAGCCTGTTTGCACCATAGGAATTAGTGTACCTCAAAACAAACTCAGCTGCCCCTCTTCATTCGGTGGGACCAGTTTCTGCTCTTCCTGCAGGCGGCGCAGTTCAATCACTTTCTGACGCGCAGCGAGCAGGTCCTGAACCAGATATCGATAGGCTTGCTGGAAGCCCGCACCTGCTTGGCGCAGAATATAAGCTGGGTGGAGCGTGGCAATCACCGCAGGCGCCCAGCGCGAGGTGAACCATTGCCCGCGCTCCTGCAGAATCTTGAAGTTTTTATGGATAATCGTGGAGGCTGAGGGCGCGCCCAGACAGACAATCACCAGCGGGCGAATAATTGTCAGCTGCGCGTCCAGCCATGGCAGGCACGCCTGAATCTCGTCGGGCAGGGGCGCACGGTTGCGCACGCGCCCGTTGACCACCTCGCTGGCGCGGCACTTGATGATGTTGCAGATGTAAACATGCTTGCGCTTCATGCCCGCTTCCTGAAGCGCCTTATCTAACAACTGCCCTGCGCGTCCCACAAAGGGGCGCCCCGTGGCGTCTTCCTGTTCGCCCGGTCCTTCGCCGACCAGCACCAGGGGCGAGCGGGGGTTGCCCTCGCCGAACACCACATGAGTGCGAGTCTGCGCCAGTCGGCAGGCGGTACACTGGCTTGCTTTCGCGGCGACCTCTTCTAACTGTTGCTCAATCGGTTCATCCATCGCGTATCGCCTCCTCGAGGGCGGCTTTCAGGCGTGCGTAGGTTTGTTCCAGTGTTTCGGGTAGCACGCGCACTTCGCCGATGGTGGTCATAAAGTTCGTATCGCCGTGCCAGCGCGGCACGATATGCAGGTGCAGATGCCCTTCAATTCCCGCGCCTGCAGCGCGCCCCAGATTGAAACCGATGTTGAAACCGTCGGGCCTGTAGACCTGCTGAATGGCGCGCACACACTTTTGCATCAATCGCCAGAGATCAAGGCTCTCGTCGGGCGTTAGGTCGGCAATGTCGGCAGTGTGGCGGTAGGGGGCGACCATCGTGTGTCCGCTGGTGTAGGGGTAGAGGTTCAACAGCGCGAAGCAAGAGGTGCTACGCCAGAGAATCAGGTTCTCGGCGTCTTTTTGCTCGGCGGGCTTGGTGCAGAAGATGCAACCTTCGCCCTCGGTTTTGCCCGCATTGCTGACATATTGCAGTCGCCAGGGCGCCCATAACCGCTCGCTCATAGAATAAAGTGTACCTGAAACCGCTCTCGACTGAAGGATTACCCCCGCAAATTTCACATCCGTAAAAATTTGGTGTATAATTGGAGACACGGGAAAAAGGAGGTGTGCTATGCACAACAAGGGATTCTGGCTGATGAGTCTAATGGTTGGATTGTGTAGTCTCCCGGCTGCTGGTCAGATCGGAAACGGTACCAACCTGACCGTGCCTGTGGATGGTTACGGCTCCTGGTTTACAGACTTCCAGACTGGCTTTAGCAGCGGGTCGTTTCGACCCTGAGGCTTCTCTCCTGATTTCCCGACCTTCAGTGCGGGAACCTTCCTCTTTGTCGAGGGCGTACACCGCGGCATTTTGACGAGCCATGCACCCTGGATTGGCATATTCTCCGACAACCCACCCACTTTAACCGTGTCGCTAACAAGCGGTCCTGACTTCGTGGACATTGCTTATGGCGATTCGGTGAACGACACGGCGTATAGCACCTTGCAAGTCTCGGGTACCGATTTTAGCCTTTCTGTGGAGCTGACTCAGGCAGCGCGCCGTACTTCGGACTCCTGCAAGGCGTTTCTCGTGCAGCGGTACCGCTTTACTAACACGGGCAGCTCGGCGGTCTCCTTCAAGGTAAACCGTGCATGGGACCTGGATATGTACTGGTGATGCGACTGACTACAGGAACGACGAGGTCGGCGTGGGAAGCTTCGGAGGACAGCTCTACCCTTGGCAGGGCGAGTTCAACGCGCCTGCCACGCGGTGTGCCATGAGCAGCATTGGTCCGCACACCTACTACTACGCCTCCAAACGGCTCCACACGCCTGCAGGAGGACCGCCCACGATGGGTTACGGTACCGATGTAATTGTCTGGGATAACTACGGAACGCCCACTTCATGGCAAAACTATGGTGCGTTCATCGGCTACAACACTACAGGTGCCTGCGGCGATCAACTCGATGACGCCCACATCAGTCTGGAGTGGAGTGTTTCCCTCGCCCCGAACGCCAGCACCGAGATTATCATTGTTCACACCTACGGCTCGGACACCCCTGCCATCTGCTCGCTGGCGGATGTGAACACCGACGGCGTGGTGGATGACGCCGACCTGCTGGCAGTGTTGTTCGACTTCGGTGGGGCGCAAAGCCAGCAGAATACCGATGTCAACTTCGATGGCGTGGTGGACGATGCCGACCTGCTGACGGTGCTGTTTGAGTTCGGCTCCAGCTGCTCCAGCTAACCTATCAAGCCTTGCTCCCCCAGCCGGGGGGCAAGGCGCCCCTCATTCCGCACTCTGATACGGTATCAGCAAGGTAACGCGACGGTTCGCATAGTGGTAGGGATTCTGGGGCATGCGCAGGCGCGTGTCGGCATAACCGCGCACCTCGGCGACCTGACCTTTCCACAAGCCGCTCGTTTCCAGCACGCGCCGCGCCGCATTCGCGCGGTCCGTAGAAAGCTCCCAGTTAGAGTAGCCGTTGCCGTATTTGTAGGGATGCGAATCGGTGTGCCCTTCCACAATCACGCGGTTATCCAGCTTGCGTAGCTCTTGTGCGATTACGCTCAACAGGCGTCGGGCGCCAGGAGTGATCTCCGCGCTCCCCAGCTTGAAAAACACGGGTTCGGGACCCTCTATCAGCTCAATCCGCAGCCCCTCTTTGACAAACTCGATCTTAACATGCTCCTTGAGTCGCGCCAGTTCAGGAATATTCGCCAGCGCCGACTCCAGATACTTTTTGAACGCTTCCATTTGTGCCTGTTCGGTCTTACGGTCTTTAGTTCCCGACTTTTTGCCTGGCGGCATAAACCCCTTCTCGCCCGACAGGTGGGGGTCTTCGGTGGTGTTTTTGCCGCCTGGCGGTTGTGTGTCGTTGATGTTGACGATATTTTTGGTGCGCGGGTAAGATTCGAAGAACCCCGTCGGATCGCGGAAGTAGCCTGCAATCGCGCGGCGGGTTTCCACATCCAACCCAATCAGCCACATGACCAGGAAGAACGCCATCATAGCGGTTACGAAGTCAGCGTAAGCGACCTTCCACGCACCGCCGTGATGTCCGTGCCCCGCGTTCTTCTTTTTGATGATGCGGATTTCGCCACCGTCTTTTGCCATAGAGAGACTCCTGTTATGCCGCTTGGGCTGACGCGCCGCCGCTCTTGACCGCCTCTTCCATCTCCTGGAACGAGGGGCGCAGGCTTGGCTCGATACTGCGTCGGGCGAACTCGATGCAGGTCAGCGGCGCATCGCCCCGTGCGAACGCAATCAGCGCCTGACGGATGCACTCCATATACTGATGCTCCGGATGAAGATTACTTTCGATCGCCGAGGCAAGGGGCTGAAAGACCCCGTATGCTAGCAAAACTCCGATGAAAGTCCCCACTAGCGCTGCCGCAACTTTGTGCCCCAGCGTTTCGGGCCCTTCATCGATGTGCGCCATTGTGTTAACGACTCCCAGCACCGCCGCCACGATTCCAAACCCAGGCATTGCGTCACCCAGCTTGCTGATGGCGTGGGCGGGGCGCATCACTTCTTCATGATGCTTTTCCAGGTCGGTCTCGGTCAGCTCTGCCAGCTCAAACGCGCCCACAGCGCCTGTCAACACCACCTTCATGGTATCACACAAAAAATGCAGAGCATGATGGTTGTTCAGCAGGGAAGGATATTGAGCGAAGAGAGAACTCTCTTCGGGACGCTCGACATGTTGTTCCAGCGCGAGCAAGCCCTCTTTGCGGGCTAAGGTGAGCAGCGCAAAGAGCGCGGTCAGCAGCTCCAGAAAAGTCTCTTTCTTGTAGGGGCTACCTTTTAGCACTCCCAGCACCGCTTTGATGATTGCGGTGACGCCTGCAGGCGAGCTGCTTGCAAGAAGCGCGCCTGCTCCCGCGCCTCCGATAATGATAAATTCGGAGATCTGGATCAGCGCGGCAATCTTGCCGCCGTGCATGACAAACCCACCAATCACGGCGCCAAACACCACGAGATAGCCGATAAGAACAAACATGCCGTCCGAGACGCCTCCAGAAGAGGTTATTCCATATTCGGACGGCAAACCTCACTACTCGAGAGCGAACGGGCTGAAGTTAGTGTCCACATCGTAGGCGTCCACCCCCTCCACGCGCTTCAGAAAGCCGACCACCAGATAGGTCATCGGCGTTGCCAGCGCTTCGTAGGCTGTTTTCGCAAGCCACTGCGTCTGGATCATCGTGATGAGCGCATTCAGAGGGATAAGCCCCACGAAAGCAACCGTGCTGAACACAGCAGTATCCACCAGCTGCCCCACGAGGGTCGAGCCAATCGTGCGCGCCCACAACCAGCGCCCCCGCGTAAGAATCTTCATCTTTGCCAGCACAAAAGAGTTGGTGAACTCGCCAAACAGGTAGGCAA
>CAZQPV010000108.1:0-8107 GCA_964595265.1 uncultured Fimbriimonadales bacterium
GCCACCAGCGTATCGCCTGAGTACGCATACTCCACCACTACACCAGCAACCCCGTCTTGCGTGCGCACGCGACGCCCCAGACCATCATACGCATACGACACGCCCGCCGACGCGCCCACACGCTGCACATGCACCAGATTGTCCTGCGAGTCATACTGCAATACCCACTGCTCGCCGTTCACCACACGCACCGTCACATTCCCGTTCGCATCGTGCTGCCACGCCTGACCGTTCACCGTCGCCACACGGTTCGCATCGTCGTAAGTCAACACCTCCGTCGTCGTCGCGCCGTCCACCGTGCGCACCCGCTGCAACCGATTGCCCACACGGTCGTACCAGTATTCCGCCACATACGAAACCGTGTTCGCACCCGACGCCGCCGTGCGCGCCTCTTTCACCAGCTGCCCCTGATGGTCATAAGTATACTCCACCGTCGCATACAACGCGCCGTTCCAGGACTCCCGCAAACGCACCAGCCGCCCCACGCCGTCGCGCTCGTACTCCTCGCGACGCCACTCGCTCACCTGCGGCTGACCCGTCGTCGGATCCAGCACCCCTGACGCCGTCGCATACCGCCTGCGCTCCAGCTCGTCCGTCGCCCGACCGTTCACCACACGGTAGTCATAATACACCCGCTCCGCCGTGCCATCCCCACGCGGACGCTCCTCGTACCATAACCGCCCAAAGTCGTCGTAGTGATACTTCACCACCAGCGTCTGACCACGCCACACCTCGTCCAGCTCGCCCGTGAGCGCCTTGTAGGTGTAGCGTACCACCGTCCCATCGGGCAAGGTCACCGTCTCCAGCTGCCCCGTGCCCGCATAGTAGGTATACCCCACCTGCCACACGGTCTGCCACTGCCCGTTGACCCAGCGCTCCCGACGCTCGCTCTCCAAAAGACCCGACTGCGCGTTGTAGGTCCACACCGTGCGCCCTGTCAGGTCTTCCATCTCCGTCATCTGCCCGTTCAGGTTGTACCGATAGGTAATCACGCCCTCAGGCGTCTCCTTCTGGCGCAGGCGTCCCCAGCTGTCGTAGTGGTTCACGATTGTCTGCCCGTTCGCGTTCGTCGCGCTCAGCGTCCAGCCCAGCGCGTTCCGCACACTCTGGTCGGTGTGCCCCAGCGCGTCCGCCACGCTCGTCAACTGACCCCACGAGTCATACCCATAGGTCGCCGTCCACTTGCCCCGCGCGTCCTTGATGCGAGACAGCTGCCCGTTCAGCCACTCCAGCTCCGTCTCGGCATAGCTGGGCGCTTCGCCGCGATGGGGCGCACCCGCCAGCTCCCGCACGCGCTCCAGACGCCCCTCGCCCGTGGGGTCGTACACATAGCGCAGACGGTCAAACCCTGTCGGCGTCAAATCGTCGCGCACCCACTCCAGCAGGTTCAAACTGTTCCAGCCCATCCGCACCTTGCGCCCCGCAGGGTCGGTAATCTCGCGCACATTCCCACGCGTGTCATACAAATACCGCCACTCCGCCCCGCTGGGCGATCTGCGCCAGAGCATTCGGAAAGTGTTATTGTCCCAGCCAAAGCGCGTCAGCCGACACGCGCCGTCCGCCAGCGCCGCAAGGCGTCCGTAGGCGTCATACGCGAAGGTCGCCCGACTGCCCCCCGCCTCATAGGTGCGCACCCGCGCATACCCCGACAGGTTGCAACCGCCAGGCGCCTGCCTCTGCAAGCCGCCTGTCAGTCCCCCCGACGCCTCAAAGCCGACCCACTCGCCGTTCTGATAGGCAAACGCCACCGTGCGCCCCATCAGGTCGGTAATCTGCGTCAACACGCCGTTCGTGTACGCAAACTGGAACCCCCCACCCGTGGCTTCCGTGGCACCCTGATACACCAGGTCGGGCAGCACAATCCGCTCCAGTTGCCCCGAAGGCGTGTATGCCAGCGTCCACACCCGCCCCAGCGGGTCGGTAATCGTATGCAGACGCCCGTTCTGGTAGGTAAACTGCAGCGTGCGCCCAGTGGCGTCGGAGACCTGCTGCAGCGTGCCATCAGGGTTGTAGGTCAGCGTCAACGCACGGTTCTGCAGGTCGCGGATTTCTGTCAGGCGCCCTGTGGCGTCAAAGTACCACTTCATCTGATTGCGACGGGTCAGCCGATAGCGCCCATCGTCCAGCTTCTCCAGAATATCGTCCACGCCGCGCATCGGGTCGCCTGCGCCGCTGATGGCGCCGCCTTTCCAGTAGTAGACACGCAGGCGTCCGTCGGGTTCGTGCAGGTGTACCAGGCGGTAGGTCGTGCCACCCCAGATGATTGTGCCCGCTTCCTGCACTGACGCCAGAAAACTGTGGCGCCAGCCCGCGCCCAGCACAGTTGTGCGGGTGTCCTGACTGTTGTAGAACAGGGTGAAGGTCACATCGGGACCTTTGCCGCTCCAGCCTGTGAGGGTGAACATCAGCATCAGGTTGCCGTTGGCGGGGTTGACCACGCCGTAAGGCACAGGGAACGCGCCCTGCCACGGGTAGGGTGTGCCGCTACCCAGCGGGGCAGGCGGGAACAAAATCGGTTTGGCTTCTGCCACAGTGAGGGCACCGTCATCTTCGGCAGTTCCGCCTGAGCCACCATCCCCACCGCCGATGGGGTCTTGCGGGGTCAGCAGAGCCAGTTTCACGAGGGAAGGCAGTAGAGGCAAAGCGACACGGAGCAGGGAAAATCCATTGACAGTATAACTAAACTCAGTATTTACCCCCCCCGTTTGGGGTTACGGTATTCCATTTCGGCGGCGACGCCGAGCGAAGGGGGTACACACAGCGACACCGACAACCGCACACTCAGCACCTTTCCGAACCCTGTGCGCCCTGTTCGGCGCAGTTGTTTCAGATTCAGCCTCATCGTTGAACCCTCCGTTCCAGAAAAGTGTGGGGAGATTATAGCATGGAAGTGGGCGTTTTGTCAAGGGGGGCGAGGAAAAATTGGGGGAAATGTTGTGTATGCTGGATTGGAACAGTCGCCACTTATACAGGAAACTTCCGCTCGCAGCGATTAAGAGCAGAAGGGTACACTCGCGCTGCAAAAAGCGAACATCAGTTGTGTGAAGAAGAGCCGCCTGCGTCCCATCAGGCATTTTCACGGTACCAGCAAATTAGGGTATACTGAAAGCAATGAGCAGGTTACAGCAGCGAGTCGATTCAGTCCGTCAGGCGTACGGGCTTCCCGCGCTGGGCGCTCTGGTTTTGAGCAGTACGCGTGTGCTGGATGTTGCGTTTGCAGGCAAACGCCGCGCCGATGATGAGGCCCCCGTGCGAGAAGAAGACCGTTTCCACATCGGTTCCTGCACCAAGGCGATGACCGCCACGCTGATTGCGCGGCTGGTGGACGCGGGCAAACTCCGCTGGGACCAAACGATTGGCGAGACCTTTCCCGCGCTCAAGCCTGAGATTTATGAAGTGTATCACGCCGTGACGCTGGAGCAGTGGCTGCTGCATCGTGGGGGGATTGCGGAAGACCGAAAGCCTGACCCCCTGCTGATGTTGCGACTGCGGGCGCTCAAAGGCGACATGCGGAGCCAGCGGCATCAGGCGCTGGTGGCAGTGCTTCAGCGTGAGCCTCCGCTGGCTCCCCGTAGCAGGGGCATCCTGCCCCTGTTCACGCGCAGGATGCGCGTGCTACTGGAGCCGACGCAGGTCGGCTTCGTTTTATAGGAACGGCTTCAGCCGTCCTCCCCTCAAAATCGTTCGCCTCTCCTGGAAGGTGTGGTATAATACACTCAATGCAAAAGCCGTTGCTCCGATGGCTAGCGTGGGTGCTGGCGCTCTGGCTGATGGGAGCGCCAATTGCGGTCGTGGTGGGCTGCCTGTACGCCTGCGACCTGCAGGAAACCCTCTGCTGTCGGAGTGAGCCAGCCTCCGGGAGCTTCGCCACACCAGACCCCGACACCTGCGCGGGTTGTGGCGTATGCCACCCACGCACGCCACAACGGGGCGACCTGCCCCACAAGCTCGCGCCGCTGATTAGCCTTACGGCAACGCTTGCGGCGAAGCCCCAAATTCTGCTGCCCCCTGCACAGTTCGTCCTGCGATGGGGGGAGGCGCCGCTCAAGTTTCCTCTCTGTAAGCACACTCTCGAAACCCCTCGTGCGCCGCCTGCAGCCTCCTTCTGCTGATTCACCTTGCAGCACTGGAGCGTGCTGCTGATTTAGCCGTTTCTCAAGCGCCGACACAGACTCGGCATACACACACCTTCATCAGGAGGAGGAAGTTCTCATGCGAAACGCACGAGGGTTTACACTGATTGAATTGCTGGTCGTAATCGCGATTATTGCGGTGCTGGCGGCGATTTTGATGCCTGTGTTTGCGAGCGCCCGCGAGAAGGCGCGCCAGACCGCCTGTTTGAATCATTCGCGTCAGCTGGGGCTGGCGCTGACGGGCTACTTGACTGACTATGACGAGACCTTTCCGCTGGGCTTTGGACGCGAGGGCGGCAGCGGGGCATGGCTCTGGAACCGTTATCACGCGGCGCCCGCGACATGGCGTCCTGACCTGCCCCCGAATCACCCGCTGGTGGCTGCCTATCAGGTTCACTGGTCTAACGCGGTTCAGCCGTACATCAAAAACTGGGGCATTTATGGGTGCCCTTCGGCGGCTGCTGTGCGCTTGAGCGGCGTGAGCTACACGGTGGCGCCTGTTGCCCGTGTCAGCTATACCTATAACGGGCTGCTGCACGGGCTGAGCGCGGCGAGCGTGGTCGCGCCTTCTACCCTACCTGTGTTCTGGGAGGGGCGTGGGAAGGCAGCCGCGGAGGGCTTCGCGCTGACGAACCCGTCTCTGGAGTGTACCGACCCGACGCGCCCGTGTCGCTACTTCAGCTGCCTCAGCGGCGCCGTCGCGAACGCCTATCCGCGTGGGGTGATGTTCGGGCTGGACGGCACGATGTGGATCCACTCACAGGGTGCGGTCTTTGTGCTGGCGGATGGGAGCGCCCGCTGGCGTCGGCTGGGCGCGCAACTCGCCCCGAAGGATACCGACTGGCGCACCGATCCGTACACGCAGTACGACTCGCAGGGGCGCCCTGGCAACCTGTGGTGGGACGGCTGCAACCCGTGGCTGTTCCGTCCCGACTACGATCCCAGCGCGACCCAAACCCAATGCTCGCGAGGTCCGTGTAGCGAGTGCCAGCCCTAAATCTCCATGCTTCGGCGCGGGATTCTCTATCTCGCGCCAAAGTGGGGGACTTGACAAAGCATGCTCTCATAGGTATACTATAATCTGTTGGAGGTATAAGATGGTCTACTATTTCGATGACCCGAACTACCCCGATTATGAGGAGCGTTTTCGGGACGATTGGGAAGTAATGACGGAAGACCTGCGTGCCGATGCAGACTGGGAGTACGAGTACCACGAAGGGGAGTGGGAATACTACGAAGACCTCAAGCGCGAGCTGTGCGATTACGAATACGAGTATGATCCGCGCGACTACTGGTAAGCACGCCTACCCTTCGCGGGAAGCGCCTGATTCCACCAGCGTGCGCAGGCTCGGCTCATAGGGCGGGTACGCCACACCGCGCTCCGTGATGATGGCGGTGATTAGCGCCGCGGGCGTGCAGTCAAACGCAGGGTTCCACACAGGTGTGCCAGTGGGCGCAATCTGGATGCCGCCGATGTGGGTCAGCTCGGTGGGGTCGCGGTGTTCAATCGGGATGGCGTCCCCGCTCGGCAGGCTCAGGTCTAAGGTGGAAACCGGCGCGGCGACATAGAAGGGAATACGGTGATAGTGCGCCAGCACAGCGAGCGTATAGGTGCCGATTTTGTTCGCCGTGTCGCCGTTGCGGGCAATTCGGTCGGCGCCCACAATCACCGCGTCCACTTGCCCCTGCGCCATGAGTATGCCAGCGCTGCTATCGGCAATCGCGGAGAAGGGGATCCCTTCCTGCAACAGTTCCCACGCGGTCAGACGCAGCCCCTGCAGGCGTGGGCGTGTTTCGCAGGCATACACATGGGCGAGTTTGCCTTTCTGATAGGCGATTCGGATGATGCCCAGCGCTGTGCCGATCCCTGCGGTGGCTAACGCGCCCGTGTTGCAGAGGGTCAACACGCGGGCGTTATCGGGCAGCAGCGCGGCGCCGTACTCTGCCATGCGGTGGTCGGCTTCTTCGTCCTCGCGGAGGATGGCGTGGGCTTCTTCCAGCAGGCGCTGGCGCGCCTCTGTTGCGCTGGCGCTTTGCTGGACGACCCGTTGCAGGCGTTCTATTGCCCAGAAGAGGTTCACAGCGGTGGGACGGGTTTGCGCGAAAGCGTGGGCGACCTCGCCGAAAGCTTTGCGGAACGCCTCCATCTCATCGGGGAATGAAAGCGAGGCGAGCGCCAGCCCATAGGCCGCCGCGATTCCAATCGCGGGCGCGCCGCGCACTTTCATTGAACGAATCGCCTCCGCCACCCCCTGCCAATCGTCGTATTCGTCAATCACCACGCGCTCTGGCAGCTGGGTCTGATCCAATATCCGCACGACGCCCTCGCGCCACTCCACTGGCTTGATGGTCATAACGCCTATAGGATACCTGATGGGGACACCTGGCGTCATGAACTCCAGGTATACTGAAGGCACGGGGAGCGCTTACTGATGAGAAGAGGGTGGTGCCGTTTCTGGGCGTTGGCGCTTGCGCTGAGTGGACTACTCACAGGGGCATCACCACAGGGCTGGAGTCTGCGGGTGCGTGGAAATGTGCTGGAGATTTTTTATCAAAACGGCGCCTCCGCGCCCCAGTACGCCGCCCTGCACCTTGACAGCAGCTACTTTCGCATGAACTACGGTCCTGGCTCCAGCTGGGGCACTTCGGTGATTTTGATGCCCGCGTTTTGGTCGGGCGGACGCTACTATCAGGGAGCGCCTGTAAGCTGGAGCCACCGAATTGAAGGCTCCGACCTGGTGCTGCTGCTTTCAGGGACGATAGCCACTTTGCAGGTGAATCTGCAGGTACGCCTCCTGCCGCCTCGCCTAAATGAGCTGGTCGCGTTCGTGAGCGCTTCGGTGAGCGGCTCGGTTCCCCTCGATAACCGCCCTGGCGAGGCGTTTAAGCCTGTCATGCTCTCCTCGATGCATGTTTCCAGCACGCTGTGGGACGCGCAGTTTGCGTATGCAGACTGCGCGCGCTATGCGATACCGCCTTCGGGGTGGATCGTTAACCCTCCCGTTACGGGGCGCATGTTCGGGCTTCAGGGTGGGAGTTCAGAATGGCAATCCAACACGCCCACCATCGAGATTCTGTTGCCTTATCCGCTCCAGATTACGGGCTGGGTGACCTACAGCACAAACCCCAACGATGATAATGTGGGCTTTTGGGCAGCATCCAGTCAGCTCATGCAGGCGTGGAGTTATAGTGTGCGCGCCGCCCCCGACCGCACTTATCGCCTCTCGGGGCAGATTACCCTCGAGCAGTGGCAGAGCAGCCCAGCAGGTCAGCCCATTCGTGTGGAAGTGTATCCCGCTGGCAGTTCCAATCCCCTGCGTGTGGAAACGGTGGTGCTTCAAGCGGACGGGCGTTATTTCCTCTATCAGGTGCCAGCCGGCGTCTACGATGTGGCGTTTCAGGGCACGCACTGGCTGCGCAAAGTGGTGCGGAATGTGGGCGTGAACAATTGCCTGATGAGCCTCAGCGCCACTCTGATAAATGGGGATGTGAACGCTGACAACCGCATCGACGACGCCGACCTCCTGCGCGTGCTGTTTGCCTTCGGACGGGTGGGTTCCAGCCTGCCTGAAGATTTGAATGGCGACGGGCGCGTAGACGATGCAGACCTGCTGATTGTATTGTTCCGTTTCGGACAGGCGGGGGAGTAGGGGGGGCGCAACCTGAACGCGCTGGAAACATCAGCCTGCGACGCCCTGTGTCTCCCTTGCAGGCTTCATTTCTGGGCTTTCTCACCGCATGAAAGGCAATTCGAGAAACCGTGCTATCTTGAGGCAGGCGCGGCGCAAGGGGCGCTGGTTGCGTTTCGGATGGGCTAAGGCATACTCTTCGGCACAGGTTAGCTGCTCGGACGACTTCCCCTGCGCTTCCAGCTGGCGCACCGCCTCTTGGATACGCGCCGCCCCACCCACCAGAGCAGGCTGGTACTGGACAATGTAAGCCAGCACTTTGGCACGCCCGCGCATCAAGTGGGT